>NZ_DAMAPU010000003.1:0-51181 GCF_032071645.1 Superficieibacter sp.
GGAGAGGGGGCAGGACGTGCCCCGGGTGGGGTTTGGTGGACCCCTTAGCCTGAGTGAAGATGACAAATCCAGTCACGACGCCGGACCGTTCCCTCTCCCGGGGGAGAGGGCCAGGGAGAGGGCGGGAAACGGGCATCAGACTTTCAGCCCGTTTTATCTTCTTTGAAACCCAAATCATCAGGCCCGGTTTCCTTAACTGACCAGCATTAGGCACCTGCCGGGCTTTTTTGTGCTCGCCGATCGGGATCTTTTCGAATTCGCTCACATTTTCGTCTATTAGTTTTTGCCAGATTGGGCCTGCCGGGTATATGACTAGTCATATAAATAAAATGACTTTACATACCTGTGCGAGGACTCTAATTATGACAGCAAAACTACCTGACGGATTTTTATGGGGAAACTCGGTCTCCAGTATGCAGACCGAAGGTGCCTGGAATGAAGGCGGTAAAGGGAAGTCGGTTTACGATATTCGGGAAGCCAGCGAGTTTGCCTCCGACTGGAAAGTCGCCACCGATTCTTACCATCGTTATCGCGAAGATTTTGATTACATGCAGGATCTGGGGATGAACTGCTACCGCTTTCAGATCGCCTGGAGCCGCGTATGCCCGCTGGGTGACGGCGAGTTTAACGACGAGGGTATCGCCTTCTACGACCGCTTTATCAACGATTTGCTCGCCCGTGGCATAGAGCCGATGGTCTGCCTGTATCACTTCGACATGCCGCTGGCGCTGGCAGAGCAGTACAACGGTTTTACCGACCGCCACGTGATGGACGCGTTTATCCGCTACGGCCAGAAGATGATCGACTGTTTCGGCGACCGGGTTAAATACTGGCTCTCTTTTAACGAGCAGAACATTTTCCATATGCCGGAAGCCTTTAAGGTGGGCGGCTATCTGCGCGGCGATCAAACCCTGCGTGAGCTGTATCAGATCCAGCATCACACGATGGTGGCTCACATGCGCTTAACCCAGTATCTGCATGAAACCCGTCCCGGCAAACTGTTCGGCGGAATGCTGGCGCACCAGTTGGTCTATCCGGCAACCTGCAAGCCGCGCGATATTTTCTGCGCCCAGCAGTTTGACGAATTCCTTAATCAGAACCTGCTGCGGGTCTACGCGGGCGAGGGTTACAGCCCGGAAGTGCTGGCGGTGGTGGAGCGCGAAGGCTTCGGCGATATCTACCGGGAAGAGGATCTGGCGCTGTTCGCCACGCTGAAAAACGACTTTATGGCCTTCAGCTACTACGCCAGCCGGACGCTCGACAGCGATGCGATCCCGGAAAATACGCCGGTGAACTATTACCTGCTGCACGGCGACAAGCCAAATCCATGGCTGAAGGCGACGGAGTGGAACTGGCAGATCGATCCGCTTGGCTTTCGTACCATCATCACCCGCTACTACAACGACTGGCGGATGCCGGTGTTCCCGATTGAAAACGGTATCGGGGTGATTGAGTCCTGGGACGGGGTTAATCCGGTTGCGGATGATTACCGGATTGATTATCACCGCCAGCATATCGAAGCCATGAAAGCCGCCATTTTTGAAGACGGCGCGCAGGTTATCGGCTATCTCGGCTGGGGGCTGATCGACATCCTCAGCTCACAGGGCGATATGCGCAAGCGCTATGGCGTGGTGTACGTCAACCGGGAAAATCACGATCTGAAAGACCTGAAGCGGGTGCCGAAAAAAAGCTACGCATGGCTAAAACAGGTGATCCACAGCAACGGTGAGAAGATGTAAGTCCGCTGCCGAACCGGGTATGTACTGATTTCAGGTTGCCGAATCCGACAACCTGAATTCTTCAGGCTATCAAAGAAAGGGTTCTGCTATGTCTGATGCAAATATGCAGTCGTTAACCGATCGTTTTGTCGATATTTCCGCCCGCATCGCCGGGCAGGTCCATTTGCGCTCCCTGCGCGATGCCTTTGCCGCCATTATGCCGATTTTTATCCTCGCCGGGCTGGCGGTGCTGGTCAACAACGTGGTGTTTCCGTGGGTGATGGACGGGGAGACGCTGACGAGATTTAAACTCTGGGGCGATGCGATTATTAACGGGACGTTGAATATTGCCGCCCTGTTAATTGCTCCGATGATCGCCTGGTCGCTGGCGCGCAATAAGCATATCGATAATCCGGTTTCGGCGGTGATCATCGCCATCTGTAGCTTTATTATTATGATGCCCATGCAGGTTGAGCTGGTGCCGGTAGGTGATAAAGCCACCGTCAATATTACTCAGGTGCTCACCTTCGCTAATATCGGCACGACCGGTATTTTTGCCGGGGTGATTATCGGCCTGCTCTCCACCGAGATTTTTATTCGCATCGCGGGCATCAAGCGGCTACATATTTCGCTGGGCGAAAACGTGCCTCCGGCGGTCAGCCAGTCGTTCTCGTCGCTGATCCCGACGATCCTCACGCTGTCGCTGTTTGCGATTTTTGCCGCGCTGCTGGCGAATTTTCTGCATACCGATCTGATCCATCTGATTACTACCCTTATTCAGCAGCCGCTGCGCCTGATTAATACCAGTCTGCCGGGCACCCTGTTTATTTACAGCTTTGGCAACTTCCTGTTTACCCTCGGTATTCATCAGGCAGTGGTCAATAGCGTGATCCTCGAACCGTTCCTGCTGATTAACACCAATGAAAATATGCTGGCGTTCGCCAACGGCCAGCCGATCCCGCATATCATCAACAACATTTTCGTGCCGACGTTTGGCATGATCGGCGGCACTGGCAGTACTTTCTCATTGCTGATTGCGATTTTTATTTTCTCGCGGCAGAAAGCCTCGAAGCAGGTGGCGCGGCTGGCGATTTCCCCCGGCCTGTTTAATATCAACGAGCCGGTGATTTTTGGTCTGCCGATTGTGTTTAACATTCCGCTGATGATCCCCTTCGTCCTGCTGCCCGCCATCGGCATTTTGTTCGCCTGGATTTGTACTACGCTTGGGCTAATGTCGCGCTGCGTGGTGATGATCCCGTGGACCACGCCGCCGGTGCTCAGCGCCTGGCTGGCGACAGCGGGGGACTGGCGCGCCGTGGTAGTGCAATTGATCATCATCGTCTTTGGTGTATTCTTCTACCTGCCGTTTCTCAAAGTGGCGGAGAGAGTGGCAATGAAAAACAGCGGGATCGACTGATAAAAGGAAGGGCAATGGCAGCGAAGTACATCCAGATCGCGCGGGAAATCAGGCAGCGAATTATCAGCAAGCAGTATCCCGCGAGCGAGCCGTTGCCCGACCAGTTTGCGCTGGCGGCAGAGTTCAGCACCAGCCGGATGACCATCCAGCAGGCAATGCGGCAGTTAATTGTTGAAGGGCTGGTTTACACCCGGCAGGGGCAGGGGACGTTTATCCGCAAAAATTTCTACCAGCTCTCCCAGTGGGACCTGGTGGGCAGCGACTACTTCGGTGCGACCCAGACCTGGCAGGACAAAGGCACCGTCAGCAGCCTGGTGGTGCGCTTCGAACTGCGTTTCCCCAGCGAAAAAGAACAGACGTCGCTGCTGATTAATGCCGATGCGCCAGTCTACGATTTTATCCGCCTGCGCCTGCTCAACGGCGAGCCGATGTCGCTTGATGCCACCATTATGCCGGTGAGCCTGGTGCCAGGGCTGAATAAATCCCATCTTGAAAGCTCGGTCTTTCGCTATATCCAGCAAACGCTGGGGCTAAAAATCATGGGGTCGTACCGGGTGGTGCGGGCCTTAAAGCCTGACGCGCTGGATATGCAGTATCTGAACTGCGAGCAAACCGATCCGGTGATGGAGGTGGAGCAGGTGATTTATCTGGAGGATGGTACGCCGCTGGAATATGCCCACTGTCATTATCGTTACGATCACAGCGGAATTGTCATCGTCAATAACGGCTAGCAATGATGCCGGGCAGCCTTGCGCCGCCCGGCAAAACTTTTAGTTCAGGCGAACCGGCATCCCGGAGCGATTCTGAATCGCCTGATCCAGCACGTTCTGATCGACATCGGCCTGATCGGTGACTTTTCTCACCGCGTTAGTCAGCGTTACCGGCACGATTTCATCACCGTTAAACTGCGCTTCGGTGGTGGACAGCGGGTTATGCACTTCGACATAGCGGCTGCCGTCCGGCTCGGTGGTGGATTTCACCGGCTCATCGATAAACTGTACGCGCGTACCGACCGGCACGTTCTGGAACAGGAACTTGATGTCGTCGTTACGCAGACGCACACAGCCGTGGCTCACGCGCAGGCCAACGCCGAAGTTGGCGTTAGTGCCGTGGATCGCGTACAGGCGGCCAATATAAAGCGCATACAGGCCCATCGGGTTATCGGGTCCGGCGGGCACGACGGCGGGCAGCGGCTGACCCGCAGCGGCGTATTCGGCGTGCATTTTAGCGGTCGGCGTCCAGGTCGGACCCGCTTTTTTGCGCTCAACTTTGGTCGTCCAGGCAATAGGCGTGTCTTTACCTAACTGACCGATACCGATAGGCAACACGATGACGGTGTTGGTGCCTTTCGGATAGTAATAAAGACGCATTTCAGCGCTGTTGATCACGATGCCTTCATGCACGGTGTCCGGTAGGATCAGCTGCTGAGGGATATTCAGCACGGTGCCGCCCTTCGGCAGATAGGTATCTACGCCAGGGTTCGCTTCCAGCATATTGGAAAGCCCCATCTGATACTGCGCCGCAAAGTATTCCAGCGGCTGTTTGTTATCGTCAGGGATCATAACGACCTGATTTTCGCCGATTAAACGGCTGCCATCGGTCGGCAGTGGATAAGTGACGGCTGAAGCTGTTTTGCAAAAGCCCACGACAGCCAGCGCCGCCGCAAAGAGAACCGTAAGTTTCATTTTCATGTTATGCAAGATACCAGTGCCACAGGCTGTTGGTTTAAAAGTCTGACTATCATTGGGAGCGCATTATATGTGCATTCCGGTTTGCTGGGAAACAGATGTGTGCAAAATCACACTTTTTTCCCTTGCATACATTCTAGCCGCAAATGCAGGCGACTGATTTTAATTCAGAATCCTGGCATAATTCGCTCTCCCGTTGCGCTGTAAAAGCCCTCACCTGGCGCGGGGGAATTTCAATCCGTGATAAACAGGTGCGAAAGTGGCATAATTAGCGGTTTGTCACATCTTTTTCAGGAATTACGCGTGTTAGTTTCCAGTAACGTCACCATGCAGTTCGGCAGTAAGCCGCTATTTGAAAATATTTCCGTCAAGTTCGGCGGCGGCAACCGTTACGGCCTGATTGGCGCGAACGGTAGCGGTAAATCCACCTTTATGAAGATCCTCGGCGGTGATTTAGAGCCGACATTGGGCAACGTTTCTCTCGATCCAAATGAGCGCATCGGTAAGCTGCGTCAGGATCAGTTTGCCTTTGAAGAATTCACGGTGCTCGACACCGTGATCATGGGGCACACCGAGCTTTGGGAAGTGAAGCAGGAGCGCGACCGCATTTATAGCCTCGCTGAAATGAGCGAAGAAGACGGCTACAAAGTGGCCGATCTTGAAGTGCTGTACGGCGAGATGGACGGTTACTCCGCCGAATCCCGCGCCGGAGAATTGCTGCTCGGCGTCGGCATTCCGGTTGAACAACATTATGGCCCAATGAGCGAAGTCGCTCCCGGCTGGAAGCTGCGTGTGCTGCTGGCACAGGCACTGTTCTCCAACCCGGACATCCTGCTGCTTGATGAACCGACCAACAACCTTGACATCGACACTATCCGCTGGCTTGAGCAGGTGCTCAACGAGCGCGACAGCACCATGATTATCATTTCGCACGACCGTCACTTCCTTAATATGGTCTGCACCCACATGGCGGATCTGGACTACGGCGAACTGCGCGTGTATGCGGGCAATTACGACGAATATATGACCGCGGCGACCCAGGCGCGCGAACGTCTGCTGGCCGATAACGCCAAGAAAAAAGCCCAGATTGCCGACCTGCAATCCTTCGTCAGCCGTTTTAGCGCCAACGCCTCTAAATCTCGTCAGGCGACTTCCCGTGCGCGTCAGATCGATAAAATCAAGCTGGACGAAGTGAAAGCCTCCAGCCGTCAGAACCCGTTCATCCGCTTTGAGCAGGACAAAAAACTGTTCCGCAACGCGCTGGAAGTGCAGAAAGTGGCGAAAGGCTTTGAGAGCGGTCCGCTGTTCAAAGATGTCAATCTGCTGCTGGAAGTGGGCGAGAAACTGGCGGTGCTGGGGATCAACGGCGTCGGTAAATCCACCTTCCTGAAAACGCTGGTGGGCGAGCATGAGGCTGACAGCGGCACGGTGAAATGGTCGGAAAACGCGCGCATCGGTTACTACGCCCAGGATCATGAATATGAGTTCGAAAACGATCTGACGGTGTTCGAATGGATGAGCCAGTGGAAGCAGGAAGGCGACGATGAGCAGGTGGTGCGCAGCTTCCTCGGCCGTCTGCTGTTCAGCCAGGACGACATCAAAAAACCGGCGAAAGTGCTTTCCGGCGGCGAGAAAGGCCGGATGCTGTTCGGCAAGCTGATGATGCAAAAGCCCAATATTCTGGTGATGGATGAACCGACCAACCACCTTGATATGGAATCCATTGAATCGCTGAACATGGCACTCGAAATGTACGAAGGCACGCTGATTTTCGTCTCCCACGAC
This sequence comes from Superficieibacter sp., assembly GCF_032071645.1. NCBI lineage: Bacteria > Pseudomonadati > Pseudomonadota > Gammaproteobacteria > Enterobacterales > Enterobacteriaceae > Superficieibacter > Superficieibacter sp. The sequence continues at coordinate 6,609 of NZ_DAMAPU010000003.1, forward strand.
CGTGAATTCGTCAGTTCGCTGGCGACTCGCGTACTGGAAATCACCCCGGAGCGCGTGGTGGACTTCAGCGGTAACTACGAAGATTACCTGCGCAGTAAAGGCGTCGAATAATCAATGCCAGAAATAGCCACGTCAGTGGCTATTTTTTTATTGGTATTCATTAAACGGCGGGGTGTTATCCAGCACTGCCTGAATCACATTCAGCGCACCGTGATGGTTATTATCGTCGGTTGTATAGCGAGCTATGGCTTTAATATTTTCACCCGCGTTACCCATGGCAAAAGAGTAATGCGCCATTTTCAGCATTTCGGCATCGTTACCGCTGTCGCCAATGGTGACGCAATCCTGCGGGGATAAATTCCAGCGTTTAAGTAAACGGGTAATACCGTTAGCTTTATGCAGACCGGGAATAATTAAATCAATAAAACCAAAGCCGCTGGCGACCGGCTTCATTACCCCGTCGAGTGAAACGTGCAGGGCATCAATAAGCAGCGGAATTTGCTCGTCCGGCAGGTTCAGAGAAAATTTAAACAGCTTATCGTTAATTTCGCCGTAGTCTTTGATGCGTTTAAGGCGGTAATAATGCTTAGACATCAGCTCAATAAATGCTTCCGGCGCGTTATCGCTGACGTATGCGCTTTCCAGACCGCAGGCAACAAAATTCAGCGTCGGATCTTTAAGCAGCTCGCCAATCACAATCTGCGATTCATGCTGGGTTAACTCACCGTGAAACAGCTCTTTTCCATGCTCATAAACCAGCGCACCGTTTTCAGCCACGTAGGAAATGGCGTCACGAACTTCCGGGAAAAAAGAAATTAACTGGTAATACTGGTTGCCGCTGGCGACAACAAACTCAATCCCGCGCTGCTGCAACTGGGCAAACTGGGCTAAAAAACGTTCGCGGTCATACTCTTTCGCATCACTAAGGAAAGTTCCGTCCATATCGGTGACGATAACTTTAACGGTCATAAACAGGCTCCTGGCTAAAACGGCAACGCGATGTATTTTAATGACTCAGCCGGGTAATGCACACATAAATTACCAGCCAACACGGGATAGATCGCGCTTGATTACGCATTCTGCGTACTGTATTCCACCAAAATGAACCCGTTACATACAGGCGCATTCTTCTCTGAATCCGCTACGCAACTCTGCAAAATCCCGAATGCCGTTGATCCCCGACCAGGGATACAGTCATCGCACCTGATGACCCGGTGACGGAACGCCATGACACACGCAACCACTTCTACACCGCATGATGCGCTGTTCAAACAATTTCTTTGCCATCCCGACACGGCGCGGGATTTTATGGAGATTCATCTGCCGCCCGCGCTGCGCCAGCTTTGCGACCTGAACACGCTGCGGCTGGAGCCGGGGAGTTTTATCAAAAAGGATATGCGCGCGTACCATAGCGACGTGCTTTGGTCCGTCAATACCCGCGCCGGGAAGGGGTATATCTATGTGCTGATTGAGCATCAAAGCTCGGAGGAGGAGTTAATGGCCTTCAGGCTGATCCGCTACGCGCTGGATGCCATGCAGCGTCATCTGGACAAAGGCTATAAAAAACTGCCGCTGGTGATACCGATGCTGTTTTATCACGGCAGCGTCAGCCCTTATCCACACGCGATGTGCTGGCTGGATGACTTTGCCGATCCGACCCTGGCACGCCAGATTTATACTCAGCCTTTTGCGCTGGTAGATATCACCGTCACGCCGGATGACAACATTATGCAGCACCGGCGCGTAGCCTTGCTGGAACTGATACAAAAACACATCCGCCAGCGTGATTTAATGAGCCTTCTTGAGCAACTGGCCTCGCTTCTGGCGTTGGGATACACTACCGCTATCCAGCGCGAAACGCTGTTTAATTACCTGCTGCGATGTGGCAATGCGCCTGATTTCAGTGTGTTTTTCCGCCAGATCGCCGAACGCTTACCGCAACACAAGGAGGAACTAATGACCATTGCTGAACAACTGCATGAAGCTGGCTGGCAGAAGGGGATACGTGAAGGGGAGCTAAAAGGAGAATTAAAAGGAAAGCTGAAAGGACAGCAGGAAGAAGCCATGCGCATTGTTCGCACAATGCTTGAAAATGGCCTGGATCGTGAAACCATATTGAAATTGACCGGGCTTTCCGCCGAACTATTAACGGCTAACGGCCTCTGAACGATCCCCCTGGCGCGGGCATCAATCCGATCGGTGCCTACTTATGCTTCACAGCGTGTGACATGCCCTGGGTGAAACAGGGCTTTTGCAGCACGACAGGCGTAAGATCCGCAGGCACTTAGCGAGTCTTCCCGTGACAAGAAACGGTTTACTCTCCCCCGCACACCTCGCACCCCGGATTACGCATCAGCTTCATTTCCCGAAACTGGCAGGTCATTGCGTCGTACATGACGATTTTTCCGGCGGCGGGGGTGCCGTAGTGCGCCAGCAGTTTGATGGCTTCCATCGCCTGGAGTGAACCGATAATACCGACCAGCGGCGCCATAACGCCCGCTTCCACGCAGGTCAGGGCGTTTTCGCCAAACAGGCGGCTCAGGCAGCGATAGCACGGCTCACCGTCCTGCCAGGTGAAGACGCTGATTTGCCCCTCCATGCGGATCGCTGCGCCGGACACCAGCGGGATTTTGTGCTGAAAACAGCCCGCGTTGAGCTGCTGGCGGATGGCGACGTTATCGGTACAGTCCACGATCACATCATGTTCGGCGATAAGCGCATAAAGCGCCGCGTCATCCAGCAGGGCGTCAACCACCCGCAGATGGATATGCGGATTGATGCGCGCCAGCGCATCGTGAGCTGACACGACTTTCGGCTGGCCGAGCGTGGCGTCGCTGTGCAGCGTCTGACGTTGCAGATTGGAGAGCGACACGGTATCGAAATCCAGCAGCGTCATCGTGCCGATGCCTGCCGCCGCCAGATATTGCGCCGCCGCGCAGCCCAGCCCGCCCAGCCCGACGACCAGCACCCGCGCGGCTTTCAGCGCTTCCTGCCCGTCGAAATCAAAGCCGCGCAGTACGATTTGCCGGTTGTAGCGCATCATCTCCGCATCGCTGAGTTCTTCTGCCATCAGAAGCCTCCCAGCAGGGCGTTAAAAGGCTCGACCTCAACCCATTCTCCCGCCTCAACGTTGCCGCGCTCGCGTTCCAGCACGATAAAACAGTTGCCCTGGCTGAACGAGGTAAAAATATGCGATCCCTGATGCCCGGTGGTGGTGACTTCCAGCGCGCCGTCGGCAGCACGTTGCAGCACGCCGCGCTGAAAATCGAGGCGACCCGGAGATTTTTTTAGTCGACAGGCGGCACGCACGCGCTGGCGTGCAGGAAGCGCCGGGGCCGTATTACCGCTGAGTTTCGCCAGCAGCGGCTGTACTAACTGATAGAAGGTCAGCGCCGCAGAAACCGGGTTGCCCGGCAGGCCGCAAAACCAGCTATCGCCCAGTTTACCGAAGGCGAAAGGCTTGCCCGGTTTGATTGCCAGTTTCCAGAAGGCAATTTCGCCCAGCTCTTCAAGAATGGATTTGGTGTAGTCCGCTTCGCCCACCGAGACGCCGCCGGAACTGACGACGACGTCAGCCTGCTCGCGGGCCTGAATAAAGGTCTCGCGCAGGCGCTGCGGATCGTCGCGCACGATGCCGAGGTTAATCACCTCGCAGCCGAGTTGTTCCAGCATCAGATGCACCGTCAGGCGATTGGTATCGTAAATCTGGCCCTCCGCCAGCGGCTGTCCCGGCAACTGAAGTTCATCACCGGTCGAAAACAGCGCCACGCGCACTTTGCGTATCACGTTAACCTCCGCGATACCCAGCGATGCGAGGACCGGAAGTTCTGCTACCGTCAGACGGGTACCGCGCGGCAGCACCGTCGCACCGGCCTGAATATCTTCACCCCGGCGACGAATGTTTTGCCTTTCGCGAACGGCGGCCGTAAAGCGGATACCTGCCGCCGTCTCTTCGGTCTCTTCCTGCATCACCACCGCGTCACAGCCCGGCGGGATCGGTGCGCCGGTCATAATGCGGATGCAACTTCCCTGCGGCCATTCACCCTGAAACGGCTGCCCGGCAAAACTTTTTCCGGCGACGGGGAGGGGGGCATCGGCGTTAAGATCCGCCAGCCGCACGGCGTAACCGTCCATGGCCGAATTATCAAAGCCGGGAACGTCGAGCGGCGAAACGGTCTCATGCGCCGTTACGCGACCAAACGCCTGTACCAGCGGCACGCTTTCCGCGCCCGTCAGCGGGGTGATGCGGCTAAGCATCTGCGAAAGGGCATCATCAAGCGGTATCAGACCGGCGTTAATATTCATGGCAAACTCCTGGAGACAAAAAGCGATTGCGCCATTATGGCAGAAATTGCCTTGCCGCTGTATGCCACCGTTGGCTTAACCTTTACATCACCGCTGCATCTTTCTATATTCAAAATTCATCTAAAGAAGCGGCCACGGTAATGATATGTATAGAAAAAGCCGTCACGCCGTCGCATCGGGAAGAAATTAATGGGAAATGCAGTCATTGCTATTCATGGAGGAGCGGGAGCGATCGGTCGCGCGTTGATGACGCCAGAGCGGGAGCAGCAGTACATTGCTGCACTGTCGACGATTGTGGAAACCGGGCAGGCGATGCTGGCCGCAGGCGAAAGTGCGCTGGATACCGTCACCGAAGCCGTGCGACTGCTGGAAGAATGTCCGCTATTCAACGCGGGCATCGGCGCGGTGTATACCCGGGATGAAACCCATGAGCTGGATGCCTGCGTGATGGACGGCAGCAGCCTGAAAGCCGGAGCCGTTGCGGGCGTCAGCCATCTGCGTAATCCGGTGCTGGCGGCGCGACTGGTGATGGAGCGCAGTCCGCACGTATTGCTGATTGGTGAAGGTGCAGAAAATTTTGCCGTGCAGCACGGAATGGCGCGCGTAGACAGCTCGCTTTTCTCAACGCCGGAGCGCTATGAGCAACTGCTTCAGGCGCGCGGCGCGGGCGAACTGCGGCTGGATCATCACGCCGCACCGCTGGATGAACGCAGCAAAATGGGCACCGTCGGCGCGGTGGCGCTGGATGCCGCAGGCAATCTGGCGGCCGCGACGTCAACCGGCGGCATGACCAACAAACTGCCGGGTCGGGTGGGCGACAGTCCGCTGCCCGGCGCAGGGTGCTATGCGAATAACGCCAGCGTTGCCGTCTCCTGTACCGGTACTGGCGAGGTGTTTATGCGCACGCTGGCGGCCTATGATATTTCCGCACTCATGGAATACGGCGGTTTAAGCCTGCTGGAAGCCTGTGAGCGCGTGGTGATGGAAAAATTGCCCGCGCTGGGCGGCAGCGGCGGGCTGATCGCTGTCGATCGTGAGGGCAATGTGGTCCTGCCGTTTAATAGCGAAGGCATGTATCGCGCCTGGGGTTACGCAGGCGATACGCCGACCATTGGAATTTACCGCGAATAAGGAGACGCTGTTGCCGCAAGGTCAATCATTCGCCGCCAGCGACGTGCTGGCGGTTAGCAACCTGAATATCTCATTTGCCCAGGAGCAGGGGCGATTCTCCGCTGTGCGCAATCTGTCATTCAGCCTGCAACGCGGCGAGACGCTGGCGATTGTCGGCGAGTCCGGGTCGGGTAAATCGGTGACGGCGCTGGCGCTGATGCGGCTGATTGAGCAGGCTGGCGGCGACGTCACCAGCGACCAGTTTCTGCTGCGCCGCCGCAATGGTCAGACGATTGAACCAAATGCCATCAGCGCCTCACAAATGCGTCGCGTGCGCGGGGCGGACATCGCGATGATTTTTCAGGAGCCGATGACCTCGCTGAATCCGGTATTTACCGTCGGGGAGCAAATCGCCGAGTCAATCCGCCTGCATCAGGGGTTGAATCATCATAAGGCGCTGGCGGAAGCGAAAAAAATGCTTGAGCAGGTGCGTATCCCGGAATCAGAGTCGGTGCTGAAAAGTTATCCGCACCAGTTATCCGGCGGGATGCGCCAGCGGGTGATGATTGCCATGGCGCTGTCGTGCCGCCCGGCGGTGCTGATTGCCGATGAACCGACCACCGCGCTGGATGTCACCATTCAGGCGCAGATTTTGCGGCTGATCGACGTTCTCCAGCAGGAGATGTCGATGGGGGTGATTTTTATCACCCACGATATGGGCGTGGTCGCGGATATCGCCGACCGCGTGCTGGTGATGTATCAGGGCGAAGCGGTCGAAACCGGCAGCGTGGAGCAGATTTTCCACGCGCCGCAGCATCCTTACACCCGGGCGCTGTTAGCCGCCGTGCCGCGTCTTGGCGCGATGCAGGGCAGCGATCTCCCGCGCCGCTTTCCACTTCCTCAGGACGATCCGCAGATCAACGAGCCACAGGATACGGTGGTCCCCGGTAAGCCCATTTTGCAGGTACGCGATCTGGTGACCCGTTTTCCGCTGCGCAGCGGTATCCTCAATCGCATTACCCGCGAAGTCCATGCCGTGGAGAAAGTCAGTTTCGATTTGTGGCCGGGGGAAACGCTTGCGCTGGTCGGGGAATCCGGCTGTGGTAAATCGACCACCGGGCGCGCGCTGTTGCGGCTGGTGGAGTCGCAAAGCGGCACGATTACCTTTAACGGCGAGCGCATTGATACCCTCCCGGTCAGCAAGCTCCAGCCGCTGCGTCGGGATATCCAGTTTATTTTTCAGGACCCCTATGCCTCGCTCGACCCGCGCCAGACGGTAGGCTACTCGATTATGGAGCCGTTGCGGGTACACCGGCTGCTGGAAGGCGACCATGCGCAGCGCCGGGTGGCGTGGCTGCTGGAGCGCGTCGGCCTGAAGCCGGAGCACGCCTGGCGTTATCCGCATGAGTTTTCCGGCGGTCAGCGGCAGCGGATTTGTATTGCCCGCGCGCTGGCGCTGAACCCGAAAGTGGTGATTGCCGACGAGTCTGTCTCCGCGCTGGATGTGTCCATCCGGGCGCAAATCATCAATTTACTGCTCGATTTGCAGCGCGAAATGGGGATCGCGTTTTTATTTATCTCTCACGATATGGCGGTGGTCGAACGCATCAGCCATCGTGTCGCGGTGATGTACCGGGGACAGATTGTTGAAATTGGCCCCCGCCGCGCGCTCTTTGAAAACCCGCAGCATCCGTATACCCGCAAGCTGATGGCCGCCGTGCCGGTGGCCGACCCGACGCATCAGCGTCCGCAGCCGGTGCTGCTTTCGGATGATATTCCGGGAAACATTTACAAGCGAGGGGAGGAAGTGACGGTGGCACCGCTACAGCAGATTGCGCCAGGCCACTACGTTGCCCGATCCACTTCGCCATTATAAATAAGACAGGCTGGACCTTTGGAGAATCACATGACACAACTCGTTTCAGGTAAGTGGCTGATTGCCGCCGCTGTCGCATCCGCACTGGCGGCGACGCCTGCTTTTGCGGCAAAAGATGTGGTCGTCGCGGTAGGATCAAACTTCACCACCCTCGACCCGTATGATGCCAACGATACGCTGTCGCAGGCGGTGGCGAAGTCATTCTATCAGGGGCTGTTTGGCCTTGATAAGGACATGAAGCTGCAAAACGTGCTGGCAGAAAGCTATACCGTTTCTGACGACAACCTCAGCTACACCATCAAATTGCGTAAGGACGTCAAATTCCAGGACGGCACGGCGTTTGACGCGGCGGCAGTAAAGGCTAACCTCGATCGCGCCAGTAACCCGGAAAATCACCTTAAGCGCTACAATCTGTATAAAAATATTGATAAGACCGAAGTGGTCGATCCGTTAACGGTAAAAATCACCCTGAAGCAGCCGTTCTCGGCGTTTATTAATATCCTCGCGCATCCGGCGACGGCGATGATTTCCCCGGCGGCGCTGCAAAAATACGGTAAAGAAATCGGCTTCCACCCGGTGGGCACCGGTCCGTATGAGCTGGATACCTGGAATCAGACCGATTTTGTGAAGGTGAAAAAGAACGCGGGCTACTGGCAAAAAGGGCTGCCGAAGCTGGATACCATTACCTGGAGTCCGGTGGTTGATAACAACACCCGCGCCGCTATGTTGCAGACCGGCGAAGCGCAGTTTGCCTTCCCGATCCCTTACGAGCAGGCTCCGCTGCTGGCAAAAAACAGCAAGCTGGAGCTGGTGGCCAGCCCGTCAATTATGCAGCGCTACATCAGCCTGAACGTGACGCAGAAACCGTTCGACAACCCGAAAGTGCGCGAGGCGATCAACTACGCGATTAACCGTCAGGCGCTGGTGAAAGTCGCCTTTGCCGGTTATGCCACGCCAGCGACCGGGATTGTGCCGCCAGCCATTGCCAATGCCCAGACCTATAAAGCCTGGCCTTACGATCCCGCCAAAGCTCGCGCACTGCTGAAAGAAGCCGGTTATCCGAACGGTTTCAGCACCACGCTGTGGTCGTCACACAATCACAGCACCGCGCAGAAAGTGCTGCAGTTTACCCAGCAGCAGCTGGCGCAGGTCGGCATTAAAGCGCAGGTCACGGCGATGGATGCCGGGCAGCGTGCGGCGGAAGTTGAAGGTAAGGGGCAGAAAGAGAGCGGCGTGCGGATGTTCTACACCGGCTGGTCGGCGTCGACCGGGGAAGCGGACTGGGCGCTGTCGCCGCTGTTCGCCACCCAAAACTGGCCGCCTGCGCTGTTTAACACCGCCTTCTACAGCAATAAGCAGGTTGATGACGATCTGGCTGGCGCGCTGAAAACGACCTCTGCGGAAGAGAAAACCCGCCTGTATAAAGAAGCCCAGGATACTATCTGGAAAGAGTCACCGTGGGTGCCGCTGGTGGTAGAGAAACTGGTGTCCGCGCACAGCAAGTCGTTGACCGACTTCTACATTATGCCGGATACGGGCTTTAGCTTTGAAAATGCGGATCTTAAGCAGTGAGTTTGGGGGCCGGTTGCCCCCGCTTGCGGGGGCTAAAGTCAGCCGGAATGACGGTGGTATAAAAGGATGCTGAACTATTTTCTTAAACGCCTGCTGGGGCTGATCCCAACGCTGCTGATTGTGGCGGTGCTGGTATTTTTGTTCGTGCATCTGTTGCCCGGCGACCCGGCGCGGCTGATTGCCGGTCCTGAAGCTGACGCGCAGGTGATTGAGCTGGTGCGAAAGCAGCTGGGGCTGGATCAGCCGCTGCATGTGCAGTTCTGGCATTACATTACCAACGTTTTGCAGGGCGATTTCGGCCAGTCGATGGTTTCGCGTCGTCCGGTCTCTGAAGAGATTGCCAGCCGCTTTATGCCAACGCTGTGGCTGACCCTTGCGAGTATGGCCTGGGCGGTGCTGTTTGGCCTCGTCGCCGGGATTGTCGCGGCGGTCTGGCGCAACCGCTGGCCGGACCGCCTCGGCATGACGCTTGCCGTGACCGGGATCTCCTTTCCGGCGTTTGCGCTGGGGATGCTGCTGATGCAGGTTTTCTCGGTCGAACTGGGCTGGCTACCGACGGTAGGGGCCGATAGCTGGCGGCACTACATCCTGCCTTCGCTGACGCTGGGCGCGGCGGTGGCAGCGGTGATGGCGCGTTTTACCCGCGCTTCCTTCGTTGACGTGCTGAACGAAGATTATATGCGCACCGCCAGAGCGAAAGGGGTGAGCGAGAGCCTGGTGGTGCTTAAACACGGCCTGCGCAATGCGATGATCCCGGTAGTGACGATGATGGGATTGCAGTTTGGCTTTCTGCTCGGCGGCTCTATCGTGGTGGAAAAAGTCTTTAACTGGCCCGGCCTGGGACGTTTACTGATCGACTCGGTAGAGATGCGCGACTATCCGGTGATCCAGGCGGAAGTGCTGCTGTTTTCGCTGGAGTTTATTCTTATCAATTTAATGGTGGATCTGCTTTATGCCGCGATTAATCCCGCTATCAGGTACAAATAAGTGCGACTGTTAAACTGGCGACGTCAGGCCATTCTCAACGCGATGCCCGCCGTTAAGCCCGACCGGGTGCGTACCCCGTGGCACGAATTCTGGCGGCGGTTTCGTCGCCAGCCGCTGGCAATGCTGGCGGGCGTTTTTGTTGTACTGCTCATTGGGGTTGCGGCAGTCGCGCCATGGATTGCGCCTTTTGATGCGGAAAACTACTTCGATTACGACCAGCTAAACGCCGGACCTTCCGCATTACACTGGTTTGGCGTTGATTCGCTGGGCCGCGATATCTTCAGCCGGGTGCTGGTGGGCGCGCAAATTTCCCTGACGGCAGGCGTGTTTGCGGTGCTGATTGGCGCATTTATCGGCACCGTACTGGGGCTGCTGGCGGGCTATTACGAAGGATGGTGGGACCGGATCATCATGCGCATCTGCGACGTGCTGTTTGCTTTCCCGGGGATCCTGCTGGCGATTGCGGTTGTGGCGGTGATGGGCAGCGGGATGTCGAATGTCATTATTGCGGTGGCGATTTTCTCTATCCCGGCTTTTGCCCGCCTGGTACGCGGCAATACGCTGGTGCTGAAACAGCAGACGTTTATCGAGTCGGCGCGCAGCATCGGGGCCAGCGATATGACGATTTTATTCAGCCATATTTTGCCGGGCACGGTATCGTCGATTGTGGTCTATTTTACCATGCGTATCGGCACCTCTATTATCTCCGCCGCCAGCCTTTCCTTCCTCGGCCTGGGCGCGCAGCCGCCAACACCGGAATGGGGCGCGATGCTTAACGAGGCGAGGGCGGATATGGTAATGGCTCCGCACGTGGCGCTCTTTCCGAGCCTGGCGATCTTTCTGACCGTGCTGGCGTTTAATTTACTCGGCGACGGGCTAAGGGATGCGCTGGATCCGAAGATTAAGGGGTAATGCCGTTTTAATCCCGTCAGAAATTCTGCCGTGAATTTCTGACGGGTGACGATTTAGGTTGTGAAAACTTCCGGTCCCGGCATCATGCCTGACCCATTAGCGACAGAAATCGGCTATTTTATTCGCGAGTGCCCTGCGTGCATTTTCGCTAACCGAGAGCGTGGCATTATTGACTTCGATATCCCCCTGAGCGATGCGCGCCTTCAGCCAGTCTTCCACAAAGCCGGTGGCATAGCCGCCGGTGCAGAAATCGTTGCCAAACCCTGATGCGATAATATTCGGGTAATCTTCAAGATATTTCCCGGCAGTGACATCCGGGTGGGCGCTGGCGTAGAGCCAGAACTGAATATCGTAAAGCAGGAGAGAGCACTCATCGGCATGAAGGGCGAAAAAGCCCTTTTCTTCGATAATCTGCCTGGCGATTTCGCGGATCGCTTTTTCAATATCGGCGGGGGCATCGGTGCGAGCGCACAGGTCGGCAAGCGTGGCGGAAAACGATCCGTGCTGCGCCATGTCCAGATCGGCCTGCTTGTCTTCGGCGGAGGTGTCGTACACGTCATCATGCACCAGCCCGCGAATAAAGCTTTCGAAATTTTCGGCAAGCGGCGTGATGCGGTAGTCATCTTCCTGATCGACATGCACCACGGCAGGCTCGCCCTGTGCGCCGCATTGCCGGTAGTCGAGAAACACCATATCGTGACCAGCGGAAGGGCAGTCACAAATGGCGATACCAATATCAGGATATTCCCACTCTTCTGTCCAGAAACGGCTGCCAAAACTGCCGCCCAGCGAATTCGCCTTTTCCCGACCGATCCCCATAATGCCGGTAATGGCGATATGATCCTCCGCCCAGCTTGTCGCTACGTCGGTCGGGAAGTTCAGGTTGCGGGGAATGCCGCCGTTCTGCCTTTTCATCAGCCAGAGGTACGAGGCGGGCAGACGATAACCCAACTCGTGTTCCAGTGCCTGAATCAGCGCATCGTCAGGCGGGTCGCTGATATAGTCTTTGCGGGCGTACTCGCTGTCTTCCCAGAAATCCGTCAGGTCGAAGCCGTCGAAAGGGATTGTAGTCATCGCTCAGGGTCCTTATTACGTTAATACTCGCAGCCATACGGATGAAGTTTAACGCAGTTCGCTGACGTGTCGCCCGCCAGGTCAGACCGTTTTACACCCGGCTGCCCCACAGATCATATTCGTCGGCGTTTTCGACTTTCACCCGCACCACGTCGCCGGGCTTCACGTTGGTTTCACCGTTAAGGTACACCGCGCCGTCGATTTCCGGGGCATCCGCCATGCTGCGGCCAATGGCGCCTTCTTCATCAACTTCGTCAACGATGACCAGAATTTCGCGGCCAATTTTTTCCTGTAAACGTTCGGCGGAGATTTGCTGCTGAAGCTGCATAAAGCGGTTCCAGCGCTCTTCTTTCACGTCTTCCGGCACCTGATCCGGCAGTTCGTTGGCACCCGCGCCGTCTACCGGGCTGTATTTAAAGCAGCCCACGCGGTCCAGCCGCGCTTCTTTCAGGAAGTCGAGCAGCATCTGGAAATCTTCTTCCGTCTCACCGGGGAAACCGACGATAAACGTTGAGCGCAGGGTCAGTTCCGGGCACATGTCACGCCATTGTTTGATGCGCGCCAGCTGGCGATCCACTGAGCCAGGACGTTTCATCAGCTTCAGAATGCGCGGGCTGGCGTGCTGGAGCGGAATGTCCAGATACGGCAGGATTTTGCCTTCCGCCATCAGCGGGATCACGTCGTCAACGTGCGGATACGGGTAGATGTAGTGCAGACGCGTCCAGATGCCGAGTTTAGAAAGCTGCTCGCACAGGCTGACCATGCTGGTTTTTACCGGCTCGCCGTTGTGAAAACCGGTGCGGTGTTTGACATCCACCCCGTAAGCGGAGGTGTCCTGGGAAATCACGAGGATCTCTTTTACGCCCGCATCGACCAGCCGTTTAGCTTCGCTTAACACCTCGCCAATCGGACGGCTGACCAGATCCCCGCGCATTGACGGAATAATGCAGAACGTGCAGCGATGGTTACAGCCTTCGGAAATTTTCAGGTAAGCGTAATGGCGTGGGGTGAGCTTTACACCCTGTTCCGGCACCAGGCTGAGGAATGGGTTGTGCTTCGGCTTCGGCACATAGTGATGCACATGTTGCAGCACCTGTTCGTAGCTGTGCGGACCGGTAATTTCCAGCACTTTCGGATGCACTTCGCGAATGTGATCTTCTTTGGCACCCAGGCAGCCGGTAACAATGACTTTGCCGTTTTCATTCAGCGCTTCGCCGATGGCTTCCAGCGATTCCTGAACGGCGCTGTCGATAAAGCCGCAGGTATTGACGATCACCATGTCAGCATCGTCGTAGCGGGGAACGACATCATAGCCCTCGGTGCGAAGCTCAGTCAGGATGCGTTCTGAATCGACGAGGTTTTTCGGGCAGCCAAGAGAGACAAAGCCAATACGCGGTTGTTGCATTCTAGTAAGCTCACAAAGTAGACAGTAAAAAAACCGGGCGATTTTACACGCCTTTGCGCGCAGTCTCTACTGGAAGTTTCCGTCGTGGGCTTAACGTTTTTTTATCATCAGATAAAATATTTCGTATATCGGTACGTTTTTTGAGCTGGTTCATGCTTTTGCTTAAATATTAAGCATACTGTGTAAGATGCCATAGCTGACACAGGAGGAAATAGCATGTCATTTGACAAATTTCATCACAGCCTGCTGGACAAGCTCATTGATGCCCGGGTTGACATTGATGCTTATCTGCAACTCCGTAAGGCCAAAGGCTATATGACGGTCAGCGAAAGCGATGCTTTGCGCAACCGCCTGTTTTCACTTTGTGCCGAACTGCGGCAGAACGCGCCGCAGCTAAAGAAAAATTGTACGCCACAGGAATTTGAAGCGTTACGTCATGCCGGGGAATCGGTCGCCAAAGCGGCGGTGTGCCTGATGAGCGGCCATCACGATTGCCCGCAATATGTCACCATCGATACCCATAAGCTGGGAAGCTGCCTGAACATTTTAACCCACAGTATTCAATTCCTGCGCACCTCCGCGCCTTTCGCGCAGGCCTGACCCACGGGGGAGCCTGCTCCCCCGTTTTCATTAAGTTTTTGTAAATATGACCGCATCGCCGGGACCGCTGGCTAACCTTAACGCATAGCGCAAATAAGGAGCCTGCCATGCAACGACTCGCGACCCTCTCCGTCTTAAGTTCGGTGTTATTTCTTTCTCCGCTTCAGGCGGCCCCGCTGAATGTGGAAGTGCTGCAAAATAAGCTCGATCATCCGTGGTCAATGGCATTTTTGCCGGAGGATAAGGGCTTGCTGATCACCCTGAAAGGCGGTCAGCTTCGTCACTGGCAGGCCGGGAAAGGCATTTCCGATCCGATTACCGGCGTCCCTCGCGTCTGGGCTAACGGGCAGGGCGGACTGCTGGATGTGGTGCTGGCTCCTGATTTTGCCGATTCGCGCCGCGTCTGGCTAAGCTTTGCGGAAGCGGGCGATGACGGCAAGGCGGGCACAGCGGTGGGCTATGGTCGCTTAAGTGAGGATCTGACGCGGCTGGATGATTTTCAGGTGGTATTCCGCCAGATGCCGAAGCTCTCGACCGGCAATCACTTTGGCGGGCGGCTGGTCTTCGACGGTAAGGGCTATCTTTACATCGCGCTGGGGGAAAATAACCAGCGTCCTACCGCGCAGGATCTCGATAAACTCCAGGGCAAAGTGGTGCGCCTGACCGATCAGGGCAAGATCCCGGACGATAACCCCTTTGTGAAGCAGGCGGGTGCACGCCCGGAAATCTGGTCTTACGGCATCCGCAATCCGCAGGGAATGGCCATGAATCCATGGAGCAATACGCTGTGGCTGAACGAGCACGGCCCGCGCGGTGGCGATGAAATCAATATTCCTGAAAAAGGCAAAAATTACGGCTGGCCGCTGGCGACCTGGGGTATTAACTATAGCGGGCTGCCGATCCCTGAAGCGAAGGGGGAAATCGTCGCCGGAACGGAACAGCCAGTCTATTACTGGAAAAAATCCCCGGCGATAAGCGGGATGGCGTTTTATAACGCCGATACCTTCCCGCAGTGGAAAAATAAACTGTTTATCGGCGCGCTGAAAGATCAGGATGTGATCGTGATGAGCGTGAACGGGAATAAAGTGACGGAAGACGGGCGCATTCTCGGCGATAAAAAACAGCGCATTCGCGATGTGCGCACAGGACCGGATGGCTATTTATATGTCTTAACGGACGAGTCGGACGGGGAACTGCTTAAGGTTAGCCCCGCCGGTTAGACGGGGCGGCGGGATGTTTAGCGCATCACGCGGCGCAGAATGCGGTTGCACTGTTCCTCAAACTGCGTCGCGGCCTGATCGATGGTTTTTTTACCGTAATCAATGCTTTCCCGCGCGGCGGTAAACTGCGCCAGGAACTGAAGATCTTCCAGGTAAGGCGATGAGAATGAACGGTTCGGTAGCTGGTAATACTGCTGCAAGCCCTGAACCGACGGGTCTTTATCGGACAAAATATTCGCCTCGCGCAGGGTTTTTTCGGCAATTTTGCTGATAGGTGCGCCGCGCTCAAGACCCGTGGCGCGAACGCCTGCGGGATCGCTGACCAGGAAATTCACCAGCAGGGCCGCTTCTTGCGGATGTTTTGTCGAGCGTCCGAGCGAGAACATCAGCGCCGTTTTCTGAAACTGCCCGGCATCTTTCGCGCCGGGAAGCATCGGATACGGGCCTAAAACCAGATCGGCGGACGTTTTCAGGTTATTCGCCAGCGTCGGGTACATCGCGCTCCAGCCGTACAGCCCGGCCCAGTCGCCGTTAATCCACGGTTTCATTTCATACATCATGCCCTTGCCAAAGGACGCCATGTATTTCGTGTCGGGCGCAACGTGGTTATCCGTGAGCGTTTTTAAAAAGGTAAAGGCTTCGACCAGTTCCTCATGCGTCCACGCCAGCTTGCGGGCTTTTTCATCCAGCAGCGGCTTTTGATATTTCTGATACATATACGAGCGCAGAAGCAGCAGGCCATCCTGCTCGCCAATAATTAGCGGGAAGGCGTTATCGCCGAGTTTCTCTTTGAACGTCTGGCCCGCCTGCATCAATTCGTCCCAGTTTTTCGGATAGTCGATACCGGCTTTTTTCCAGGTCACGGCGTTGTAATAGAACAGCATCACGTTGCTGGAGAGCGGGACGCCGTTAATTTTGCCATTCACGGTGGTGGTGGCCAGCGAAGCCGGAGAGAACTGATTTAAATCGAGCTGGTCTTTCACCTGATTAAGATCGTAAAAGCCGTCGCCTTTTTTCGATAATATCGTCAGCCAGTTCCAGTTGGTCTGAATAACATCCGCTTCCGTGCCGCTATTAATCTGAGTTGTCAGGCGTGAATAAAAGCCGTCCCAGCCGGTGAATTCACCTTTAACGCTGATATTCGGGTATTTCGCCTCGAAGGCTTTCATTGCTTCGAGGGTTGCCATATTACGCGCTTTGCCTCCCCACCATGCGAGGCGTAATTCCACTTTTTCGGCGCTCCACGCCGGGGTGAGGGCGCCTGCACAGCAGCCACAGACGAGGAGCAGGGACAGGTATTTTTTCATTCGGGTTCCCTCAAATACGGTTTCATAAGGCTGAAATTAATGGCGGCGAAGAGTCACCGCGAAGAAAGGTTAAGGGGAGATTTCCCCCTAACCCTTAATAAAACGGATCAGCGCATGACGCGGCGTAAAATTCGGTTTGACTGGGCTTCAAAGTCGGTAACGGCCTGCTCAACAGAGGCTTTGCCGTAATCGATTTTATCCCGCGCGGCGGTGAACTGGGTCAGGAACTGGACGTCTTCCAGATACGGCGAGGCTTTGGAGGCGTTAGGCAGGGCAAAGGACTGAAGCAGTCCGCCGATCACCGGATCGTTATCGGAAAGAATGCCTTTCTCGCGTAACGCTTGATCGGCGGTTTTGCTTAACGGCGCGCCGCGCTCAAGCCCGCCGGGAATGACCCCAGCCGGATCGTTGACCAGGAAGTTCAGCAACAGCGCCGCTTCTTGTGGATGTTTTGTCGAGCGCCCGATGGAGTACATCAGCGCCGTTTTCTGGAACTGTCCGGCATCTTTTGCATCTGGCATCATCGGATAGGGACCCACCACTAAATCGGACGGCGCTTTCAGGTTTTGCGATTCAGCCGGATACAGCGCATTCCAGCTGTATAATCCCGCCCATTCACCGTTGATCCACGGCTTCATTTCATAGTTCACGCCCTTGCCGAAAGACGCCATATATTTGGCATTGGGGATGACATGGTTATCCACCAGCTGTTGATAGAAAGTGAAGGCTTCCACCCATTCTTCATGCGTCCAGTTAAGCTTGCGCTCCTTTTCGTCAAGTATCGGCTTCTGATACTTCTGGTACATATAAGAACGCAGCAACAGCAGGCCGTCCTGCTCGCCGAGGATCAGCGGGAAGTAATTGTCCCCAAGTTTGCTTTTAAATTGCTGACCGGCCTTAAGCAGCTCATCCCAGTTTTTCGGATAGTCGATGCCCGCTTTTTTCCAGGTTTCGGCATTGTAGAAAAACAGCATTACGTTGGTGGAGAGCGGGATGGCGTTAATTTTGTTGTTTACGCGGGTGGTCGCCAGCGATTCCGCTGAGAACTGGCCCAGATCCAGCTGGTCTTTCACCAGATTCAGATCGTAAAAGCCGTCGCCTTTTTTCGACAAAATGGTCAGCCAGTTCCAGTTGGTCTGGATCACGTCCGCTTCGGTGCCGCTGTTAATTTGCGTGGTCAGGCGCGAGTAATAACCATCCCAGCCGGTATATTCGGCCTTAACCGTAATATCAGGATATTTGGCTTCAAAGGCTTTTAATGCCTCAAGGGTGGCGGTATTACGCGCTTTGCCGCCCCACCATGAGAAGCGCAGTTCGACTTTATCGGCGCTCCAGCTGGGGGCGACCATCCCGGCGCAGCAGCAGGCCAGCAGTAAAGGAACCAGTTTTTGCATTTTATTTTCCTCCGTGACGTTTTTGGCGGAATGCGGTCAGCTGTTTGACGAGCCGCATTTCCTGCGCATTCCAGGCTTTTCCTTCCGGGGTCAGTACATCATGAAACCAGAGCGCCTGTGGATCGGCTTGCCCGGTGTTGAAGCAGGTCCACGGGATCCAGGTTTGCGTTTTTCCCTGCACCAGTCCCCACTGATAGCAGCCGGTTTCAAAAGCGCTGAACAGCGGAAGCTGTTCGCTGAAGTGGCAGTCGGCGTGGCGTGCCAGCCACTCGGTACACAGCACCGGGCGCTTGCGCTGTGCCAGCATGTCGAGCATTTCCAGTTGCCGGGCGGCGGTGTTGTAATTGTGGTAGCTGATGATGTCGGACAGTTCCAGCGCGGCGGCGTCAACAGGATGGGCCAGAGGGCCGTAAAGGTGATGATCGACATGCCAGGCCCCGACGGTCAGCGGCTGGCTCGGGCCGACGGCGCGCGCCCAGTCAAAGGTGGCAATCATCAGCTTCAGCGCGTAGTCCTCAAGCGCTACGTCAACTTCCATCGATTCCGTTGCCGTCAGGTTAACGCCACGGTTGCCCGGTTCGTTGTACAAATCCCAAATCGCGATGCGCGTATCATCTTTAAAATGCCCGAGTACATCGCGGACGTAAGCCTCCACACGCGGCCATTCAGCGGGGGACATCACAATGGCGCGCCCCGGACTGGCCGCAGCCTGGCTGTTATGTACGCCCGGACGCGGCGGTTTTTGTGGGCCGCTAAACGGCTCGTCGCCGGAAAATCCGCAGTCGTCCATCAGGGTCAGCATCACCTGAATATGGTGACGATCGGCGATAGCCAGAAAGTGGTCGATACGCGCCAGCAGGCCGTCGCGATCTTCTTCCCAGATGATAAAAGGCAGATTGGTGCGCAGAGCGTTGTAGCCATATTCCTCGGCCCAGCCCAGTTCGCGGTCAATCGTTTCCGGGTCGAAGGTTTCCCGCTGCCACATCTCGGTCCAGTTCACCGCCGTTTGCGGCAAATAATTAAAACCGCAGGCCCAGCCGTGCTGCTGATACCATCCCTGCGCCTGTGCTTCACTCCACTGAAAAGTCATGCTTCACTCCTTGGGGTAATAAGATTAGCTAATCTTTATTAATCAGCAGGCGAGCGCAATAGCAGGCTACAAAATATGCAGAGCCGTTCACAAAACGAGCTTAAGAAAAAGCAGGTATAAGTGAGGTGAATAAATCAGGCGATGCGGTGCGCGGGCTGGCGCACCGCCGGGCAATCAGGTGACCGGGATCATCACCACGTTCCGCCATGCCGGACGCTCTGCCAGAGCGTGATACCAGCGCTCCAGCGCCGGGTGCGGCTGCCATTCATCCACCGTATTGAACAGGTTATAGACAAAAGGGCTGACGGCGATATCACCAAGACCGAATTCGTCGCCTGACAGCCACGGCTGTTGTTCCAGCGCCTCATCCAGCAGGGTAAACAGCGATTCGCAGGTGGCAATACCGGCGGCAATCGCCTGATGATCGCGCTGCTCCGGCGGCGTTCTCACCAGCCCCATTAAAATCACCCGGTGCGCCGGGGAGAGGGTGCCGTTGGCCCAGTCCATCCACTTATCGCCCTGCGCGCGGGCCGCCGGGGAATCAAGCCACAGGCGGCTCTGTCCATACTGGGCGGCGAGATAGCGCACGATGCTGTTGGATTCCCATAAAATCAGGTCGGTTTCATCATCGCGTAACAGTGGGACCAGACCATTAGGATTCATCGCCAGATAGTCGGCGTCATGGTTGAGGCCGTATTCAAGCCCGGCAAGAATTTGCTGATACGGAAGCTCCAGTTCCTCCAGCGTCAGGCGCACTTTTTTAACATTTGTTGAGTTATTTCTGCCCCACAGCGTGATCATAGATACCTGCCTTGTCATCGGATACGAAGAGAGTGTTTAAGATTATGTTGAAATAAAGTAAACATTTAGGCAACCGGGATCAAAGAAATCGCTCTGATTACAGCATCAGTAAACGATATTGCGTAAAATTCAAAAAAGTGACTCACAGACGTGTAAGTTATTGCGTTTGAGTGATAGCAACATGTAATGTTTGTGTGATTTAAAAGGACATTTGGGTGGCATTTATGACGCGTTCCGTTTTTTCTCTGCGCGGCCTTATGGCTGGCTCGACTCTGTTACTTCTCGTTTCGCCCGCGCTGCAGGCGGCTGAACAGCTTCCCGCTGCGCCCAGCCTCGATGCGCGTGCATGGATCCTGATTGATTACGCCAGCGGCAAAGTGCTTGCCGAGAACAACGCCGATCAGCAACTCGATCCGGCAAGTTTAACCAAGATCATGACCAGCTATGTGACCGGGCAGGCGTTAAAAGCGGGTAAGATCAAGCTGACCGATATGGTCACTATTGGCAAAGATGCGTGGGCGACCGGCAACCCGGCGCTGCGCGGCTCCTCGCTGATGTTCCTGAAGCCAGGCGACCAGGTTTCGGTAGAGGATCTCAATAAAGGCGTGATTATTCAGTCCGGCAACGATGCCAGTATCGCCATTGCCGATCATGTCGCGGGCAGCCAGGATGCCTTCATCAGTTTGATGAACAACTACGCGCAGAAGCTGGGGCTGACCAATACCACCTTTAAAACGGTACACGGGCTGGATGCGCCGGGACAATTCAGTACCGCGCGCGACATGGCGCTGCTGACCAAAGCCATGATCCATGACGTGCCGGATGAGTACGCCATCCACAAAGAAAAAGAGTACACCTTCAACAAAATCCGCCAGCCTAACCGTAACCGGCTGCTGTGGAGCACCGGGCTGAACGCCGACGGCGTAAAAACCGGGACCACCGCAGGTGCAGGCTATAACCTGGTGGCCTCCGCCACCCAGGGCGATATGCGCCTGATTTCCGTGGTTCTTGGCACCAAAACGGACCGCATCCGCTTTAATGAATCTGAAAAACTGCTGACCTGGGGTTTCCGCTTTTACGAAACCGTGACGCCGATTAAACCTGAAGCGACCTTTGTGAATCAGCGCGTGTGGTTTGGTAATACCAGCGAAGCGAAGCTGGGCGCGGGTGAGGCGGGTTCAGTCACTATCCCCAGAGGGCAGCTTAAGAATCTGAAAGCCAGCTATTCGCTGACCCAGCCGCAGCTTACCGCGCCGCTGGAGAAAGGCCAGGTGGTGGGCACCATCGACTTTAAGTTGAATGACAAAACCATTGAGCAGCGCCCGCTGGTAGTGATGGAAGCGGTGGAAGAGGGCGGATTCTTCGGTCGCATGTGGGATTACGTGCTGATGAAATTCCACGAATGGTTCGGCAGCTGGTTCTCTTAAGGTCAATAGAGTAAATCTATCGACTGCGCTTTCGCCAGCGCCGTCAGTTCTTCATCGGGCTGGCGATCGCTGGCGATGGCGTCAAAGCAGGTTAATTCACCCATCCGCGCCGGGCGCACCTTGCCAAATTTACTGTGATCCACCACCAGCACATGGTAGCGCGCATGGCGCATCGCCCACTGTTTAACCGGCAGTTCATCAAGATTAAAACAGGTTGCCCCGTGGTGCGGATCAATCCCCGCAGCGGAGTAAAACGCGATATCCGGGCTTAAATGGCCCAGCGTTTCCTGAAGCGTCAGCGGTTTGAAAATGGCATTGCTGGCGTGAAACTCGCCGCCGCAGAGGATCACCCGGCACAGGGGTTTTTCCTGGAGCGCGAGAAAAGTGTTAAGCGAGTAACAGACACCGGTGAAGGGGAGGTCGTCGCTAATGGCTTCGATAATCCACGGCGTGGTGGTGCCGCAGTCAAAAAACGCCATCTGATGCGCTTTAAGCAGCGCGGCCGCGTGGCGTGCCGCCGTGCGTTTCTCCTCCACCAGCCGGGTTTTTTGATCGCTGATGAGGTAGTGGCTGGCCCCGCGTGGCTCCAGTACGATATAACCGCCGAGTAACACCACCGGCCCGCCGTGGCTGTTGAGGTCGCGACGGATGGTCATCTCTGAAACATCAAGCAGGGCCGCGGCCTCTTTAAGATGCAGTTTATCGCTGCGTTTCAGCGCATGGATCAGTTTGCCAATCCGTTCGTCACGTCGCGTTTCCATAATTCCCCGGCAGATGTTTTCGTCAGCGAGCAATATTACCTGCCCGCAGGCCGCTAGTCACGCACCCACCCTTTGCGGATCGGCACTGAGAAGCCGATCCGGTAAAGCTGTTGCAGCCGCTGATAAATCAACGTACCGGCCAGCAGCCAGATTATCTGCGCGACCATACAGCCGGTCATCGCCGCCAGCAGACCGCCCAGCATATCCAGCGGCCAGTGGACGCCGAGATAAACGCGCGACCAGGCAATGGCGCAGGCCATCATCAGCAGGATCGCCCCTGACCACAGGCGATGCCAGCACACGAATGCCAGCGCGAAGGTAAAGGCGATAGTGCCGTGGTTACTGGGAAAGGCGTTATTGGCTTTATGGCTAAGGAAGTTATAACCTACGCCCGCCGCAAACGGGCGCTCGTGCGGGAAAAGGGTGCCGATAAACCAGGAAAGGGTCAGGCTGACCACCATCGCCAGGGTGACTTTGACAACCAGCTGGCGCTGGGCGCAGACCTGGCTGCGTGGCCCCCACAGCCAGAGCGCGATGGCCATCAGCGGGACGATTTTAATCAGGTCGTCGGCAACCATGCGTGCCACCGTCAGGCTCCACGGGGGAGAATCCGGCGTGGCGTTAATAAGATTGAAAAGGGCGTAATTGATATTTTCCAGCATTATTCCGTACCTGATGTAAAAGCATCGCACTGTTCCGGGGCTGCTCACATTAAGAGTCAGTCGGGAGGGGGTAAAGCGGTTTTATCTTATATATCCAGATGTTTATGGACTGTTTAAGAAACTGATCGACCTGATTAAGGTAAGCCTGCAACATTAAGCTAACCTTAATCACTTCATTTTACGGGCAGCACTTTATCCGCTATCGCCAAATGCAGCATTTGATTACACTTGGCGCGTTTTTTCCTTATTAAGAGATTCCATGCAAAATCAATTATCTTCCGGCAAACGTCTGGGCCGTCAGGCACTGCTGTTTCCGCTATGTCTGGTACTCTACGAGTTCTCTACCTATATCGGCAATGACATGATCCAGCCGGGGATGCTGGCGGTGGTTGAGCAATACCAGGCCGGGATTGAATGGGTGCCGACGTCAATGACCGCCTACCTGGCTGGCGGCATGTTTCTCCAGTGGCTGCTGGGGCCGCTTTCAGATCGTATTGGCCGTCGCCCTGTGATGCTGACCGGGGTGATATGGTTTATCGTGACCTGCCTGGCGACGCTGCTGGCGCAAAATATCGAACAGTTCACCGCGCTGCGTTTTTTGCAGGGTATCAGCCTGTGCTTTATCGGCGCGGTGGGCTACGCCGCGATCCAGGAATCCTATGAGGAAGCGGTGTGCATCAAAATCACCGCGCTGATGGCGAATGTGGCGCTGATTGCGCCGCTGCTGGGACCGCTGGTGGGCGCCGCATGGGTGCACGTCGCCCCATGGGAAACCATGTTTGTGCTGTTCGCTGTCCTCTCCGCTATCGCTTTTTTTGGCCTGCAACGGGCGATGCCGGAAACCGCGACGCGTCTCGGTGAGAAACTGTCCCTGCGCGAGCTGGGGCACGACTACAAACTGGTGATGAAGAACGGACGCTTTGTGGCGGGCGCGCTGGCGGGCGGGTTTGTCAGCCTGCCGCTACTGGCGTGGATCGCCCAGTCGCCCATTATCATCATTACCGGCGAGCAGGCTACCAGCTATGAGTATGGTCTTCTTCAGGTGCCTGTTTTTGGCGCGCTGATCATGGGCAATCTGGTGCTGGCGCGGCTGACATCGCGGCGTACCATACGTTCACTCATCATTATGGGCGGCTGGCCGATTGTCGCCGGGCTGCTGGTTTCGGCAGTGGCGACGGTGGTTTCTTCACATGCCTATCTGTGGATGACGCTGGGGCTAAGCCTGTATGCCTTCGGCATCGGGGTAGCCAACGCCGGGCTGGTTCGCCTGACGCTGTTTGCCAGCGAGATGAGTAAAGGCACGGTTTCCGCCGCCATGGGGATGCTGCAAATGCTGATTTTCACCGTCGGCATTGAAGTGAGTAAACATGCGTATCTGCTGGGGGGCAACGGCCTGTTCAGCCTGTTTAATCTGGCAAACGGCCTGATATGGGTCGGGCTGATAGTGATTTTCCTGAAAGATAAAACGGTGGGGAATTCACGGGATTAATAATAAGGAGCCGGACGATTGTCCGGCTCAATAAACGTTAATTAAAAGGCGTTTCCTGTTTTAACACCTTATCGATAATTCCCAGCACGCCCTCATCGTTATTCCGCGGTGCCTCAAAGCGGGCCACCGCTTTCACGACTTCTGAAGCATTGGACATTGCAAAGCTGTATTTCGCCTGACGCAGCATTTCGATATCGTTGCCGCTGTCGCCAAACGCCACCACTTCGCTGTCGTCGATATTCCAGCGCTGTTGCAACAGCCGCAGGCCGTTGGCTTTATGAATACCCGGAATAATCAAATCAATGCTGCCGTGCCCGGTGGTCACGGCGGTCATCATATTGCCGAGCGAGGCGTGTAAAGACGCCTGCATTTCCGGCACCAGGGTATCGGGAATATTCAGTCCGAATTTCAGGAAGGTGTCGTCGAGATCGTCAAAGCTATCGACCTCTTCCAGGCGGTGATAATACTTCGCGGCAATGGCCTTAAAGGCATCATCGTAGCGGCGCAGGGTATAGGCGCTGTTTTTGCCGCAGGCGATAATTTCGATATCCGCCAGCGTCTGGAGGTGTTCCACTACCGCGCTGAAATGGTCATCAGGCACATTACAGTTGAACACATCTTCTCCGGCATCCACTACCCAGCCGCCGTTTTCAGCGACGAACGCAATCTCATGGGCGATCTCCGGGAAGAAGGAGATGAGCTGATAATACTGATTGCCGCTCGCTACCACAAAGCGAATGCCGCGCTGTTTCATCTGCTGATACTGCGCCATGAAACGTTCGCGATTATAAATTTTAGCATCGCTGAGAAAGGTGCCATCCATGTCGACGGCGATAAGTTTGATGCCCATCAATGACTCTCCATAGCAGGTTTGGATTCAGGTTTTGCGACCGCCCTGGCGACCAGCGCGGCAATAATCACCAGCCCGAGCACCAGCATCATTGCGCTGCGCAGGCCATAATGCTCGCCGAGGAAGCCGAGCAGCGGCGGGCCGACCAGGAAGGCGAGGTAGCCGGTGATAGCGACCACGCTCACCCGCGTCGGCGCGTCCGGGCCGGTATCGCTGGCGGCCGAAATGGTCAGCGGGAAGCCCAGTGACGCCCCCAGTCCCCACAGCAGGACCGACACGCCCGCCACCCAGGGGCTATCGACGAAGATAATCAGACCAATGCCCAGCGCGCCCATGATTGCACAGGCGCGTACCACTGCCACCCGGCTGTAACGGTCAATAAACCAGCCGCCGCTGAAGCGACCGAGAGTCATGCCGAGGGTGAAACCGGTATAGATCAGCGAGCCGGAAGTCGGGCTGAAGCCGTGGCCGTCCACCATCAGCAGCGGCAGCCAGTCGTTGGCGGAGCCTTCGGCAAACGCCATCGCCAGCACCACCACGCCAATCAGCATCAGCTGCACATCGCGATAAAACGGCAGCCCCTTTTCCCCGGCGGCTTTTGACTCTTCGCTATCCTGGCCCGTGCCGTCCGGGATGGCTTTAATGCAGATGAGAATAGGGGCAAACGCCGCCAGCCCGGCCAGCAGAATATGAATATTCGCGCTGATGCCCAGGGCGGTCAGCGTCATGCCAATGCCTGCGCCGACCAGCGTACCGAAGCTGTAAAAACCGTGCATCATCGGCAGCACCGTTTTATTGATTTCGCGCTCCACCGTCGCGCCCTCAACGTTAATGGCGACTTCCGCCGAGCCGAAACTGCCGCCAAACACCGCCAGCCCGAAGGCAAAAAACGTTGCCGATGCGCACCATAATGCTGCACTCATAACCAGCATCCCCAGCGCCGCGCCCAGCATCGTGATACGGATCACCTTGCGCGTGCCGTAACGTTTAACCAGCCAGGCCGAGCAAAGAATGCCGCTCATCGAGCCAATGGACAGGCCAAACAGCA
Organism: Superficieibacter sp.; assembly: GCF_032071645.1. NCBI lineage: Bacteria > Pseudomonadati > Pseudomonadota > Gammaproteobacteria > Enterobacterales > Enterobacteriaceae > Superficieibacter > Superficieibacter sp. The sequence goes on from NZ_DAMAPU010000003.1 coordinate 32,499, forward strand.
CGATCCCCATTTCCGCCGTCGAGACGGATAAGACATCGCGAATTGCGGGAGTTCGTGAAGCCCAGGAGGCCATTAACAGGCCGGGTATAAAAAAGAACATGAACAGCGCCCAGGTGCGTAACTGTAGGGCCTTGCGTGGCGTCATTGCTGTTTTCCCTATGCACAATAAAATTTACCGCAGACAACACTAGCAAGTCGTTGTACATTTGTACATAAACTCGCTATGAGGAATTTTAATGGCTCGTGCTCCTAACGATCCCCATCGCCGGGAAAAAATCCTGCTGGCCACCCTGGAAACCATCGCCGCTCATGGCATTAATGCGGTTACGCACCGCAAAATTGCCCAGTGCGCCGGGGTGCCGCTGGGATCGCTGACCTACTATTTCACCGGCATAGACGCGCTGCTTGAAGAGGCGTTTGCCGGTTTTACCGAACAAATGTCGGTCCAGTATTTAGCATTTTTTGACCATGTGGATAACCGCGAGCAGGCGGCAGAGGCTATCACGGCGTTAATTTTCAGCGCCCAGATGACCACCGCGAGGAATATGGAACTGATGTACCAGCTGTATGCCTATATCAGTAAAAAACCGGCGCTGAAAGAGGTGATGCAAAACTGGATGCTGCGCAGCCAGCAGACGCTGGAACGCTGGTTTGACCCGGTCACTGCCCGCGCGCTGGACGCCTTTATCGAAGGCATGACGCTGCATTACGTGATTGACCGCCAGCCGCTGACGCGCGATGAAATCCGCCGTATGGTGGCGAGGATTGCGGGTGAGAGAGCGGGGAGAGAGTAAATTTCAGGCAATAAAAAACCCATCAACCTTGAACCAAAACGGCGGGGTTGATGGGCTCCACAAATTTGGGGACATCAAAGAAAAGCAGTGGCACTAATTAAGACTGGCGACCCTGCGAAAAGTTCTCCGCAGTTGCAAAATAATTTCGTTTCACCGCTAACTTCAGTTTTATCCTAAGCCGGGCCAGATAATGATAATCAGCGTCCCCGCCAGCGTCAGCAGCACGTTGGCGATCGCATAGGTGCCCGCATAGCCCAGCGCGGGAATATTGCTGCGGGCAGTATCACTGATGATTTCCATCGCTGGCGCACAGGTGCGTGCGCCCATCATCGCGCCAAACAGCAGCGCGCGGTTCATGCGCAGCACGTAGGCACCGAACAAAAAGCAGATCACCACGGGCACGAGACTGACGAGTAAACCGGCGATCAGCATTTGTCCGCCAATCGCGCCGAGGCCGTGACCGATACCGCTTCCGGCGCTTAACCCGACGCCCGCCATAAAGACCATCAGGCCAAACTCTTTTACCATTGTCAGTGCGCCCTGCGGGATGTAGCCGAAGGTCGGATGGTTGGCGCGCAGGAAACCGAGCATGATCCCGGCGAACAGCAGACCCGCCGCGTTACCGACACCAAAGCTGAACGAGCTGAACTGGAAGGTGATCATGCCGATCATCAGGCCGACAATAAAGAAGGCGCAGAAGGCCAGCAGATCCGTGACCTGGCTGTGAATGGAAATAAAGCCGATGCGATCGGCGATGGTTTTGACCCGGCGGGCGTCGCCGCTCACCTGGAGAACGTCCCCTTTGTTCAGCACCACGTTGTCATCAATCGGCATTTCAATCTGGCTGCGGATCACCCGGTTTAAAAAGCAGCCGTGATCGGTCAGCTTAAGCTGCGCCAGGCGGCGGCCCACTGCGTTGTGGTTTTTGACGACGATCTCTTCGGTCACGATGCGCATATCCAGCAAATCGCGGTCAAACACTTCCTTACCGTTGCGGAAGCTGGGGTCGAGACGGGCGTGGGCATCCGGGTAGCCGACCAGCGCGATCTCATCGCCCATCTGCAGCACCGCGTCGCCGTCCGGGTTTGCCAGAATACCGTTACGGCGGATGCGCTCAATGTAACAGCCGGTCTGACGGTAAATCCCCAGCTCGCGCAGGTTTTTGCCGTCGGCCCACTCGACCAGTTCCGGGCCAACGCGATAGGCGCGGATCACCGGTAAATACACCTTACGGTTAACGTCTGCATCCAGGCCGCGCTCGCGGGCGATTTGCTGTGCGCTGGTTTGCAGATCCTGATGCTGAAGTTTTGGTAAATAGCGCGCGCCGAAAATCAGGCTGACGAGGCCGATGAGATACGTCAGTGCATAACCCAGGCTTAAGTTATCAAGCGCCTGGGCCAGTTGGCTGCCCTGCATTCCCGAATGGCGGAGGGTGTCTCCTGCGCCAACCAGCACCGGGGTAGATGTCATGGAGCCCGCCAGCATACCGGCCGTCAGGCCGATATCCCAGCCGAACAGCCTGCCCAAACCCAGGGCAATCAGCAGAGCGCTACCGACCATCACCAGCGCCAACATTAAATAATTCTTACCATCGCGAAAAAAAATAGAGAAAAAATTGGGTCCGGCTTCAACGCCAACACAAAAAATAAACAGCATAAAGCCCAAATTTAACGCATCTGTGTTAATGCTGAAGTGCTGCTGTCCCAGTAATAACGAGACGACCAAAACGCCAATGGAATTACCGAGTTGTACTGAACCCAGGCGTAATTTACCAAGGCAAAGACCCAGTGCAAGAACAACAAATAATAACAGGATGTAATTCCCGTTTAACAATTCTGCGACGTTTATATTCACGGAAGCTAACTTCTTGTTTACGAGTAACGTGTTGAAAGAGATAGTTTTTTGGGCTACTGTTTGACGCAGGTTTGAAAGCCATTAACAACAACGCGCGCCTGTTTATTACCTGAAACAGAGCGCTAGTTTAATCGTTCCTGAATGCGACGGCTAGTAACAATCGTATGTACTCGCGTAGGTGCTTTTTGGGCAAGGAATGCCGTCATGCTTTATCAGACTGGGTGCCATTAATGGCTAAAAGTGGGTTCGATAGAGAAAGAATCAGGAGGATCCTTTGAAGTCTGAACGGGGTTGGGCGGGAATTATCTGCTGCTTTTTACTCTTTATAGTGGTTTGCCTTTCTCTGACAATGAAAGTGCAGGGGGCTTTTCGGGCTTCCGGGAATCCGGAGCTGGGCCTGTTGTTTTTTATTCTGCCAGGCGCTGCGGCCAGCTTTATGTCGGCCCGGCATCGGGTAATTCGGCCTTTACTGGGCGCAATGCTTGCCGCGCCGCTGTGTCTGGTGGTGATGCGTCTGTTTTTTGTTTCCCAGCGCTCGCTGTGGCAGGAGCTGGCGTGGTTGTTAAGCGCGGTTTTCTGGTGCGCGCTGGGGGCGTTATGCTTTTTGTTCATCAGCTCTTTGCTGGAGAGTAAAAGCAAATAACGTGGGCTTTCGGTAAAAAACGCCGAAAAGATCTACCCTATACTGGTGTGGCTCCCCGGCCGTTGTCGGACAGGGGAGCATTAAATTCTTTATGCCAGACAGGAAAATGTAATGACGCCGACTATTGATCTTCTGCGTAGCCATCGCTCAATTCGCCATTTCACCGATCGCCCGATTACCGATGAGCAGCGCCACGCTATTTTAGCCAGCGCCCAGTCCGCCTCCAGTTCCAGCTTTTTACAGTGCAGTTCCATTATTCGGGTGACCGACCGCCAGATGCGCGAAACGCTGGTGACGCTAACCGGCGGGCAGCAGCACGTTGCCGAAGCCGCCGAGTTCTGGGTGTTTTGCGCCGATTTCAACCGTAATCAGCAAATCTGCCCGGATGCACAGCTCGGACTTGCCGAGCAACTGCTGCTCGGCGCGGTTGATACCGCCATGCTGGGGCAAAACGCGATGACCGCTGCGGAGTCCCTGGGGCTGGGCGGTGTATACATCGGCGGTATCCGTAACAGCATCGAAGCGGTCACCGAGCTGTTGCAGTTGCCGAAATATGTTCTGCCACTGTTTGGCCTGTGCCTCGGCTGGCCTGCGGACGACCCGCAGGTTAAACCCCGAATGCCGCAGGCCATGCTGGTTCATGAAAATCACTACCAGCCGCTCGATGATACGCAACTTGCCCACTACGATGAGCAACTGGCGAACTATTATCTGACTCGCGACAGCAATGCCCGCCGCGATACGTGGAGTGACCATATTCGCCGCACCATCATTAAAGAAAGCCGTCCTTTTATCCTCGACTATTTGCATAAGCAGGGCTGGGCAACGCGCTAGTAATCTGTATGATACGACGGTTTTTCAGGTTTTCTCAGAGAGGTAAAGGGTGAAAATTGCCATTTTGTCCCGGGACGGAACGCTCTGGTCCTGTAAACGTCTGCGAGAGGCCGCGATGCAACGCGGCCATCTGGTCGAAATCCTCGACCCGCTCTCCTGCTATATGAATATCAATCCCTCGGTTTCCTCCATTCACTATAAAGGCCGCCAGCTCCCGCATTTTGACGCGGTGATCCCGCGCATCGGTTCCGCCATCACTTTTTACGGGACGGCAGCACTGCGGCAGTTTGAGTTACTCGGCAGCTATCCGCTGAATGAATCCGTCGCCATCTCCCGCGCGCGCGACAAACTACGCTCAATGCAATTACTGGCGCGTAAAGGCATTGATTTACCGGTCACCGGCATGGCGCACTCGCCGGATGACACCAGCGATCTTATCGAGATGGTGGGCGGCGCGCCGCTGGTGGTGAAACTGGTAGAAGGCACCCAGGGGATTGGTGTGGTGCTGGCGGAAACCCGACAGGCGGCAGAAAGCGTGATTGATGCCTTTCGCGGCCTGAACGCGCACATTCTGGTGCAGGAATATATCGAAGAAGCCAAAGGCCACGATATTCGCTGCCTGGTGGTGGGCGATAGCGTCGTGGCCGCTATTGAACGCTGCGCGAAAGAGGGCGATTTTCGCTCCAATTTACATCGGGGTGGGGTGGCGAAAGTGGCCTGCATTACCGAGCGTGAACGGCAGATCGCCATTACTGCGGCCCAGACGTTAGGACTGGACGTGGCCGGGGTCGACATCCTGCGGGCAAATCGCGGGCCGCTGGTGATGGAAGTTAACGCTTCGCCCGGGCTGGAAGGCATTGAGAAGACCACCGGCATTGATATCGCCAGCCGCATGATCCAGTGGATTGAGTGCCATGCAACGCCAGAGTACTGCCTGAAAATTGGCGGATAACGCATTTTCGTCGCTCGTCATGGTATGTTCGGCGCTTTTTGCGTAAGCTATGGCGCTGATATTTTTCTTTCACGAGGTTGTACGCACTATGGATTCACTCGTCGTTCCGGGTCTGGACACGTTACGTCAATGGCTCGACGAACTGGGAATTAGCTTTTTCGAGTGTGATACCTGCCAGGCGTTGCACCTCCCGCATATGCAGAACTTCGAAGGCATTTTCGACGCCAAAATCGACATTGTCGATAACGTGGTTTTGTTTTCGGCGCTGGCTGAGGTAAAGCCTTCCGCGCTTCTCGCGCTGGCCTGTGATTTATCGGCGATTAACGCCAGCTCGCTGACGGTTAAAGCTTTTCTTGATATTCAGGATGATAACCTACCAAAACTGGTGGTCTGCCATTCTTTATCCGCCGTGCCGGGGATCACGAAAGAGCAATTTGCCTGGTTTGTCAGCCACGGCGAAGAGCAAATTTCGATGGTCATTCTTGAGGCGGGTGCAAACCAGCTGCTGTTTACGTCTGAAGACGAAGACGGACAAAAAGAAGACGTCCAGTACCATTTTCTTCACTGATCCTCCTGCTATTTAACGCAGTCGCTACCGTGGCGGCTGCGTATTGCCTTTGTTTATTCTGCCTGTAACCTGGTTTTAAAGAATTATTCACCTCCCTTTCCGATGTTTTGGCTTATCCCATAGACAAAAACTGCATAAAAAATTGATAAACAGCGTTTTTTAATCTGGGCTATGGTCTCTCACTCTGGCTACAGTTATTCTTGCCGGGCTTAAAATAGCGAGCAATGCTGTAGGGAGAGAACTTTCTCTTCTTTTCTGCGTAAGCCGAGAAAATATGCACGAATCTTGCATATCCTGAAAATGCATTCATTTGGTTCGTTTGTTAACGAACGTTGAGAAGGAAAAGAGATATGACCGCCTTTAGTAAAAAATGGTTAACAGGTCTGGTTACGGGTGCGCTGATGGCCGTCTCTGCAGGCACGCTCGCGGCTGAACAAAAAACACTCCACGTTTATAACTGGTCTGATTATATCGCCCCGGATACGGTGGCTAATTTCGAAAAAGAGACCGGCATTAAAGTGGTGTATGACGTCTTCGACTCCAATGAAGTGCTGGAAGGCAAATTAATGGCGGGAAGCACCGGGTTTGACCTGGTGGTGCCGTCTGCCAGCTTCCTGGAGCGTCAGCTTTCAGCAGGCGTGTTCCAGCCTCTGGATAAGAGCAAGCTGCCGAACTGGAAAAATCTCGATCCCGATCTGCTGAAGCTGATTGCGAAGCACGATCCCGACAATAAATACGCCATGCCGTATATGTGGGCCACCACCGGCATCGGCTATAACGTCGAAAAAGTGAAGGCGGCGCTGGGTAGCGACGCGCCGGTCAACAGCTGGGATCTGGTGATGAAGCCAGAAAATCTGGCGAAGCTGAAAAGCTGCGGCGTTTCATTCCTCGACGCACCGGAGGAAATTTTTGCCACCGTGCTGAATTACCTCGGCAAAGATCCTAACAGTACCAAAGCGGATGACTACACCGGTCCGGCAACCGACCTGCTGCTGAAGCTGCGTCCGAACATTCGCTACTTCCACTCTTCGCAGTACATCAACGATCTCGCCAACGGCGATACCTGCGTAGCCATCGGCTGGGCGGGCGACGTTTTACAGGCGGCAAATCGCGCTAAAGAAGCGAAGAACGGCGTAAATATCGCCTATTCCATTCCGAAAGAAGGGGCGCTGGCTTTCTTTGACGTCTTCGCGATGCCTGCGGATGCGAAAAACAAAGAGGAAGCGTATCAGTTCCTGAACTACCTGATGCGCCCGGAAGTGATTGCTCACGTCTCGGATCATATCTTCTATGCCAGCGCCAACAAGGCTGCAACGCCACTGGTCAGCGCCGAAGTGCGTAATAACCCGGGGATCTACCCGCCGGATGACGTGCGCGCCAAAATGTTTACCCTGAACGTGCAGGAACCAAAAATCGACCGCGTAAGAACCCGTGCGTGGACAAAAGTGAAAAGCGGTAAATAAATAGTGCGAGTCAGTCGCACCGTGATGGTGCGATTGCACTCTTTTTGGTTTATGCCGGAGAGCATTTGAGTGAACGACGCTATTCTTCGCCCGCAGGCGAAAACCCGTAAGGCGCTGACGCCGCTGCTGGAAATCCGTAATCTGACAAAATCCTTTGACGGTCAGCACGCTGTGGACGACGTCAGTCTTACCATCTATAAAGGCGAAATTTTTGCCCTGCTGGGCGCGTCGGGCTGCGGTAAATCTACGCTGCTGCGAATGCTGGCCGGATTTGAACAGCCGACCGCCGGGCAAATCGTCCTCGATGGAGTGGATCTGGCCCACGTCCCGCCGTATCAGCGGCCAATCAACATGATGTTTCAATCCTACGCGCTGTTTCCTCATATGACGGTGGAGCAAAATATCGCGTTTGGCCTGAAGCAGGACCGACTGCCGAAAGCGGAAATCAACGCGCGGGTCGCCGAAATGCTGGCGCTGGTGCATATGCAGGAATTCGCGAAACGTAAACCGCATCAGCTTTCCGGCGGTCAGCGTCAGCGCGTGGCGCTGGCGCGAAGCCTTGCCAAACGTCCGAAGCTGCTGCTGCTTGATGAGCCGATGGGCGCGCTGGATAAAAAACTGCGTGACCGGATGCAGCTCGAAGTGGTCGATATCCTTGAGCGCGTCGGCGCAACCTGCGTAATGGTGACGCACGATCAGGAAGAGGCCATGACCATGGCCGGGCGCATCGCGATCATGAACCGGGGCAAATTTGCGCAGATTGGCGAGCCGGAAGAGATTTATGAGCATCCGACCACCCGCTACAGCGCGGAATTTATCGGCTCGGTTAACGTGTTTGAAGGCGTGCTGAAAGCGCGCCATGAGGACGGCCTGGTGCTGGAATCGCCGGGGCTGGTGCATCCGCTGAAGGTCGATCCCGATGCCTCGGTGGTCGATAACGTGCCGGTGTATATCGCCCTGCGCCCGGAAAAAATCATGCTCTGCGACGACGTTCCGGCGGACGGCTTTAACTTTGCCGTCGGTGAGGTTGTTCACATTGCCTATCTTGGCGACCTGTCGATTTATCATGTGCGTCTGAAAAGCGGACAGATGATCAGCGCCCAGTTGCAGAATGACCATCGCTACCGCAAGGGAACCCCGACCTGGGGAGATGAAGTGCGTCTGTGCTGGGACGCGGATAGCTGTGTCGTGCTGACGGTTTAAGGAGCGGCAATGAGTACACCTGAACTCCCGGCCCGCGCCGATCGCCCCGGCGGTTTTTCGCGCTGGCTGGCCCGCGCGCAGATGAAACACGGGCGCAAGCTGGTGATAGCACTGCCTTATATCTGGCTATCACTGCTGTTTTTGCTGCCGTTTTTGATCGTCTTTAAAATCAGCCTCGCGGAAATGGCGCGGGCGATCCCGCCCTATACCGACCTGGTGGAGTGGGCTGACGGGCAACTGTCGATCACCCTGAATCTCGGCAATTTCCTGCAGCTCACCGACGATCCGCTCTATTTTGAAGCGTACCTGCAGTCGCTACAGGTGGCGGCAGTTTCGACCCTGTGCTGTCTGGCAATGGGCTATCCGCTGGCGTGGGCGGTGGCACACAGCAAACCCTCTACCCGCAACATCCTGCTGCTGCTGGTGATCCTGCCGTCGTGGACCTCATTCCTGATCCGCGTGTATGCGTGGATGGGCATTTTAAAAAATAACGGCCTGCTGAATAATTTTTTGCTGTGGCTGGGGGTTATCGATCAGCCGCTGACCATTCTGCATACCAATCTGGCGGTGTATATCGGCATTGTGTATGCCTATCTGCCATTTATGGTGCTGCCGATTTACACCGCGCTGACCCGTATCGATTATTCGCTGGTGGAGGCGTCGCTGGATCTCGGCGCTCGCCCGCTGAAAACGTTCTTTAGCGTTATCGTGCCCTTAACCAAAGGTGGGATTATTGCTGGCTCCATGCTGGTGTTTATTCCGGCGGTCGGCGAGTTTGTGATCCCGGAACTGCTCGGCGGCCCGGACAGCATTATGATTGGCCGCGTGCTGTGGCAGGAATTCTTTAATAACCGCGACTGGCCGGTGGCGTCGGCGGTAGCGATTGTGATGCTGTTGCTGCTCATCGTGCCGATTATGTGGTTCCACAAACATCAGCAAAAAACCGTGGGAGATCACGGATGAACAATCTGCCGGTAGTACGCTCCCCGTGGCGAATGTTAATTCTGGTGCTCGGGTTTACTTTTCTTTATGCACCAATGCTGATGCTGGTGATCTACTCTTTCAACAGCTCAAAGCTGGTGACGGTGTGGGCTGGCTGGTCAACGCGCTGGTACACCGCGCTTTTTCATGATGAAGCGATGATGAGCGCGGTTGGACTCAGCCTGACCATTGCCGCCTGCGCGGCGACGATGGCGGCGATCCTCGGCACTATCGCGGCGGTGGTGATGGTGCGCTTTGGCCGTTTTCGCGGCTCCAGCGGCTTTGCTTTTATGATCACCGCGCCGCTGGTGATGCCGGATGTCATTACCGGGCTTTCGCTGCTGCTGCTGTTCGTCGCGCTGGGCCACGCGATTGGCTGGCCTGCGGATCGTGGGATGCTGACCATATGGCTGGCGCACGTCACGTTTTGTACCGCTTACGTGGCGGTGGTGATCTCCTCCCGCCTGCGCGAGCTGGATCGCTCAATTGAGGAAGCGGCAATGGATCTCGGTGCCGCACCGCTCAAAGTTTTCTTTGTCATTACACTGCCGATGATTATGCCTGCGGTCATTTCTGGCTGGCTGCTGGCGTTTACGCTGTCGCTGGACGATCTGGTGATCGCCAGCTTCGTTTCGGGACCTGGCGCGACCACGCTACCGATGCTGGTTTTCTCCAGCGTGCGCATGGGCGTGAATCCACAAATTAACGCCCTCGCGACCTTGATCCTGGGCGTGGTCGGAATTGTCGGATTTATCGCCTGGTATCTGATGGCGCGCGCAGAAAAGCAGCGGGTGAGGGACATCCAGCGTGCAAGACGTGGATGAAGCGCCTAAAATTTCAGAACAAAATGTGCATTCAGTGCCGCGACCTGCGCGGCACCGTTCTCACGGAAGGCGAACACGTTGGGTACTAAAACACATCGCTCCGGCGCGCGTCTGAACGTCCCTGCTGTAGTGCAGGTGGCGGCGATTGCGATCATCTCGATTCGCTGCGTTGATCTGCTGATGTTGTTTAATCTGCTGGGCTGGCACGGGATCCGCGAACTTTTTTTCCGCAGCGCGCAAACCTGGAGTCTGACGGCGGTATTTCTGGCAAGCCTGGTGCTGCTGTTTGTGGATATCCTCTGTGCATTTTCGGTAGTGAAAGGACGAGGCTGGGCGCGCTGGCTGTATCTGGTGGCGCAGCTGGCGGCATTTAGCTATCTGTGGGCCGCGTCCATTGGCTACGGCTATCCTGAACTGTTCAGTATTGCCGGAGAAACCCGTGGTGAAATCTTCCACGCGCTGGTGATGCAAAAACTGCCGGATATTCTGGTCCTGCTGCTGCTTTTTATTCCCTCACCGAGCCGCCGCTTTTTCCGCCTGCAATAACAGTGGTACAATCGCCGCCCCTGAAATTCAGAAGGTTTTATTATGCAGTGCGCACTCTATGATGCCGGTCGCTGTCGCTCGTGCCAGTGGATTGAAAAACCGGTTATCGATCAACTCTCGCTGAAGATGAACGATCTCCGTGAATTGCTGGACGATCTGCCGGTGGGAGAGTGGTGCGCGCCAGTCAGCGGCCCGGAACGGGCGTTTCGTAATAAAGCCAAAATGGTGGTCAGCGGCAGCGTGGAAAAACCGCTGTTAGGGATGCTACACCGCGACGGCACCCCGGAAGATCTCACCGCCTGTCCGCTTTATCCCGCCTCTTTTGCGCCGCTGTTTAACGCGCTGAAGCCGTTTATCGCCCGCGCCGGGCTGACGCCGTATAACGTCGCGCGTAAGCGGGGCGAACTGAAATATCTGCTGATCACCGAAAGCCAGCAGGATGGCGGCATAATGCTGCGCTTCGTACTGCGTTCCGAAACCAAACTCGCCCAGCTACGGGCGGCGTTGCCGGATCTTCAGGCGCAGTTGCCGCAGCTTAAGGTGATCTCGGTGAATATACAGCCTGTCCATATGGCGATTATGGAAGGTGAGAAAGAGATCTTTTTGACCGAACAGCAGGCGCTGGCGGAGCAGTTTAATGACGTGCCGCTGTGGATCAGGCCGCAGAGTTTTTTCCAGACTAACCCGACCGTCGCCAGCCAGCTTTACGCCAGCGCCCGTGCATGGGTGCGCGCGCTGCCGGTGGCGCATATGTGGGATCTGTTTTGCGGCGTCGGCGGCTTTGGCCTGCACTGCGCCACGCCACAGATGAAGCTGACCGGAATTGAAATCGCCCCGGAAGCGATCGCCTGCGCCAGACAATCCGCCGCCCAGTTGGGGCTGAATAACCTTCATTTTCAGGCGCTGGACTCCACCCGCTTTGCGACCGGGCAGGGTGAGGCGCCCGATCTGGTGCTGGTTAACCCGCCGCGCAGGGGAATTGGTCAGGCGCTGTGCGCGTATTTAAGCCAGATGGCCCCGCCGTTTATCATCTACTCCAGTTGCAATGCGCAGACGATGGCGAAAGATCTGCGCCAGCTATCCGGCTATCGCCTTGCCCGCGTTCAGCTTTTTGACATGTTTCCGCACACCGCCCATTATGAAGTTCTGACGCTGCTGATCCGCATTTAGCGTAAACAGGAGAAAGAACACATGCGAACGCCTTCACGGTTTCTGTTTTCACCGCGTCCGGCGCGCGTTACGGCCCCCGGCGGGTTAATTCTGGCGCTGCTGGGCGGTGGCCTGCTGTACTGGATTTATACAATGGTGGTGGGCTTCATTGAAGACGGCGAACCGTTGATCTTTATCGTTGCGGCGGCCGTCGCATGGCTGGCGGTGGCGAGCTGGCGTGACAGTCGTCAGCGGAAAAATCAGTGGCGCGCGCTGGCCCAACAGCGCAGCGGGCAAAGCATTTGTGATTTTGCCCGCAGTTTCGATACGCGCAAGGTAGATACCTGGGTGATCCGCGCGGTATGGAATTCGTTAAGCAGTCAGATTAACGCGGCTGTCCCGCACGGTTATAGCGTGCCTTTATCCGCCGATGACCGGCTCGAAATTTTCGCCCTGGACGATGAAGAAGAGCTGTTTGATACCCTGACTGAAATCGCAGAAAGAGCGGGACGGGATCTGCAATTACTGCTGCAAGAAGGCTGGCCGCATCCGGTGGTCACTGTGCGCGATATGGTGATGCTGCTTAACGCCCAGCCAATGACTGAAATGCGCAAAAGCCGGTTACTGATTGCCTGAAGCAGCAGGCCCGCCGTTGAAAAACGGGCCTGCGTTCAGCTTACTTCGGGAACCACTGGTCGCTGATTTTCTGATACGTGCCGTCGGCTTTAATCGCTTGCAGCGCGCCGTTCAGTTTTTCCAGCAGCGCTTTATTATCCGGGCGCACGGCGATGCCCAGACCGGTGCCGAAGTATTGCGGATCGGTCACTTTCTCGGTGGCGGTGCCCAGCTGCGGATTGGTTTTCAGCCATTCGTTGACCACGGCGGTATCACCAAACACCCCATCAATGCGGCCATTTTTCAGGTCGATAATCGCATTCTGGTAGCTGTCATAGGCCACGGTTTTCACTTCCGGGTGTTTATCCTGAAGGTATTTCTGATGAGTGGTGCCGTTTTCCATGCCGATGCGTTTGCCCTTCAGGTCGGCGAAAGTTTTATAGGTCTCTTTTTTCGCAATCACCACCGCCGAGTTAGCGTAGTACGGCGCGGTAAAGGCGACCTGCTTGCTGCGCTCCGGGGTGATGTCCATCCCGGAAATCACCGCATCGTATTTTTTAAATTTCAGCGACGGGATCAGGCTGTCAAACGCGTGATTGGTAAAGGTGCAGTCGGCCTGCATTTGTTTGCACAGCGCCTTCGCCAGATCGATATCAAAACCGACGATCTGGTTGCTCGCATCCAGCGATTCAAAAGGAGGATAGGTGGCGGACACGCCAAAATTGATTTTATCTGCCGCGTTAACGCCTGCGGCAAACGTGGCAAGCACTGCGGCCAGGACTAACTTTTTCATTCTCATTCTCCCGTCGATCACTTTTATTATTTGTGCCCTGTCTGTGGCATGAAGTAACAATGCCACTAAATGAATTTGTATGCAATATGTGTGATTAACTATTTTTTACAGAAAATAAAAAAGCAGATAAACGTTATGCTTACCTGCTTTAGAATTGCGGCTTTATGCACTATTAGTGATTAATTGCGGCGTTCAAACACCAGCGCGCGGCGCTCAATCAGGCGCATTACCAGCGTCAACAGACCATTGACCACCAGATAGATAATGCCCGCCGCGCCGAATACCATCACGTCATAAGTCCGTCCGTACATGAGCTGACCATGGCCCATGACTTCCATCAGCGTAATGGTGTAGGCCAGCGAAGTACTTTTAAATACCAGTACCACTTCGTTGGAATACGAGGAGAGGGCGCGTTTAAAGGCATACGGCAGCAGGATCGCCAGCGTATCTTTTTTACTCATCCCCAGCGCGCCGCAGGATTGCCACTGGCCGTCCGGGATGGCGCGGATGGCCCCAAAGAATAACTGTGTGGTATAGGCCGCACTGTTAAGCGAAAGGGCGATGAGCGCACAGAGCCAGGGTTCGGAAATCAGGCTCCAGATTAGCGGATATTCCTGTAACGTCGGGAACTGGCCCGGCCCGTAGTAAATCAGGAAAATCTGCACCAGCAGCGGCGTACCGGTAAACAGGGTGATATAGGCGCGGACGATCCACACCAGCACCGGTGTTTTCAGCGTCAGAATGATGGTAAAGATCAGCGACAGCACCAGCGCCACGGCGATGGACGCCACGGTCAGCGTCAGGCTGGTATGCAGCCCTTTCAGCAGTTCGGGTAAATACTCAAGCATCAGCCAGGCCTCCGCTCAAAACGCGTCGCCCGCATATCAATGCGCTTGAGGATGTACTGACTTAACAGCGTGATCACCAGATAAATCGCCGCCGCCACGATGTACCAGTTAAACGGCTCCTGGGTACGGGTGGCGATGCTGCGGGTTTGCAGCATTAAATCGTTGACGCTTATCAGCGATACCAGCGCAGTATCTTTCAGCAGCACCAGCCACTGATTGCCCAGACCCGGCAGCGCGTGCCGCCACATCTGCGGCATCACCAGGCGGAAAAAGATCGCGCTTTTAGAAAGCCCCAGCGCCTGACCGGATTCCCACTGCCCGATGGGCACCGCCTTCAGTGCGCCGCGCAAAGTTTGCGAGGCGTAAGCGGCGTACAGCAGGGACAGGGCGATCACCCCGCAGAGAAACGGGCTGACGTCGAAGTTTTCGATCTCCACCTGCACCGGGATTTGCACAAAGCCCAGATTGAGGGTGAAACCGTCAGACAGCGTCAGCAGCAGCTGCGATGAGCCGAAATAGATAAACAGGACCACCAGGATTTCCGGGAGTCCCCGCATAATCGTCACCAGCGCCGTGCCCAGCCACGCGACGGGTCGCCATTTGGCCGATTCCCATACCGCGAACAGCATGGCTAACGCCAGGCCGATGACCAGTGCGCAAACGGCAAGGCCGACAGTCATACCGGCGGCGCTTGCTAAAGGAAAAAATTCATTCATCAAGAATTACTTCTGGAACCATTTGTTGTAGAGGGTTTGGTAGGTGCCATCTTTCTTCACTTTTTCCAGCGCGGTATTAAATTTCTGCTGGAGGTCGGTGTTGCCCTGGCGAACGGCGATACCCAGCCCGATGCCAAAGTAGTCTTTATCGGTGACTTTATCGCCCACGGCGGCCAGTTTGGCATTACTCTTCAGCCATTCCGTCACCACGGCAGTATCACCAAACACCGCATCAATACGACCGTTTTCCAGATCCAGCTTGGCGTTCATATAGCTGTCGTAAGGAACGGCGGTGATTTCCGGGTGTTTATCCATAATGAATTTCTGGTGCGTGGAGCCGTTCTGCATCCCGACTTTTTTGCCTTTCAGCTGGTCGAGGCTGGTGTATTTACCGCTTTGACCGACAAACAGCGCCGAGTTTTCATAGTAAGGCGTGCTGAACAGCACCTGCTTTTGACGCTCCGGGGTGATGTCCATACCGGCCATCACCGCTTCAAAACGACGGAATTTCAGGCCGGGGATCAGGCTGTCAAACGCCTGGTTAGTGAAGGTACAGGTCGCCCCAATCTCTTTACACAGCGCGTTGGCCAGATCGACATCAAAACCGACGATTTTATTATTGGCGTCCACGGATTCAAACGGAGGATAAGAGGCTTCCGTGGCAAAACGGATGGTTTCTGCGGCGGTCGCAGACAGGCTAACGCTGGCAAGTAAGGCGGCAATCAGAACTTTTTTCATTGTCATTTTCCCGGTCTTCAGTGAGATAAATAGTGTTTAAACGCGTCGGTCTGCGGATGCGCAAAGCAGCTGGCATCCCCTTGCTCAACGATGTGACCATTTTCCATATAGACCACGCGGCTGGCGGTTTTACGCGCCACTTCCACCTCATGGGTTACGATCACCTGGGTTATTCGGGTTTCTGCCAGCTCGCGAATGATGCTGACGATCTGCGCGGTGATTTCCGGGTCGAGGGCGGCGGTCGGTTCATCGAACAGCAGTACCTGCGGCTCCATCATCAGCGCACGGGCTATTGCCACACGCTGCTGTTGACCGCCGGAAAGATGCAGCGGATAACGATCGCTGTACGGCTTCAGGCGCAGGCGTTCCAGCAGTTTATCCGCCCGTTCCATCGCCTGGCTTTTGCTTAAGCCCAGAACGCGGCACGGCGCTTCAATCAGGTTTTGTACAACCGTGAGATGCGGCCACAGATTATATTGCTGAAATACCATCCCGACATTCTGGCGCAGTTCGCGAATGGCTTTATCAGAAGGCGTTTTGGTGAAATCAAAATGATTACCAGCGATAGCCAGCGTGCCGGAGCGCGGCATCTCCAGAAGGTTCAACACGCGCAGCAGCGAACTTTTACCTGCGCCGCTTGGACCCAGCAGCACCAGCGTCTCACCCTGCGGGCAATCAAGCGTAATGTCGAACAGCGCCTGATGCGCGCCGTAGAAGCAATTAATGCCGTTTAATTGAATACTCATCGGGGCAGTCTTGTAGCAATTGAGGCCGCAAATAGTACCGTTGACAGAATAGTTATGCAATATTTCTGCGTTAAAACTTAACTATAAGCCGCGAGATATCTTAAACTTAGCACAAAATAGCGGCACGGGAAGCGGGGAAGCGTAAATGTCGACCCGCTAGCCGCAGGACCGACATTTCTGTTTTGCGCAATAAAATAGTTAGCGTTTTTCCAGCGACTGACGCAGCGTTCCGGCTGGCGCGTGCACGCTGCCGCCGAGGTAACGGACGTCGTCCACCGCCCAGCACTGGCCCTCGCGTATCATCAGCACTTCATCCTGCCAGCTCTCGCTGCCCTGTTTCAGCTCAACGCGCAGCGGGATATTCCGCGCGTCGGTATTCGGGATGGTGGAAGCGCTGGCAACTTTCGCGCTTTCCGGCAGGGTGCTGCGGCTGGAGAATAGATCCGATTTCAGCAGCGCGGTACGGCTGGTATCACGGCTGGCGTCATTAAGCATCGCGGCTAAATCGTCACTCAGATACGGACGCAGGGCGGTAATATCGTTGTTCCGGTTCTGAATACGAGCGTCATAAAATTTCTGGGCCACCGTATCCGGGCCGCCTTCAACGCAGGGGCCGTTGCGGGTGCCAATATCGTTAAATGCCGGCGTAACGGTGGTGCAGGCACTCAACAGCAACGCGCACGGCATAAAAAGAGCGAGAGCAGAGTAGCGCATTCTGATTTCCTTATAAGCAATCTACGATAATAATGGTGTTTCTTCTCAAGCATAGCGCATCAGTTTGATAATGCGTTTGGCATGTCGAGCTAAGGCATTGAACGTTAAAGAAGGAGATAAACAATGCAATATTCCACCACTCCGACCCTGGAAGGGCAAACTATCGCTAAGTATTGCGGCGTCGTGACCGGCGAGGCGATCCTCGGTGCCAATATTTTCCGCGATTTCTTTGCCGGAATTCGCGACATTGTGGGCGGACGCTCCGGTGCCTACGAAAAAGAGCTACGCCGGGCGCGGGAAATTGCCTTTCAGGAACTGGGCGAACAGGCTAAAGCGCTGGGCGCGGATGCGGTCGTCGGCATTGATATTGATTATGAAACGGTGGGCAAAGACGGCAGTATGCTGATGGTCAGCGTCTCAGGCACGGCGGTGAAACTGCGCTGATGAGACGCTTCGCCTGGTATTGCGCGCTGGCGCTGCTGTTAACCGGCTGCGCGGGTGAAAAAGGGATCGTCGATAAAGACGGTTATCAACTGGATACGCGCCACCCGGCGCAGGCGGCTTACCCGCGCGTGAAAGTGCTGGTGATCCACTACACCGCCGATGATTTCGATACTTCGCTGGCGACGCTTACTGATAAACACGTCAGCGCGCATTATCTGATCCCTGATGTCCCGCCCGTTCAAGGTGGAAAGCCGCGCATCTGGCAACTGGTGCCGGAGCAGAAAGTGGCGTGGCATGCGGGGGCGAGCTTCTGGCGCGGTGCAACCCGTCTTAATGATACGTCTGTTGGCATAGAGCTGGAAAATCGCGGCTGGCAAAAACGCGACGGGGTGAAATATTTCGCGCCGTTTACCCCGGCGCAGATAGCCGCGCTGGTGCCGCTGGCGAAAGATATTATCGCCCGCTATCAGATAGTGCCGCAGAATGTGGTGGCCCACGCGGACATCGCCGCCCAGCGTAAAGACGATCCCGGCCCGCTATTCCCATGGCAGGAACTGGCCGCCCAGGGCATCGGCGCCTGGCCGGATGCGCAGCGGGTGGCGTTCTACCTGGACGGCCGCGAGCCGCATACGCCAGTGGACACGGTCTCGCTGCTGGATCTGCTGGCGCGCTATGGTTACGAGGTTAAACCCGAGATGACGGCGTGTGAGCAGCAGCGAGTAATCATGGCCTTCCAGATGCATTTCCGCCCGGGGCTATGGAACGGCGTCGCGGATGCGCAGACGCAGGCTATCGCCGAGGCACTGCTGGAGAAATACGGCCAGGAGTGAGGCTTTTGGCGCTCTGCCTTTCGCCCTCTCCCTGACCCTCTCCCCCGGGAGAGGGGACCGTCCGGCGTGGTGTCTGGATTTGTTATTTTTACTCAGGCTTGAGTGATGCACCAACCCTGTTGCGGGGCACTGACCACTCCCTTTCCCTCGAGGGAGAGGGGGAACGTCTGGTGAAATGGATTGAGTGCGGGGATACGTTTTCGCCCTCTCCCTGACCCTCTCCCCCGGGAGAGGGGACCGTCCGGCGTGGTGACTGGATATGTTATTTTTACGCAGGCTTGAGTGGTGCACCAACCCTGTTGCGGGGTACTGACCACTCCCTCTCCCTTGAGGGAGAAGGCCGGGGAGAGGGGGAACGTCTGGTGAAATGGGTTGAGTGCGGGGATACGTTTTCGCCCTCTCCCTGACCCTCTCCCCCGGGAGAGGGG
>NZ_DAMAPU010000003.1:51281-489056 GCF_032071645.1 Superficieibacter sp.
ATGCACCAACCCTGTTGCGGGGCACTGACCACTCCCTCTCCCTTGAGGGAGAGGGGGAACATCTGGTGAAATGGGGTGAGTGCGGGGATACGTCTTCGCCCTCTCCCTGACCCTCTCCCCCGGGAGAGGGGACCGACCGGCGTGGTGAGTGGATTTGTTATTTTTACTCAGGCTTGAGTGATGCACCAACTCTGTTGCGTGGCACTGACCACTCCCTCTCCCTTGAGGGAGAGGGCAGGGGAGAGGGGGAACGTCTGGTGAAATGGGGTGAGTGCGGGGATACGTTTTCGCCCTCTCCCTGACCCTCTCCCCCGGGAGAGGGGACCGTCCGGCGTGGTGACTGGATTTGTTATTTTTACTCAGGCTTGAGTGATGCACCAACCCTGTTGCGGGGCACTGACCACTCCCTCTCCCTTGAGGGAGAGGGCCGGGGAGAGGGGGCGAGTCCGGTGACATCAGGCAGGCACAAGGATATCCATTCCCCGTCAGCGGTGTAACTTCCCGTGATCCCGCAGCCACGCCGCAGTGCGCTCGATCCCTTCATTCAGTGTGATCACCGGCTGATATCCCAGCTCCTCCCGCGCCCGCGTAATATCGAGCGTGAAATCGAAATTCAGTTTGGAAACGCCGTAGTGGGTAAACGCCGGTTCTTTAGCGGTTTTATTGCCGAAGCGCTCCATGCTGCGGGCGATAATGTCCAGCATTGGATACGGCACCGAGCGGATGCGGCAGTGAATATTCAGTTCATCAATCAGCGTCTGCACGATGCTGCGCAGTTTTTTCGACTCGCCGTTGGTGATGTTATAGGCCCGTCCTGACAGCAGGCCGTCGCAGGCAGGTTGACTGGCCAGCCACATGGCGTGGATGGCGTTCTCGTAACAGGTCATATCCACCAGCGCATCGCCGCCGCGCGGCAGCAGCACGCTGCCGTAGTGGTGCATCATCTGTGCGAGGCGCGGGATAAACACTTTGTCATGCGGGCCGAACAGACTTTGCGGGCGCAGAATAGTAAAGCGGGTTTGCGGATTTGCCCGCGCCAGAAGCTGGATCACCTCTTCACCCGCCGCTTTACTGCGGGCGAATTCGTTGGCGAAGCGGTGCGGACGAAACTCTTCGTTCACATTGCGATGATGATGGTAGTCGAAGTACAGCGAGGGCGAGGAAATATGAATAAAGTTGCGCACCCCCCAGGCCACGGCCCATTCGCCCAGACGGCGGGTGGCGCGGACGTTAGCGAGATCAAACGCTTCCTGCGTCCCCCACGGGGAGGTAAAGCTGGAACAGTGCCACAGGGTATCAATACCGGCGAGCATCACTTTAGCCTGCGAAGAGACCAGCTCGGTAAGATCGGCCTGAACGAACTCCGCGCCCATTTTTTCCAGCAGCCTGCCCATCGCTTCATTGCGACCGGTTGCTCTGACGCTGATGCCTTTATGCCGCAAAAACTCGACCGCGTTTCGGCCTAAACCGCTGGTTGCGCCCGTGACCAGAACCTTCATATCAATCCGCTGTGTTTTAAAGAATTTCGTGCGCATTCTTCCGGTATTTTCGGCGCTATGCAATGGGAAAAATACAAGAAAGCGGTCAGTTTTGCATTTTTTCCGCCAGACGAGCGATACGTTTTGCCATTCCGCGAAAAATAAACAGATGCGCCGGGATCATCAGCAGCCAGTAAAACAGCCCCGGCATTCCGTGTGGATGCCACCAGGCGCGCACGTCAAGCTCCCGGTAGTCGCCTTTGTCCTCCAGCGTAAAGCACAACCGCCCCAGCCCCGGCGCTTTCATGCCGAACAGCAGGACCAGCGATTTTTCCGACTCGACAATAATCACCTTCCAGCTATCGACCGTATCGCCCACCTGTAAATACGTCCGCGCCGGACGGCCTGTCGCCAGCGGATGCCCGATAAGTCTGTCCATCAGCGCCCGGGTTTGCCAGAGAGGATTGCCGAAGAAATACCGCTCGTCGCCACCGATCTGATTAACAACCTGCCACAGCGCGGCGCGGCTGGCGGAGGTTTTTACCGTGAAGCCCGCCTGTTTAGCAAAATAGCCATAGTCGGGCCGCCAGCGGGCGAATGCCTGCGCGTCATAGCCCCAGTCGCTGGAGTTGACCAGCTTCTCTTCCTCTTGCAACGTGCGGCGCACCGCCTCATCAAAGGTGATGAGCGTTTGCGGGATGAGCGCGCGCAGGGCGCGGTCATCGGCCAGCAAATCGTGCCTCAGACCCTGGATCAGCGCTTTCGCCAGGGTGGGGGGCACTGAGGTGATGACGTTTAAAAACCAGACTGAAATCCAGCTTGTTGGTAACGGGATGGGGATCAGCGGACGATGGCGACCGCTGACCGCCATAAAATGTTCAAACTGCTGCTGGTAGCTCAGCACCTGCGGACCGGCGGCCTCAAAAATGCGGTGTTCGCAGGCGGGGTGATCGAGCAGGCCCACCAGATAGCAAAGCAGATTTTCCAGCGCAATCGGCATCGTGCGCGAGCGCACCCAGCGTGGCGGAGTGAGAACCGGCAGGTTGTAGACCATATCACGCATCACCTCAAAGGCGGCGGACCCAGCGCCAACGATAATCCCGGCACGCAGTTCCGTGACCGGTACGCCAGCGTCGCGCAGAATGTCCGCCGTCAGCTGACGAGCGCGCAGATGATCGGAGCGCTCATGCTCTGGCACCTGAAGCGAGCTGAGGAAAATAAGTTGACTGATCGGATTTTCACGCAGCGCATCGCGCACGTTAAGCGCCACCTGGCGCTCATGGGCGACGAAATCACCACCTTCACCCATGCCGTGAACCAGATAATAAAGCGTATCAACGCCCTGAAGCAGATCCGGCAACCGTTCTGGCCAGTTGAGATCGAGTGGATGACAGCTTACGCCGGGCAGGGCCATTTTTTGCAGGCGTTCGACGCGCCGTGCCGCCGCCAGCACCTGATGCCCCTGCTGGCTTAGCGCCCTGATCAGATGCTGACCAATGTAACCACTGGCGCCCAGCACCAGAATACGTTGCGGCACGGCAGGCTCCTTAACGGTTTAAAAAGGTCTGCCAGTGGGCGACGACCTGCGCGAGCTGTTCCCGGCTGACGTCGATATGAGTGACCAGGCGAACTACCGGCGAGGCGTTGATCAGAATATCCTGCGCCCGCAGATGTTCACCGAGCGCGACGTGGGCATCGCCGACGCGGACAAACAGCATATTGGTGTCATGACGCATGACGTCTGCACCAATGGCACGCAGCTGCGCGGCAAGCCAGGCGGCATTGTCATGATCGTCGCGCAGGCGATTAACGTTATTTTGCAGCGCGTACAGTCCTGCCGCCGCCAGAATGCCCGACTGGCGCATTCCGCCGCCGGTCATTTTACGCCAGCGGTTAGCGCGTTTGATGTCGTCGTGGCTACCGACCAGCAGCGAGCCAACCGGCGCGCCCAGCCCTTTGGAAAGGCAGATGGTGAAAGAGTCGCAGTACCGGGCGATCTCTTCCAGCTCGCAGTCGTATTCCACCAGCGCGTTGAAAATCCGCGCGCCGTCAACGTGCAGCCCCAGATTGTGCTCGCGGGTAAATTCCCACGCCGCCTGAAGATAATCGCGCGGCAGCACTTTGCCGTTGTGGGTATTTTCCAGGCTAAGGAGGCGGGTGCGGGCGAAGTGGATATCATCGGCTTTAATTTTTGCGGCGACCTTATCCAGCGGCAGGGTGCCGTCCGCTGCGGCGTCGATGGGCTGCGGCTGAATACTGCCCAGCACCGCAGCGCCGCCTGCTTCGTACAGATAATTATGCGCACCCTGGCCGACGATATACTCTTCACCGCGCTCGCAGTGGGTCAGCAGGGCGACGAGGTTGGCCTGGGTGCCGGTGGGCAAAAACAGCGCGGCTTCTTTACCGGCTAAATCGGCGGCATAGCGCTGGAGCTGGTTAACGGTGGGATCGTCTCCGTAAACGTCATCCCCGACCGGGGCGGCCATCATGGCATCCAGCATGGCGCGTCCGGGGCGGGTGACGGTATCACTTCTTAGGTCAATCACGGCAATTCCTTTGTTGATTCAGGATGATGCCTTCTTTTTACCTGAGCCAGTTGGTTTTTGCCAGTTCCAGCACCTCATCGCCGCGCCCGTTAATGATCGCGCGCAACATATAGAGGCTAAAGCCTTTGGCCTGCTCCAGTTTGATTTGCGGCGGGATTGCCAGTTCCTCTTTGGCAACCACCACATCGACCAGCACCGGACCGTCAATGGCAAATGCCCGTTGCAGCGCATCGTCCACGTCGGCGGCCTTCTCAACGCGGATCCCGGCGATGCCGCAGGCGTCGGCGATGCGGGCGAAGTTAGTGTCGTGCAGATCGGTGCCGTCGGTCAGATAACCGCCCGCTTTCATCTCCATCGCCACAAAGCCGAGCACGCTGTTGTTAAAGACCACGATTTTCACCGGCAGCTTCATTTGCACAATGGAAAGGAAATCGCCCATCAGCATACTGAAACCGCCGTCGCCGCACAGCGCGATAACCTGACGGTCCGGCGCGTGAGCCTGCGCGCCCAGCGCCTGCGGCATGGCGTTAGCCATTGAGCCGTGGTTAAACGAGCCGAGCAGCCGACGCTTGCCGTTCATTTTCAGATAGCGCGCGGCCCAGACGGTCGGGGTGCCGACATCGCAGGTAAAAATGGCATCATCGGCGGCAAAGCGGCTAATTTCCTGCGCCAGATACTGGGGATGAATGGCTTTTTCGCCTGGTTTCGCCAGGTCATCGAGATCTTTGCGCGCCTCGCGGTAATCCTTCAGCGCTTTATCCAGGAAGCGGCGGTCGGTTTTTTCTTCCAGCAGCGGCAGAAGGGCGCTGAGCGTGGCTTTAATATCCCCAATCAGCGCCATATCCACCTTACTGTGCGCGCCAATACTGCCCGGATTAATATCAATCTGAATGATTTTCGCGTCGGTGGGATAAAACGCCCGGTAAGGGAACTGGGTGCCGAGCAGCACCAGCGTGTCGGCGTTCATCATCGCGTGGAAGCCGGAAGAGAAGCCGATAAGCCCGGTCATGCCGACGTCATAGGGGTTATCGTATTCCACATGCTCTTTGCCGCGCATGGCGTGGATAATGGGCGCTTTCAGCTTACCGGCAAATTCCACCAGTTCGCTGTGCGCCCCGGCGCAGCCGCTGCCGCATAGCAGCGCAATATTGCTGGAGTAGCGCAGTAGCTGCGCCAGCTTTTTCAGTTCCTCTTCGGCGGGGGTCACTACCGGCTGCGGGGCAGGATACCAGTGGCTGCTGGCGCTTTCCGGGGCGGCCTGAAGCGCCACATCGCCGGGCAATACCACCACCGAAACGCCGCGATTCAGCACCGCTTTACGCATGGCAATCGCCAGCACCTGGGGGATCTGCTCCGGGGATGAAACCAGCTCGCAGTAGTGGCTACATTCGCGGAACAGCTCCTGCGGGTGGGTCTCCTGGAAATAACCGCTACCGATCTCGCTGGAAGGGATATGCGCGGCAATCGCCAGCACAGGGACATGATTGCGGTGGCAGTCAAACAGGCCGTTAATTAAATGCAAATTGCCCGGTCCGCACGATCCGGCGCACACCGCCAGTTCCCCGGAAAGCTGCGCTTCCGCGCCTGCGGCAAAAGCGGCAACCTCTTCATGGCGCGTGGGCATCCAGTCAATGGTGCCCATTTTATTCAGGCTATCGCTCAGACCATTGAGGGAATCGCCGGTGACGCCCCAGATTCTTTTAACGCCCGCCTGCTCCAGGGTTTTGGCAACATAAGCGGCAACGGTTTGTTTCATGGTTTTCCATCTCCTTTGTGTGATACCGCTTACAAGCTTAGGTGAAATTTGTCTGTATGCGGGCAAATTGCTGTGATTTGCGCCGCTATTATTCCCTTCAGGAAAGGCGTAATGTGACGGAATTGATAATCAAAATAAGAGGCATTTCAGATGGTTAAAAGATTGTTAACTCGGACCAATAGCATCCTTGCACATGAAGACGTCGGCAAACTGTTGTTACGATTTGCCGTGGGGGGACTCATGCTGTTTCATGGCCTGCATAAACTCTTTGACGGAATCGACGGCATTCGGGGAATGCTGGTGGCGCAGGGCTTGCCAGGGTTTATCGCGTATGGTGTGCTGATTGGTGAGGTGGTGGTGCCGGTGCTTATCATTGTCGGTATTTTAACCCGCCCGGCGGCGCTGGTGCTGTCGTTCACCATGCTGGTGGCGTGGTTGATGGTCGGTATCAACAACACCTGGATGCTGGATAAAACCGGCGCGTGGGCGATTGAAAACATTGCCTACTTCTTTATTGGCGGGCTGGCGATTGCCTTTTTGGGTGCCGGGCGCTATTCGCTGGCGCGCGATCCCGCCTGGCGCTAAATGAATGGCCTGCGGTTGCAGGCCATAACAGCTATCAGGCAAGCACTAAATCGCTTTGCGGATGGCAGGAGCAGGCCAGCACGTAGCCGTCGGCGATCTCCGCTTCGCTTAGCGTCATGGTGCTGGTGACCGTATATTCCCCGGCAACCACTTTGGTTTTGCAGCAGCCGCACACTCCCGCACGGCAGGCGACGGTGACGGGCACCCTGTTGCTCTCCAGCGCGTCCAGCAGGGTAGTACCGACCGGGGCGTAGAACGCCAGCGCGGGCTGCAATTTGCTGAACTTCAGGCCCGTCGTCGTCGCTTCCGCAACCGGGGTAAAGAATTTCTCTTTAAAGAAACGCGTCACCCCCAGGGCTTTGACTTCCTGCTCTGCCAGTTCCATATACGGCGCGGGGCCGCAGGTCATCACGGTGCGTGAAGCCAGATCCGCGACGCCTGCCAACAGCTCCGCCGTCAGGCGACCCGCTGCAAAACCCTCAGCGGCGTTATTTTCCGCCACCAGTGTCACCGGATAGTCCTGCCATTCATCGGCAAAAATCACATCCTGCGGCGAGCGCACGTTGAAAATCACCTGCACGTCAGCCTGAGGACGATATTTCGCCAGCCAGCGGCGCATCGACATAATCGGCGTCACGCCGCAGCCCGCCGCCAGCATCAGGAATTTTTCGTCAGCTTTATCTTCACAGGTGAAATCACCCATCGCGTCCGACAGCCACAAATAGTCGCCGCGCTTCACGTCGCGGGTCAGCCACTGCGAGCCTGCACCGTCATTGATGCGCCGCACGGTCAGGGTGAGATATTCGCTGACGCCCGGTGTGGAGGAAAGCGTATAAGCACGCAGCGTATCCGCCGAATTGCGCACGCTGACCAGCGCATACTGCCCGGCGCGATACGGATAATAATCGTGGCACAGCAGCGAAATTGTCCACACATCCGGTGTTTCCTGATGAATGTGATGAACCTGCATCCGCCACGGACACTGTGGGGTTGGCATCGTCATGGCAAAACTCCTTACGCGCTTAACAGCTGCTTCATATCTTCTTCAACGGTGGTCACGGAACGCAGACCGAACTTCTCATTGAGTATCGCCAGCAGATCCGGGGTAAAGAAGCCCGGTGCGGTCGGACCGGTGACGATATTTTTGACGCCCAGCGACAGCAGGGTCAGCAGAATGACAATCGCTTTTTGTTCAAACCACGACAGCACCAGCGACAGCGGCAGATCGTTGACGCTACAGCCCAGTTTTTCCGCCAGCGTGACCGCCAGAATAATCGCCGAGTAGGCATCGTTACACTGACCGGCATCCACCAGACGCGGCAGACCTTCGATATCGCCAAAGTCCAGCTTGTTGAAACGGTACTTACCGCACGCCAGGGTGAGGATCAGGCAGTCGTCCGGCACGCTGGTGGCGAAATCGGTGAAGTAGTTACGCTCGCCGCGCGCGCCGTCACAGCCGCCAACGAGGAAAATGTGGCGCAGTTTTTCCCGGCTCACCAGGTCAATCAGCGTATCCGCCGCGCCCAGTAAAGTCTGGCGACCAAAGCCAACGGTGATCAGATGCGGGATCTCACTGTACGGGAAGCCTGCCATCTGCTGCGCCTGGGTAATGACCGGCGCAAAGTCGTCGCCTTCAAGATGGCTCACGCCCGGCCAGCCAACGATGCTGCGGGTCCAGATCCGATCGTCATACGCGCCCACGGTGGGGTCGATAATGCAGTTGGAGGTCATCACAATGGGGCCGGGGAAGCGGGCGAATTCCACCTGCTGATTCTGCCAGCCGCTGCCGTAGTTGCCGATCAGATGTTTAAATTTGCGCAGTTCCGGGTAGCCGTGGGCGGGGAGCATTTCACCGTGGGTATAAACGTTGACGCCGGTGCCCTCGGTCTGCTCCAGCAGGTTAAAGAGATCTTTCAGGTCATGACCGGAAATCAGAATGCATTTGCCTGCGGTCGCCTTGACGTTGACCTGGCCAGGCGTCGGGTGGCCGTATTTGCTGGTTTCTCCGGCGTCCAGAATGCGCATCACGCTGAAGTTCATCTGGCCGATTTCCATTGAGCACTCAAGCAGGGCGTTCATATCTGAAGGCCAGGTGCCGAGCCACGCCATGATTTTATGGTAGCGGGCGTAGATGTCGTTGTCATACTGGCCGAGCACATGCGCGTGCTCCATATAAGCCGCCGCCCCTTTCAGGCCGTACAGGCACAGCAGACGCAGGCCGAGAATGTTTTCGCCAATGTCGACTTTATCTTTATTCGGGGTGAATTCCGCCGCCTGACGTTGCAGATCGCCGAGATCGTCGCTGACCAGTTGCAGGTCGGCCATCGGGTTATCAACGCGAGCGCTGGCGTCCAGATTCAGGCACTGCGCCTTCAGCGCTTCACGCAGGGCGATGGCGTCACGCGCGTAGCCGACGATGCGCGGCGAGTCGAAGTTGACGTTGGTCAGGGTAGAGAAGAAGGCACGCGGAGCAAAATTATCGATCTGATGATCGATAATACCGTATTCACGCGCTTTTACCGCCCAGGCGGACAGGCCCTGTAAGGACGCAATCAGTAGATCCTGAAGGTCAGAGGTTTCAGCGGTTTTACCGCACATACCCTGCGCGTAAGAGCAGCCGTTCCCTGCCGGGGTACGGATGGTTTGTTCACATTGCACACAAAACATGGTCACACCTTTTAAAGTTATATTTAAAATACATGTTTAAGGTTATGCCTGTGAACGGTGGGAGAAAAGGGGTTTCTGGAACAACTTACAGGGAGATTGATTTAGCGCAATTTTGGCGGCAGCAGGCTACCGCCAAAGAGGTATTATGCCGAGAAAAGCGCCATTAACAGCGGCACCAGCAGGCTGAGCAGAAAACCGTGAACGATGGCGGCAGGGACGATTTCCAGCCCGCCGGAGCGTTGCAGAACCGGCAGGGTAAAGTCCATCGACGTTGCGCCGCACAGCCCCAGCGCCGTGGAGCGGCTGCGGCGAACTAAACCCGGGATCAGCATAATCGCGATCAACTCGCGCGCGAGATCGTTAAAGAAGGCGGCGCTGCCTATCACCGGGCCGAACGATTCGGTCAGCAGAATGCCGGAGAGGGAGTACCAGCCGAAGCCGGAAGCCATCGCCAGCGCGGTTTTCAGCGGCAGGCCCAGAATAAAAGCGTTAATCGCCCCGCCCAGCAGGGAGCTGACCACCACCACCACGCCGACCATCATCCCCCGGCGGTTAAGGACAATCTGCCGCAGCGTCATCCCGCTATTACGCAACTGGATGCCGACAAGGAACAGCAGGAAGATCAGCGTATATTCGCTGGCTTCGGTCGCGTGCTGTAAAAAGGTCAACCCGCTAAGCCCCAGCGCAAAGCCCAGCACCACCACCCCGCACAGTTTTAACGACTCCAGCGCCATCGCGATGCGCGAGGGCAGCTTTTCCTGCTGATGGGTGTGCCGCCACGGCACAACCCGCTCCAGCCACAGTAGCGCGGCGATGTTGCACAGCAAAATGACCGTAATACTGACGGCGGAATAATGAAAAATCGCCAGCAGATTACGCGACAGGTTTTCCAGAAATGCGAGGCTGATGCCCATAAAAAAGAGGATCACGTACACAATCCCGCTAAGCAGCCGGTTAATGGTTCTGAGGATGGCGGGACGATGCAGCGGAATTAAATAACCAACGATGAGCGGCAGAAGAATGATCAACAAACCCGAAAACATGAAACCCCAGTCCCTTAAATAAAATGAATGGCACAGTGACACTACCCAAAACGCCGAAATGAGTAAAGACGCAGGAAAAAAGAAAAGTTATGCATACTCTTCATCATTCAATATGTTATGGGTGATAAGCCCGTACCCTGCAAACCGTTTTGGTGCTATACAATGGGACCAGGGATCCCGATCAAAGGCTAAGGAGAAATTATGCTTCTCGAACGCGTGGAAATTGTCGGTTTTCGCGGTATTAACCGGCTGTCATTAATGCTCGAAGACAACAATGTCCTGATTGGCGAGAACGCCTGGGGTAAGTCCAGCCTGCTGGATGCGCTGACGCTGATCCTCTCCCCCGATGCCGAACTTTACCACTTCGTGCATAACGATTTCTGGTTTCCCGCAGGTGACGTGCAGGGGCGCGAGCACCATCTGCATATTATTCTGACCTTCCGTGAAGCCCTGCCGGGGCGGCATCACGCCCGCCGCTTCCGTCCGCTGTCCGCTGGCTGGGTGCCGGGTGATGACGGTTATCATCGTCTTCTTTACCGCCTTGAAGGGGAGCTGGCCGAAGACGGCACGGTGATGACCCTGCGCGGTTTTCTGGATGCCAGGGGCGACGCGCTGCCGCTGAATGACATCGACGCCATGGCCTGCCATCTGATGCGCCTGATGCCGGTCCTGCGCCTGCGCGATGCCCGCTTTATGCGCCGCATCCGCAACGGCACGGTTCCCAATCTGCCGGACGTGGAAGTTACCGCCCGTCAGCTTGATTTTCTGGCGCAGGAGCTGGTGACCAGCCCGCAAAATCTCTCTGACGGACAACTGCGCGAGGGGCTGTCGGCGATGGCCCAACTGCTGGAGCACTACTTCGCCGAGCACAGCAGCGCCAACACCCGGCAGCGCTTAATGCGCCGCCGCTCGCAGGACGAGCAGCGAAGCTGGCGCTATCTCGACGTCATCAACCGGATGATTGACCGCCCCGGCACACGCAGCCACCGGGTGATCCTGCTGGGGCTGTTCTCCACGCTGTTACAGGCCAAAGGCACGGTACGACTGGATAAAGACGCCCGCCCGCTGCTACTGATTGAAGATCCTGAAACGCGCCTGCATCCCATTATGCTTTCGGTGGCCTGGAACCTCCTCAACCTCCTGCCGCTCCAGCAGGTGACGACCACCAACTCTGGCGAACTGCTCTCACTCACGCCGGTAGAGCACGTCTGCCGTCTGGTGCGCGAATCCTCTCGGGTTGCCGCCTGGCGTCTGGGACCGGGCGGGCTGAGCGCGGAAGACGGTCGGCGCATCGCTTTTCACATCCGCTTTAATCGCCCTTCATCACTGTTTGCGCGCGTCTGGCTGCTGGTTGAGGGAGAGACGGAAACCTGGGTGATTAACGAACTGGCGCGACAGTGCGGTCACCATTTTGCGGCTGAAGGGGTGAAGGTGATTGAGTTTGCCCAGTCCGGCCTGAAGCCGCTGATCAAGTTTGCCCGCCGGATGGGCATTGAATGGCACGTGCTGGTGGACGGCGACGAAGCCGGGAAAAAGTATGCGGCAACGGTGCGCAGCCTGCTCGACAACGACCGCCAGCGGGAGCGCGATCACCTCACTGCGCTGCCCGCACTGGATATGGAACATTTTATGTACCGCGAGGGTTTTGCTGACGTTTATTACCGGGTGGCGCAGATCCCGCAGAACGCCCCGATTAACCCACGGCGGGTGATTATTAAAGCCATCCACCGCACCTCAAAACCGGATCTGGCGATAGAAGTGGCGCTGGAAGCCGGACGGCGGGGAACGGACGCTATTCCGGTTCTGCTGCGCAAAATGTTCTCCCGCGTGCTGTGGCTGGCGCGCGGTCGTGCGGATTAACCGCAGATTTCCTGTCATTAACCTTTCGTTGACAGCGTATTAATATAAAATGAGGACTTCTGTTAAAAGGATCGGTCATCTGGAATTTCTATGAATTTGAAGGGAAAGGGCAAAAAGCTCTGGCTGCTGCTGGGTGTACTGGTGGTGGTCGCCGCAATCTGGCTGTGGCAAACGCTGAACGCGCCGCAGCCGCAGTATCAGACGCTGATCGTGCGTAAAGGCGACCTGGAGCAGGCGGTGCTGGCGACCGGCAAGCTGGACGCGTTGCGCAAAGTGGACGTTGGCGCACAGGTCAGCGGGCAGCTCAGAACCTTATCGGTGAATATTGGCGACAAGGTGAAAAAAGAGCAGCTGTTAGGGGTTATCGATCCTGAACAGGCGGAAAACCAGATCAAAGAGGTGGAAGCCACGCTAATGGAACTGCGCGCGCAGCGTCGGCAGGCGGTTGCCGAAATGCAACTGGCGAAAGTGACGTTGTCCCGCCAGCAGCAACTGGCGAAAACCCAGGCCATTTCCCGTCAGGATCTTGACACTGCCGCCACCGAGCTGGAAGTCAAACAGGCGCAAATCGGGACACTGGATGCACAGATCCAGCGCAATCAGGCCACGCTCAGTACCGCCAAAACCAACCTCGACTACACCCGCATCATTGCGCCAATGGCGGGCGAAGTCACCGAAATCACCACCCTACAGGGGCAAACGGTGATTGCCGCGCAGCAGGCTCCGAATATTTTGACCCTGGCCGATCTCAGCACCATGCTGGTCAAAGCGCAGGTTTCGGAAGCCGACGTGATCCACCTCAGACCAGGGCTGAAAGCCTGGTTTACGGTGCTCGGCGATCCGCTGACCCGCTACGAAGGCACGCTCAAAGACGTCCTGCCGACGCCGGAAAAAGTCAACGATGCCATTTTCTACTATGCCCGCTTTGAAGTGCCGAACCCGAAAGGCGTGCTGCGCCTCGAAATGACCGCGCAGGTGCATATTCAGCTTTCCGGCGTGCGCAACGTGCTGACGGTGCCGCTCTCAGCCCTCGGCGATGCGGTAGGGGATAATCGCTATAAGCTTCGTTTGCTGCGCAACGGCGAAGTTCACGACCGTGAAGTTACTCTCGGCGCGCGCAACGACACCGACGTTGAGGTAGTGAAAGGGCTGGAGGAGGGCGATGAGGTGATCGTCGGTGAAAAGCTGCCCGGAGCTAAACCGTGACGGCATTGCTCGAACTGAATGACATCCGCCGCAGCTATCCTTCCGGCGAGGGCAGCGTTGAGGTCCTGAAAGGCATTTCTCTGCGCATCGAGGCGGGGGAGATGGTGGCGATAGTCGGCGCGTCCGGCTCCGGTAAATCGACGCTGATGAACATTATCGGCTGTCTTGATAAGCCCAGCGCCGGGACGTACCGCGTGGCCGGAACTGACGTCGCCTCGCTCGACGGCGACGCGCTGGCCCGCCTGCGCCGCGAACATTTTGGTTTTATCTTCCAGCGCTATCACCTGCTGTCGCATCTCACGGCGGCGCAAAACGTCGAAGTTCCGGCCGTTTATGCGGGAACCGAGCGCGCGGCGCGACTGACGCGTGCCCGCGAACTGCTGGCCCGGCTTGGCCTTGAAGATCGCTCCGAATACCAGCCGTCGCAGCTTTCCGGTGGCCAGCAGCAGCGCGTGAGTATCGCCCGTGCGCTGATGAACGGCGGTCAGGTGATCCTCGCCGATGAACCGACCGGGGCGCTGGACAGCCATTCCGGGGAGGAGGTGATGGCGATCCTCCACCAGCTTCGCGATCGCGGGCATACGGTGATTATCGTCACTCACGATCCGCAGGTTGCGGCGCAGGCGGAGCGCATTATTGAAATCCGCGACGGTGAAATTGTCAGCAATCCTCCGGCAAAAGCCACCGCAACGGCGGCGTTAAAGCAGGCCAGCAAAGCGGATGTTCCCGGCTGGCGGCAGTTCAGCAGCAGTTTTCGCGAGGCGCTGACCATGGCATGGCTGGCGATGGCGGCCAATAAAATGCGCACGCTGTTGACCATGCTGGGCATTATTATCGGCATCGCCTCGGTAGTGTCGATTGTAGTGGTCGGCGATGCGGCGAAAGAACTGGTGCTGGCGGATATCCGCGCCATTGGCACCAACACCATCGATGTCTATCCCGGAAAAGATTACGGTGACGACGATCCGCAGTATCAGCAGTCGCTGAAATATGATGATCTGACGGCGATCCAGAAGCAGCCGTGGACCAAATCTGCGACGCCTGCGGTGTCGCAGAGTTTGCGCCTGCGGTACAACAACCTGGATATGGCCGCCAGCGCTAACGGCGTCAGCGGGCAGTATTTTAATGTCTACGGCATGACCTTCAGCGAAGGGACCACTTTCAACGATGAGCAGCTCAAAGGCCGGGCGCAGGTGGCGGTGCTCGACAGCAATACCCGCCGTCAGCTGTTCCCCAATAAAGCCAGCGTGGTGGGCGAGGTGATCCTCGTCGGCAACATGCCCGCAACGGTGATTGGCGTGGCGGAAGAAAAGCAGTCGATGTTTGGCAGCAGTAAAATTCTCCGCGTCTGGCTGCCTTATACCACCATGGCCGGAAGAGTAATGGGCCAGTCCTGGCTTAACTCCATTACCGTGCGCGTGAACGACGGTTACGAAAGCGCGCAGGTCGAGCAGCAGCTTACGCGTTTGCTGACGTTGCGCCACGGCAAGAAAGATTTCTTCACCTGGAACATGGACAGCGTCTTGAAAACGGCAGAAAAGACCACACGTACTCTTCAGATGTTCCTGACGCTGGTGGCGGTAATTTCACTGCTGGTGGGCGGCATCGGGGTGATGAACATCATGCTGGTGTCGGTGACGGAGCGCACGCGGGAAATCGGCATCCGCATGGCGGTCGGTGCGCGCAAAAGCGACGTTCTGCAACAGTTTTTGATTGAGGCGGTGCTGGTCTGTCTGGTAGGTGGCGCGCTGGGGGTTGGGCTTTCTATGCTCATCGCCTTCACGCTCCAGCTTTTCTTACCGGGCTGGGAAATTGGCTTCTCGCCCGTCGCCCTGCTGACCGCTTTCCTGTGCTCAACGCTGACCGGGGTGCTGTTTGGCTGGCTTCCGGCACGTAACGCGGCGCGGCTCGATCCGGTGGATGCGCTGGCGCGAGAATAAACATAAAAAAATGCCAGTCATAAGGGCTGGCATTTTGACGGCGGGATGTACACAATGAAGCAGATGAGCTATGCAACAGCTTCGGCTTCGAGGGGCACAATCAGACTGGCATGATTGCCTTTCGGGCCCTGGTGGACATCGAACCGGACAACCTGCCCGGCTTTTAGCGTTCTGTAACCATCCATTTGAATGGTTGAATAGTGAGCGAATATATCTTCGCCGCCGCCTTCAGGGCAAATAAATCCAAACCCTTTGGCGTTGTTAAACCACTTAACTGTACCCGTTTCCATGCTTCGACATCCTTCATAATTCTTCTGCAAGTAAGATGGAATGAACCGGTGTTGGACTGGGAGCTGTTCAAAACCTCGCCAACTCCAGCTTGTACAATTTAGAGAAATCAGGCATCGCGTCAAGCGATTAGCGGAGTGAAGCGGGGGAAAATGCGCTAAAATTTGAAGCAGTTAACGCTATTGACCAGGAATGTGACAGAAGTCGCGGATGATAACGATAGATGATAGTTATCTAATATCTGTTGTAGATTCATGGTATGCATAGACTCAAGTCAGCGGCAGTGAAAAACGTGCCGGTATCCGTAACTGAAGATGACACCTGACAATGAGTAAACCGAACGATTGGTTGGATTTTGACCAACTGACAGAAGATGAGCTGCGCGACGCGCTAAAACCGCCATCTATGTATAAAGTTATGTTAATGAACGATGATTACACGCCGATGGAATTTGTTATTGACGTGCTGCAAAAGTTCTTTTCTTATGATGTAGAACGTGCAACGCAACTGATGCTTACGGTTCACTATCAGGGTAAGGCCATTTGTGGGGTCTTTACCGCTGAAGTCGCGGAGACGAAAGTGATGATGGTGAACAATTACGCAAGAGAGAATGAGCATCCGTTGCTGTGTACGCTGGAAAAAGCCTGATTAAGGCAAACTATTGAGGGGGGTGCCCAATGCTCAACCAGGAACTGGAACTCAGTTTAAATATGGCTTTCGCCAGAGCGCGCGAGCACCGACACGAGTTTATGACCGTAGAGCACTTACTGCTGGCTCTGCTTAGCAATCCCACTGCCCGCGAAGCGCTGGAAGCCTGCTCCGTGGACCTGGTAGCGCTGCGTCAGGAACTTGAAGCCTTCATCGAACAAACCACGCCCGTGTTGCCCGTGAGTGAAGAGGAGCGCGACACACAGCCTACGCTTAGCTTTCAGCGCGTCCTGCAACGCGCGGTTTTCCACGTTCAGTCTTCCGGCCGCAGTGAAGTGACCGGCGCGAACGTGCTGGTGGCTATTTTTAGCGAGCAGGAATCGCAGGCCGCCTATCTGCTGCGTAAACATGAAGTCAGCCGCCTTGATGTGGTGAATTTTATCTCTCATGGCACCCGTAAAGATGAGCCGAGCCAGTCTTCCGATCAGGGAAACCAGCCGGGTAATGAAGAGCAAGCAGGCGGGGAGGAACGTATGGAAAACTTCACCACCAACCTCAACCAGCTTGCGCGCGTGGGCGGTATCGACCCGCTGATTGGCCGCGACAAAGAACTGGAGCGCGCTATTCAGGTGCTGTGCCGCCGTCGTAAAAATAACCCGCTGCTGGTCGGTGAGTCCGGCGTCGGTAAAACCGCCATCGCCGAAGGGCTGGCGTGGCGCATTGTGCAGGGTGACGTGCCGGAAATCATGGCCGACTGCACCGTCTATTCGCTGGATATCGGTTCGCTGCTGGCAGGCACCAAATACCGTGGCGATTTTGAAAAACGCTTTAAGGCGCTACTCAAACAGCTTGAGCAGGATGAAAACAGCATTCTGTTCATTGATGAAATTCATACCATCATTGGCGCGGGTGCCGCGTCCGGCGGGCAGGTAGACGCCGCGAACCTGATTAAACCGCTGCTCTCCAGCGGCAAAATCCGGGTGATGGGGTCGACCACCTATCAGGAATTCAGCAATATCTTTGAGAAGGATCGTGCGCTGGCGCGTCGCTTCCAGAAAATCGATATTACCGAACCTTCGGTGGAAGAAACGGTGCAGATCATCAACGGTCTGAAACCGAAATACGAAGCGCATCACGACGTTCGTTACACCGCGAAGGCGGTACGTGCGGCGGTTGAGCTGGCGGTGAAATACATTAACGACCGTCATCTGCCGGATAAAGCCATCGACGTGATCGACGAAGCGGGCGCGCGGGCGCGTCTGATGCCGGTCAGCAAACGCAAGAAAACCGTTAACGTGGCGGATATCGAATCGGTGGTGGCACGCATCGCCCGTATTCCAGAGAAAAGCGTTTCGCAAAGCGATCGCGATACCCTGAAAAACCTCGGCGACCGCCTGAAAATGCTGGTCTTCGGTCAGGATAAAGCGATTGAAGCGCTGACTGAAGCCATCAAGATGGCGCGTGCGGGTCTTGGTCATGAACACAAACCGGTTGGCTCGTTCCTGTTTGCAGGGCCGACGGGGGTGGGTAAAACCGAGGTCACGGTGCAGCTCTCCAAGGCGCTGGGCATTGAACTGTTGCGGTTTGATATGTCCGAGTATATGGAGCGTCACACCGTCAGCCGCCTGATTGGTGCGCCTCCGGGATATGTTGGTTTCGATCAGGGTGGGCTGCTGACCGATGCGGTCATCAAGCATCCGCACGCGGTCCTGCTGCTTGATGAGATCGAAAAAGCGCACCCGGACGTCTTTAACCTGCTGCTTCAGGTCATGGACAACGGCACGCTGACCGACAACAACGGGCGTAAAGCGGACTTCCGCAACGTGGTGCTGGTGATGACCACCAACGCCGGGGTACGTGAAACCGAGCGTAAATCGATTGGCCTTATCCACCAGGATAACAGCACCGACGCGATGGAAGAGATCAAAAAGATCTTTACGCCGGAATTCCGCAACCGTCTCGACAACATCATCTGGTTCGATCACCTGTCGGGTGAAGTGATCCATCAGGTTGTCGATAAGTTCATCGTCGAGTTGCAGGTCCAGTTGGATCAGAAAGGCGTGTCGCTGGAAGTCAGTCAGGAAGCCCGCAACTGGCTGGCAGAAAAAGGCTACGACCGCGCGATGGGCGCACGTCCGATGACGCGTATTGTTCAGGACAACCTGAAAAAACCGCTGGCTAACGAGCTGCTGTTCGGCTCGCTGGTGGACGGCGGCCAGGTCACGGTTGCGCTGGACAAAGAGAAAAATGCGCTGACCTACAGTTTCCAGAGTGCGCAGAAGCACAAGGCGGAAACCGCGCATTAATCGCGTGAGTTAAAGTGAAAGGCCAGCCCTGTGGGCTGGCCTTTTTTATGGCTTATGCGCCCCGTCAGCAGTGCTATTTTGCCGATCGTATTTGATTCGTGCAGCATCCAGTTCAGGAAAATTCACCTCCGCCCAACGGTCAAGGGCAACCAGGGTGTCTACCAGAGAGGCGGCAACGTGAGTGAGGCTGTATTCCACACAGGCAGGCTTTTCACCATAGTCGATTCTGTTTACCAGCCCATGACGTTCAAGTTGCCTGAGCGTCTGAGTCAGCACCTTTTGTGAAATTCCCTCTATTTTCCGCAGCAGTTCCCCGTTACGCATGGGGCCTTCGGCTAAAGCAGGCAGTATAAGCATCACCCATTTCCCAGCGATCAGCGCCAGAGCATCGCGTGCTGAACACTTTTCAGAGTAAACGTTTCCTGGATACGGCATGTATGGTTACCTTGAGGTGCGTAATTGCATATGGCATTAAAAAAAAACACTATGGATGAACAGTCATTACGGAGAAAAAGTATGAATGTACTGATTATAACTGCACATCCCGAACCTGATTCATTTAATGCGTATCTGGCAGCCCGAGCCGGGGAGATATTTACCGGCCAGGGCTTAAACGTTCGCACGGTAAATTTATACACTGAAAATTTCGATCCGCGCGAAGGGAAAATTTTTTATCCCCATCTGCAAGAAACAGATCGCTTTGATGCCCTGCGCGAGCAACGGCAACACTGGAATAGCAATAATTTGCCGGAAGACATTACGCGACATATTGAACTATTAAAAACCTCAGACCTGCTATTACTGCATTTTCCTTTCTGGTGGTTTGGTATGCCAGCAATACTGAAAGGATGGATGGACCGGGTTTTTGTCTATGGCGGAATATATGACAGCAGGCATCGGCATGAAAATGGCGTAATGCAAGGTAAGCGTGCATTAATCACGGTGACTGCCGGTGCCTCTGCGGGAGCCTGCAGCTATAACGGACGCGATGGTGACATGCGGTTTATGCTCTGGCCGCCTCTGCACGCTCTGCATTATATAGGTTACACCGTACTTGAACCTTACCTGATCCACGGCGTTCGCGGAGGACTTGATGGCTGCGAGAAATTAAAACAACAGCAGTTCCTCGACCAGAGCGCTAAAGATTTTGCCGACAGGCTGGCGAATATCAGTGTATGGCCGACGATCCCTTTTAATAAACAACAAGATTTTAACGATGATATGACGCTAAAATCTGATGCGCCGGAGTATAGCCCTTTTGTACGGCACCGCCCGGATAAATGGCATCAGATATCGCGCTGAGGTTCTTACATTTAATGACGCCAGAGCCGCTCACTCTGATAGCAGTGAGCGGGCGTAATAGTAAAGCGGCAACGCGTTTATTCCGCGCCGCCGTCAGCTATTTTCCGTAATCATATTTTTAGCCTTCGCCAGCAGGAAAGCGGTAACAGAAGTCGCGTCAGTGATTTCACCGTTAACGATTAATTGCGTGAAATCGCTGATTTTGATTTTTTTCACCGTCAGGCCATATTCTTCCTTATCAAGCTGCTGTCCAACAAACGTCAGTTGCGTGGCAAGATAAATATGGTAGCCCTGCGCTGAATAACCCTGCGCGAGCTTCTGATAGCCAACATATTCCAGCTTTCCGGCGCTCAGACCGGTTTCCTCTTTCAGTTCGCCTGCCGCGACGTCTTCTGGCGCGGCATCAGGAGAACATTCCCAGCTTCCCTGCGGAAGCTCGGTGGTTCTCTTATTCAGCGGGTAGCGGTACTGCTCAACCACGTAAATCTCATCATTTTCGAGCGCAATAATGACGACAAAATCGCTTTTTTCAATAACCGAATAGATCCCCTCACTGCCATCGGCCCGGAGGATCCGGTCTTCCTTAAGCGCCATCCAGCGGTTACGGTAAATTTCTTCTGATGCGAGTGTTTTTATTTCTGCGTCCACTATGTTGTCCCTTATTTCTGTGTAAGGTGATCCGCCACAATGACGTTAACGCCTTCGCTTTTGAACAGCGCAATATCATCAGCCGGGGCATCCCCGTCGGTGATGATGTCGTTAATGTCACCGGGCGCGGCGTAAGAGAAGGGGGAATGTTTTCCCATCTTTTCACCGGAAATAACGCACACGCTGCGCTCGGCTGCCTTCGCCAGGGCACGTTTCACCTGGATTTCGTCATAATCGATACTGCTGAAGCCGGTAGTGAGGTTTGCTGCTGCCGCACCGATAAAACAGATGTCGAAAGCCATCGTGCGTAACTCCTCACACACCTTATGGCCCGTCATATCCATCGCTGGCTTAAACAGTTTTCCGCCCAGCACAATGACTTCGACATCCGGGTGCCCGGCCAGCGTCATGGCGGCGGGCAAATTGTTTGTGACCACGGTGCAACGCAATCCTGGCGGGATCGCCTGCGCAATGGCCAGCGTGGTGGTTCCGCCGTCCAGGCCGACCACATCATCCTGGCGGATAAGCGATACCGCCACCGCAGCGATAGCGCGTTTTGACTCTCCCGTTCTGCCCAGTCTTTCCTGATGATGCAGCGGAACCTGGGAACGGGGAATGGCCCCGCCCCGCACGCGACGCAGCATCCCGGTAGACTCAAGCCGTATCAAATCGCGGCGCACCGTGTCTTCTGAGATCCCCAGTTTCTCAGCCAGCGCCGAAGCCTGTAGCTCACCGTGATGGTTCAGTAAATCAAGGATCTTCTGCCTTCTTGCATCGGGTAATTTCATCTCATTGCGCCAAGTTGCATTTTATATTGCTTTAATATGCGTAATTTTGCAGGATAATGCAACATGAAGTCTGATGAACGAGGTGCACAATGATCGGGTTGACGGGGACGGGCAGAATCGGGATGCCGCTGAAACAGACGCAGGAGGCTGGAAAAGATGATTAAGGCGTTATCTGTCCTCGCCGCAGGCGCGTTTGTCTCGCAGACAACAGAATATCTGCCGGTCGGCCTGCTGAATCAGATTGCAGAGCATCTTGAGATTAGCGGAGCCAAAGCGGGCACGCTGATCACCGTGTATGCCTGGGTCATTACCTTATCCGTCATACCGGTGACGCTGCTCACCCAGAAAATCGACAGAAAAAAGCTTTTCATTTTTTTGCTCGGTCTTATCGCGGTATGCAACGGTTTAGTGATGCTCACCGACAGTTTCATCATGCTTCTGCTGCTGCGAGTCATTGCCGCCCTCGGGCATGGGGTGTTCTGGGCGGGCATCGCTTCTTATG
Organism: Superficieibacter sp.; assembly: GCF_032071645.1. NCBI lineage: Bacteria > Pseudomonadati > Pseudomonadota > Gammaproteobacteria > Enterobacterales > Enterobacteriaceae > Superficieibacter > Superficieibacter sp. The sequence continues at coordinate 72,845 of NZ_DAMAPU010000003.1, forward strand.
CCATTAAGCTTGCAGGCAATATGCCTGCCAGCAGGGCGACGGCTATCGTTTTCTCCGGCATCTCTATGGCCGTGGTCATGGGGGTGCCGGTAGCCACCGCGATGGGTAATCACTATGGATGGCAGCAGGGCTTTGGTTTATTCGGCCTGTTTTCGCTGATTATCATGTGCTTTGCTTGCAGGTGGCTGCCTTCCGCCCATGAAACCGTGCGTAAAACAAAGCCCTCTGATGTGCGAAAACCTGCCTTGTCCGGCCTGCTCTGTCTGCTGGCAGGCGTAACGCTGTTACTGATCACCGCCCACTTCAACAGCTATACCTACGTCACTGTTTTTTTGCCGGGAATCGCTGGCGTGAATGCTGACGTTCTGACCGTATTACTTTTTGTCTTCGGCGTGGGCGGGGCCTGCGGAACCGTGCTTATAAGCCGCTTTGCTCTCCGGCCTCACATCCTGACGCTGGCAGGCGGAGCCGGTATCGCGCTTGGTCAGGCACTTTTGCTGACAAAACTGCCCGGCCCCCTCAGCGCCGGTGGGGTAATGTTTCTCTGGGGATGCGCCATTTCAGTGGTCATCGTCGGGCTGCAATCCTGGGTAATTGAAGCGTCGCGGGATAACCCGGAACTCGCATCTGCACTTTATGTCATGTCGTTTAATATTGGCATCGGGGCAGGAGCTGTGACGGGAGGACGATTTACCGGCACCGGTGACTACAGCGATTTGTTTTTGGTCAGTATTGTTTTGAGTGTTGTGGGGGTGTTGTTGGCGGCGGCGGGGCTTTTGGGAAAGCGGGGGAATGCGAAATAAGGTCAGGGGAAGGGAATGCAGAGATATCTGGAAGCGGCGCGGGCTTACTCTTTTTTATCGTCTGCTGTCGGGTATTTAAATACAAGCGCTTTGCCACGTTATCAGTTTTTTATCCATGATCAGTAAAAATAGTGATAATAAAATCCGCGGCGACGGATTGCACATTATTATATATGTCGTAGCATGGCTAGACCCTTAAATAATATCCCACAAGGGATATTGCATGATGGAATTTCCCAATGCTGGCGATTAAATCTCCGGATACCTATTACCACGAAGCAGGGCTGCGCCATGAGGCAGGAAAAATCATTGCCGCGCTAAGCCAGAATATTTTACTGATCACCACCCCGCGCGCCTGGGCGCAGGCTGGCCCGGCACTGGAAGTCAGCCTGCGCCAGCATCACGTGCGCTGGCAGGTGGAGATGATGAACGGTGAATGCTCCGACACGGTGATCGCGCATTTCAGCCACAGAGCGAAGCAGACGGGCGCGGGTCTGGTGCTGGGCGTTGGCGGTGGGCGGGTGCTCGACACCGCGAAAGCAGTAGCTAATGGGCTGGAACAGGTCGTATCGGTTACCTTTCCCACTATCGCAGCAACCTGTGCGGCCTGGTCGCCGCTGACCATTATTTATGATGATGCCGGACGCTATCAACGCCGCCTGCTGCTGGACAGACTGCCGAAAGCAGTGCTGGTGGACAGCGAAATTATCGCTCAATCCGACGTGCGTTATCTGAAGGCCGGTATCGTTGATGCGCTGGCCAAATGGTATGAGTTCGCCCCTTATCAGCGCCTGGAACCAGCCAGTCTGGCACTGAATCTTAAAGTGCAAACCGCCCGTCAGGCACTGGACACTTTCCGTCAGCACGGAGCCCAGGCCCTGATCGATAATGCGCAGGGAATCGTCAGCGAAGCACTGATTCAGGTGATCGACGCCAGTATTGCCATAGCCGGAATGGCGAACAGCATCCGGGAAGACAACTCCACGCCGGGCGTGGCCCATGCGATTCATAACCGCCTGACCTGGGAACCTGAACTGCATCACTGGCTGCACGGGGAAAAGGTCGGCTTCTGCCTGCTGGTACAGTCGCTGCTGGAGCGCGGCGATGCCGGACCGGACCCGGAACTGCTGGCGTTTTTGCGTCAGTACGATATGCCGCTGACGCTTGCGCCGCTCAGTGCATCGGCTGCGACGGTATTCAGGGCGATTGCTGAAGGGGTGACTATTCCAGATTCGGCGGCGAAACGGTTGCCATTTGAGGTATCAACTGCCGCACTGGAGCAGGCGCTGCACGCCAGCAGCGTGCAGTTCTGACAGGCAATGTGCGCATTCACTCAGACCGGCTGGTTCGGGTCCAGGTCAAGGAACTGCTGCCAGCTGACCTCATCGACATAAATCCCCGTTTCGCTGCGTTGTGCATAGTGGCGGGCCTCAGGTTCACCGGGGATCTGTACCTCGTCACTGGATGAGCGCAGCCAGGCCAGTTGCGCTTCCATTTCCTGCTGCCAGGCTTCACCGGCACCGAGACGCAGCGGGTCGAAGATAATCGACAGCATATTATTGATAATGCCGGGGCGTGGCGGGAAGCGGTGGCTTTCAGTCTGTCCGCCAGTGAGCGCGGCTCCCAGCAGGGTACAGATTAACGACAGTCCGGCCCCTTTATGGCCGCCGAAGGCCAGCAGGGAACCGCGTGGATCCTGCATCAGGCTACTGGCGTCAGTGGTCGGGTTGCCCTGGTGATCCACCGCGCAGCCTTCCGGTAGCGGACGGCCCTCATTCCAGGCAATCCGGGCTTTATTTCCGGCAATCGCGCTGGTAGCAAAATCGAGGATCACCGGATTGTGACCGGCGCGCGGGATCCCCACACACAGCGGGTTGGTGCCAAGTCTTGGCTGCTTGCCGCCAAACGGCAGTACCGCTGACGGGGCGCTGACGTTGGCGAAGTGCAGCGACACCAGCCTGGCTTCTGCGGCCTGCTCCGCCCAGGCACCGATACGTCCCAGGTGGTGGGCTTCATGAATCCCGATAATCGCTACCCCATAATCACGCGCCCGACGGATACCCACGCTCATCGCCTGCTGACCCAGCACTTGACCGAAACCGCACTGTCCGTGGAAGGAGACCAGCGGGCCTTCATCGCGCAACAGACGCAGTTCGGCATACGGGTTTAAATCCCCGACCTGAATGGCGTTGATATAGCGGGGCAGCAGGGTGACGCCATGGGAGTCATGGCCTTTCAGAGAGGCCTCGACCAAATTATCCGCCACCTGACGGGCGGTATCGACAGGGGTATCTACCCGTAAAAGATGGTGTTGTAACAGATGACGAAGTGTTTGCGCACTGAGTACGGGCATAACGCGTCCTTAGCAACCAGCATTGCTCGTGGATATTTAAAAGCAAAGCCCAACTATAAACAGAATGGTTTTTTAACATAACCATAAAAAATAACTTAGCTATTCCGCTGGCTGGCAAAGGAATAATACAGCAAAGATTTTTATATTGCCGGATATGATATAAGCAATGCCGGTTAAATTATTTCTTTTTTGCAGGCAATATCGCCAATTATTTGCCTTTCGTGACAGACCTCCGGGGAATATAAATGAAAAAACGTCATCATCTTTTAGCCGCGATGGCTATTGCCATGACCCTTAACGCAGTTAGCGGCCAGGCGCAGGCGGAAGGGAAAATCAGTATTGCGCAGCAGTTTGGTATTGGGTATTTAATCCTTGACGTGGTGCGGGATCAAAATCTAATCGAAAAAGAAGGAAAAAAAGAGGGGCTGGATATTGAGGTGGACTGGCGCACCTTATCCGGCGCTACCGCCATGAATGAAGCGCTACTCTCAGGGGCACTGGACGTCGCTTCGGCGGGCGTGCCGCCGCTGCTGACCCTCTGGGATCGCACCCGCGGCAAACAGAACGTTAAGGCTATCGCCTCGCTGGGCTCGATGCCCAACTATCTGTTAAGCAATAATCCGGCGGTCAAAAGCGTGCGTGACCTGAGCGATAAAGATCGCATTGCCGTGCCTGCTGCTGGCGTAGGATTCCAGTCGCGGACGCTGCAAATTGAAACCGCAAAGCTGTTCGGCAACGCCGACTTTAAGCGCTTTGATCGGATTAGCGTCAGTCTGCCGCATCCGGATGCCAGCGCGGCGCTGATCGCCGGTGGTTCGGAGATCAGCACCCACTTCTCCAGCCCGCCGTTCCAGTATCAGGCTCTTGAGCACAGCAACGTGCATAAAATTCTCAGTTCCTATGATGTGCTGGGCGGTCAGGCGACCTTTAACGTGCTTTATACCACCCAGAAATTCCATGATGAAAACCCGAAAACTTACCGCGCTTTTTATCGGGCGCTGAGTGAAGCGGCGAAGATAATCAATGCCGATAAGAATGCGGCGGCGGAAACCTATATCCGGGTTGAGAAGTCGCGTCTGCCTCTGCCGCTGGTGCAGAAAATCGTTAACGATCCAGAAATCAGCTTTACCGTTTCGCCCGAGCGCACTTTTGTGTATGCGGAGAAACTCCATGAGCTGGGTGTTCTGAAAAATAAAGCAGACACCTGGAAAGACTATTTCTTCAATGAAGCCGGGGACAATCCCGGCAGCTAACGTGAGACAGGAGAGCCCTATGCCACAGCTCACCACAGCGGAACCGTTGCTGCAGGTCAACGCGCTTGATATTGAATACCGCACCCGTGAACGCCGGGTGCGCGCGACCCATGATGTCAGCTTTGACGTCTGGCCCGGAGACCGTTTTATCCTGCTGGGTCCCTCCGGCTGCGGAAAGTCGAGCCTGCTGAAATCGGTTGGCGGGTTTATCAAACCCCTGCGCGGTGAGATTACGCTGGAAGGAAGTCGTATCAGCGCGCCGGGGCCGGATCGGATGATGGTGTTTCAGGAGTTCGATCAACTGCCACCGTGGAAGACGGTGCTACAAAACGTGATGTTTCCGCTGATTGCCAGCCGCAAGGCAACGCGGGCGGAAGCCCGCGACCAGGCGCTGTATTTTCTCAATAAGGTCGGGCTGGCGAACTTTGCCGATGCCTTACCGCATACGCTTTCCGGCGGCATGAAGCAGCGGGTGGCGATTGCCCGCGCGCTGGCAATGCGCCCGCGAATGCTTCTGATGGATGAGCCGTTTGCCGCCCTCGATGCTCTGACCCGGCGCACCATGCAGGAAGAGCTGCTTTCCCTGTGGGACGAGGAGCGTTTTACCCTGCTGTTCGTGACCCATTCCATTGAGGAAGCGCTGGTGGTCGGCAGCCGTATTCTGGTGCTGTCGCCGCATCCGGGGCGGGTGCGGGCAGAACTGAACTGCCACCAGTACAGCCTTAATGATTTCGGCAGTCCCGCCTTCCAGGCGGCGGCGAGCCATATCCACCATCTACTGTTCCCGCCTGCGGTGAACACGCTTTCATCGTCTGCCACCCAGGAGCTGGATTATGTCGCAGCCACCGTTCATTCGTCCTGAATATGAGCGCGCGCTGAGCCCGCTGCGCGATGTTGCCGTTGATGAGGCGTTGCCGCTTTCCCGACGGCTGTGGAATCAGACCTGGCTGCGCAAAGGCGTGGTGGTCCTGCTGGTGCTGGCGTTGTGGGAGGCGGCGGCGCGCTATCAGCAAAACGACCTGATGCTTCCCGGCGTGCTTGATACGCTGCGGGCCTTCATCGACGATATGCGCAGCGGCGAACTGCCGGAAAAGATTGTCAACTCACTCAGTACGCTGCTGAAAGGTTATCTGATTGGCAGCGTGCTGGCGCTGGTCGCCAGTGCGCTGGCGATCACTACCCGCTTTGGTCGCGACCTGCTCAGCACCCTGACCGCGATGCTCAACCCACTGCCCGCCATAGCCCTTTTGCCGCTGGCGCTGCTGTGGTTCGGGTTGGGCAATGTCAGCCTGGTGTTTGTGCTGGTGCATTCGGTAATGTGGCCGATTGCGCTGAATACCTGGTCGGGGTTTAGCAGTGTACCGGAGACCCTGCGTATGACCGGGCGCAATTACGGGCTGAGCGGCCCACGCTATGTGGTGACGATCCTGATCCCGGCATCGTTGCCATCGATCCTTTCCGGGCTGAAGATTGGCTGGGCTTTTGCGTGGCGTACGCTCATTGCCGCCGAACTGGTGTTTGGCGCTTCAAGCGGCGAAGGCGGGCTCGGCTGGTATATCTTCCAGAACCGCAATGAGTTGTTTACCGACCGGGTCTTCGCCGGACTGGCAACGGTGATTATCATCGGCCTGCTGGTCGAGGGCGTGGTGTTCTCTACCCTTGAGAAAGCGACGATAAAACGCTGGGGGATGCAGCGCTGATGCCCCGTAGCTTACTGTCCGAAGCCATGTTGAACAGGGCCAGATCGGTCGTTTTTGTCCGATGATACGGTCCTTGTTCAACGGTGACATGTTCATACTCAAATCTCCTGCAATGTGGGCGATTTGAGTATGGTTGTCCCTCATGAGCGAAGAGCAGGCACCAAAGCCGTTACGATATTATTCAGGCCAGTATGACTCAGCTTTAACCTTTAATATGTGACGTAAGCGATGAGCTTCTTTTTGGGGCGGACAACCAAAGAACCGGCTAAATTCTCTGCTGAACTGTGTCGGGCTAGCATAGCCAACCCTCAAAGCGGCTTCGCTGGCAGTTACATTCCTTTTTACCATTAAAAAACGTGCCTGGTGCAGCCTGATGGAAATCAGATACTGTTTTGGCGTTGTGCCTGTGAATGTCCTGAAATGGCGGTGAAAAGAGGGAGCACTCATCCCGGCCACCTTCGCCAGCATGTCAATGTCAATATTATCCATAAACCGGGTATGCATCGTACGGATAGCTGCTGCAATTTGCCTGAAATGCCCCTTTCCAGAGAGCGCCGCTCTTATTGAGGCTCCCTGAGTATCTATCAGTACATGATAATAAAGTTCTTTCAGAATACCCGGCCCCAAAATCATGGCCTTCTCTTCATCAGAAAGTGCCGCCAGAAGGCGATAAACCGTATCTGCCAGCGCTTCTCCCAGCGGGGTGGAAAACATTATTTCCGCCTTCTCAGTATCGTTTATGGCTCTTTCTCCCATTTCAATAAGTAATTCGGCGATAAGGGAGACATCAAGCGATACAGATATAGCCAGAAGAGGTTCCTCCTGGCTGGCAGTGGTCTGGCTGGTAAAAGGAAGAGGAACCGGGACAACCAGATAATGACCGGCATCATAGATAAATTCCCGTCCGCCCATCAAACCAGTTTTCTTTCCCTGCAGAACAATAACGATGCACGGCTCATAAAGGACGGGCGTATGGGGCATAGACTCATTTACCCGTAACAGCTTGACCTCTTTCATACAGGTGCGTGAGTAGCCTTCATCCGGTGCAAGCGGCAGAAAAGCAGAGATCATTTTTCGCGTAAATATTGAAGTAAATGCGGACACCACGCCCCCTGGAAACACGAAAGGATAATTTTTGCGGATAAAAACAGTTTACTAAAAGTGATTATGAGAGAAAACGATAATGTTTGTACAGTAATCAACATTGTTACGTTTATCTGCTTCTCATATTCTTTTAGTCACAAAAGAAAGGAGGAGAGGTTATGCAACGTCATTCTGAATCGAGGATCTGGTTATTACAGGGCATTAGCCGTGGGCTGGGCCTGGCACTTGCAAAGGCGGTGCTATCAACCGGGGACAGCGTTGCCGGAACGACCCGTGATGGCAACGTTCCTTATTGAAACCGTCCGTTCTTCCAATCTTCCCCGGACACGGGTTCCGGGCATCCGCACGAGGGATTTTCAGTACCGGCTGATGAATGAGATGGCGCACTGGCAACGTAACACAGCAATTGAGGAATAAAAATGGCAGATTTTTTGGGTCTGAAAAACAAAGTCGCGATTGTCACGGGAGCGGCAGGCGATATTGGCAGGGCGACAGTAAAGCTACTGGTGAGTCATGAAGCGAAGGTGCTGGCTCTGGATATTAATCCGCAGGTGCATTCACTGGCACAGAATAATCAGGTAGTCACACATATTTGCGACGTCAGCCAGGAACATGAGGTTATCCGCGCGGTGACGCTCGCACAGGCAGAATTCGGTGACGTGGATGTTCTCATTAACAATGCGGGCAAAACCCTGAATAAACTTGCTACCGAGACCTCGGCTGAAGAATGGGACAGCATTATGACTATTAATGCCAGAGGGTATTTTCTCCTGAGCAGGGAAAGCCTGAAGGTCATGCAGCCTCGCAGGCAGGGAACGATAGTCAATGTAGCGTCCGTAGTTAGCATGGTTGGCATGAAAGCAACGTCCGCCTACTCGGCTTCAAAAGGCGCAATAGTCCAGTTAACAAAAGTTCTGGCTCTGGAAGCGGCTGAGTATGGTATCCGCGTTAATGCTGTCGCACCCGGCGTCGTCGAAACGAATATTCTTTCCGGCATTGTGGAAGACAGCCGGGCCACGCTGGCCAGCTATGGTGATGCTCATCCACTTGGACGAGTGGCTCAGCCGGAAGAAATTGCTGAAGCAATTATCTGGCTTGCATCACCTAAAGCCAGCTTCGTTACGGGGACGGTATTAATGGCTGACGGCGGTTATACCGCACAGTAAACCTGGAGCACATGAATAATGAAAAAACAGCGTATTTTGATTGTCGGATCGGAGAAAGGACTCGGGCTGGGCCTGGCTGAGGCCTGGCTGAGGAAGGGCTGGGAAGTTTTTGCCACGCACTTACCGAACACTGATGTCTCTTCCTTGCTCGCCCTGGCAGAGAGATATCCGGGCAGCCTCTCGACCGGTGAGATTGATGTAACTGATGCGTCCCATATCGCGCCACTTGTCGCCTCGCTCAGCGTTCGGCAGTTTGACATTATCTTTATGGTTGCCGGAATTTATGGCCCCCTGCATCAGTCAGTGTTGCAGGCCTCCGATGCTGAATTCCAGCAGATTATGATGACTAATGCTTTTGGTCCTGCCCGTCTGGCACGGCACCTTATGCCGATGCTTAAACCTGGCGGCACGCTGGTTTTTATGTCGTCGCACCGGGGCAGCATTGCCAGCAATAGCGAACCGGGAATAGGTCTGGAGCTCTACCGGGCCAGTAAAGCGGCATTGAATATGCTGGCTCGTTGTATTTTCATGGATATCAGTCAAAAAGGGCATACGGTTCTGTCAATTCATCCTGGCTGGGTAACGACGGCCATGGGCACGCTGGACGGCGCAGTTGAAGCAGAGATTGATGTAAAGACCAGCGTCAACGGAATGATCAGTGTGATTGAACAACACAGGAACGATAGAAACCATCTCTTCATCGACTATGCGAATAATATCTGGCCCTGGTAATAAACCCAGAAACCCGCCAGCAATACTGCTGGCGGGTTCATTCGAACGTGCGCTTCCGGCTATGAGTTCAACCGATGGATGCAGCGCTATCCTTAATCAAGGTGACGTTGCCATGAAACGAAGAACGCGCATTCACTCCACGCCGAAACAGAAAGCGATTGTCCGGGACAGAGATAAGCAAGGTGATTCCCTGCGTGGGATAAGCAGTATCTCCGCTCTCAATGTTCTGTTGGCATCTGAAGAATATTCGTATGTCTCCGGTCAGGTCTGGTGCTCAGACCGCAGCACCGACGTAGCGTAATTGATAAATCTAAGGCTCACTATAAAATCCGCCATCTTTAGCGGTAACGGATTTTTAACGCTCAAAGTCCATTTAGCAAAAAATTATCTACTATCCTTAGTGCATGGAATAAATTTCCATTGTGATATTTAGTTTTAAACTTTTTAAGTTTTATAGCTTTACTTTTTATAAATGACATCACCCGGCTCCTGAAGAGCCTTAGTGTTGAACGTGATTATGTTTCCTGTTTCTTCAAGTAGTTCCTGGTTCCGAACGCAAAGATTAATTAAAGGACAACAGCTATGACTCACATCCACGAACACTCCACCGTTAACACTACGTATCCCGATACGCGCCTGCCTCTGCCCGCCACGAGCAGCAGCGCTGTATCATGGGGTGCCATCTTCGCTGGCGCGGCAGCAGCGGCATCCCTCTCTTTGATTTTGCTTATGCTGGGTGCCGGTTTAGGTCTTACGTCCGTTTCGCCATGGGAAAGTCGCGGGCTTGACGCAGGTACGGTGGGTATCGCGGCCATAGCCTGGCTGACATTCACGCAAATTGTTGCGTCGGGCATGGGAGGCTATTTAGCCGGACGACTGCGCACGAAATGGATCGACACCCACACTGATGAAGTTTATTTCCGCGATACTGCACATGGGTTTTTGTCCTGGGCTGTGGCGGCGCTGGTATCTGCTGCGTTGTTAACGAGCACGATGAGTGCCATTGTTGGCGGGGGGGCTAAAATCGTGGGTACGGTTGCCGGGGGCGCTGCGGTGGCCACGGCGACGGGTGCAGCGAGTATGGCTAACGGGTCATCTGCAGCACCCGGTTCGTCAATGGACTATTTCGTTAACTCGCTGTTCAGGGCGAACGATCCTGCCACGCCAGCAAACGGTGCAGCCGATCCCGCCTCGTCAACCGCGGCTCCTGCTCCTGCAACGGAATCTGCATCTCACCAACCCGTCTCTCCTGCACAGTTAGGTGAAGTAACCGGCATATTTGCCAACAGCATTACCACTGGCGCTTTACCCCAGGAAGATCGTCAGTATGTCGCCCGACTGATTGCGCAAAATACGGGTATCAGTCAGCAAGAGGCTGAACAGCGGGTACAGAGCACCTATGACAAAGCCCAGGCTAAATTAAAAGAAACGAAGGAGAAAGCGCAGCAAGCTGCCGATACCGCACGCAAAACCACGAGCTATCTCATGCTCTGGACATTCATTTCTCTGCTGGCAGGTGCCTTTGTAGCTAGCCTGTGTGCGACCTTCGGTGGCCGTAAACGTGATTTATAATCTTTAATTATACGGGAGGTTTAAAATGCGCTCATTATTACTGTTCTTTTTAGGTGTACCTATTCCAATCATTATCCTGATTGCTCTGTTTTTTCATTAATGCTTGTGTAAAAACATGGCATTTTAAGCAGTCATCTCAGGATAGTTGCCAGCAAAACATAAATGCCCGGAAGGGCATTTATGTTTTTTCCTGTACTCTGTTAACACGTGCGCTTCAAACTGTCATTTAAGATACAGCCTGGAGATATTTCATTCCCTGTGGGAAGGTACGGCACGCTTTACCGCGATTGCTGGCTGGCAAATCAATACGTTGACTATCAGCTTCTGGCACGAGGCGGGCAGACGCTGCTATGAGCGAACAGCGGGAGTGTTGAACGCATACTTACATCGGGGTGCCCTGAGTCATAGAAAGCAGGTTATTTCAGCTGGCTTAAAGGATAATGACAAATCTCAGCTGATAACTGATAATTATTAGTTGTTAAGTAACATCAGAGCGGAAAATGGCAATGTGTTACTATAATAGAAATGGGGTCGTGAGGGTTTAGGGATTATACATATATGAAATTTTATAGCATCGATTATCTACAAATGCAGTCTAACATCAATGATTATTTAAAATACATCGTTATATTTAGTACTTTATTCATCCTGATCGTTGTTTTTAGTCTGTATATGCGCCATCGCTTGCAAACTAAATATCGTGACTTAACAATCATAGCCTTCTTATTTTTACTATTCATTTCTGGTATTCAGTATGCAGATTATACCGACAGTCAAAATATACACTCCCAATCATCACAAATGGTTAACTTTGTCAGGTTGTTATCACAAGAAAAACAGGTGAATGTGAATTCTATATTTTCCAGTTCAGTACAACTCTCTGATGGCATTATCGTTAAAATGAATGATCTTTATTATCGCGTTAACTTAAGTCTGGATCAAAAAACCTATAATTTAGTAGAGGTTTCGTTAGTAAACCCAGAAATAGAAATCATAAAAAAATGAGGAGTGGAAATGATAATTTATTTACCTATCATTATTAAGTTGGGTCTGGGGATACTGTGTTTAATTGTGCAAATAAATCTCATGGGGAAAGGAAACCTGGCCCCCTCATCCGCAATGGATCAGGTTCAAAACTATGTGCTGGGGGGGATTATAGGTGGCGTAATTTACAACGAATCGATAACCGTACTACAGTTTGTGCTGGTGCTAATTATATGGACTTTTTTGGTCTTTGTTCTTAAGTTCTTGAAAGAAAATAATCGGTTAGTCAAAAGAATAATTGATGGGAAACCTATCACGTTGGTCCATAATGGCAGCGTTAATGTTAAGGAGTGTTTACGGAATGGTGTTTCTGCAAATGATTTGATGTTCAAATTAAGAGCAAATGGTATTTATGAAATAGAACAACTAAAGCGTGTGGTTCTCGAACAAAATGGGCAGTTAACCATTATACAAAGTGGTGATGAAAATATACGCTATCCAATTATAGTGGATGGTTTAGCCAACCATGATCTGCTCGAAATCCTTAATAAGGACAATGAGTGGTTGGAAAACGAAGTTACAAAGCAAGGCTTCAATAAAATCAGTGAAGTATATTTAGGTGAGTATTTATCAGGTAGGATTAATTTATATGGATATGAAAAATAATATCCAAAATTAATGACCTTATTATCAGGAGGCAGCCATTCAGGTGTGCCTCTGCCTAAGAACACTAACATCAACGTTCGCTCCTGGTACTAAGCCGCCATTGCACACCGAAAAAATCCTGATACATCCCTTATCAGCCAAACACGCCTGCGGCGTTTGCCCCTCCAGCAAACGCCACACCCACACAGTTCCGCACCCCTCACACAACAAACTCAGGTGCTTCTCTCAGCAACCTCAGCAGATTCTCCTGCAGCGGCGCGTGCAAACGCTGCACATGCGCACCATAGTCGGCGTACAGCGCGTCTTCCCGTGCTGCAAAATCCCGGTTTTCCGACAGCCACAGATCGCGCATTTCCTTCAGTCGCTGATCGGTGAATGTTTGCTCCGGCTCCTGGGCCTGACGCGCCCTGAACCAGCGTTCGCGCAGGCCGGGGGCGGCGCGGTCTTCGCGGCTCCAGCCAGCGCGGATTTCGATAATCTGCGCCAGCGCAAAACCGAGCTGTATTTTTGCGCTGCCCCAGGCGGAGATTTCGGACGCATCAGGAAGCGGAGAAAGTGCGCCCAGTGCCGCGATCAGATTGTTTTCCAGCTCAAAGGCAGGCTGTGCAAATTTTTGCTCGTCGGTGGTGGCCTTCACCAGTGGCGTCCAGACGGTTGACGGCAACGTTTCACCTGCCAGATGGCGCGACACCCGTTCGCACCACTGCTTGCGTAAGGCATCGAGATCGGCATCCTGCAACCAGTCAGACCAGGCAAAATAACGGTCGCTGAGCAGGTCGAGCGTCCAGCGCAGCGGCACCTGCGACACGTCCTTGCCCGGCGTCAGCACGTTAAACAGGGCTTCCACTTCGTCCGGCGTGGAGAATGGCACCTGTTCAAGCACAAACGCCAGCGCGACGGGCAGCCCGGTGATCCGTTCAAATACTTCAGGCTGCTCATGATGGGCAATGACTGCGGAAAGCGTGCCCTGATTGTCGGTCCAGTAGGGCATAAAGCCCGGCTTAATTTCATTCGCCAGCGCGTGATTTTTCAGGCGCGTCGATAAAAAAGCGTGCAGCGAGGCATCGTTATAAAAAGCAGGCCACGGCGTGCGCGAGGGCGCTGGCGCGGCAGCGGCCTGCTCGTTCAGCGTAATGCCTTCCGCTTCCAGCCAGATGCGCAACTGGGTCAGCGATTTAACACCAACCTGCCGCGACGCCTCCTGACCGTCTTTGAACAGCAGAAGGGTCGGGATGCCGCGCACGGCAAAACGCTGCTGAATGTCAGGATAAAGATCCACATTCAGCTTGGCGATGGTGAAGCCCGTGCTGGCCTGTCGCGCCAGCGTTTCCAGATGCGGCGCTAATGCCCGGCAGGGCTGGCACCAGGGTGCCCACAGATCCAGCAGCACCGCCGGGGAGGAAGCGAGTAAAGTGGTCAGCGAATCATCGCTGACGGCAATAATGTCAGACATAGTGTCTCCATAGTCATCGGGGAACGGAAAAGCAGCGCTATTGCGAGCCGCCAACCGTCATATTGTCGATACGTAGCGTGGGTTGACCGACGCTGACGGGCAGGGTCTGACCTTCTTTGCTACAAACGATATTGCCCTCGTCGAGCGCGGGATCGTTGCCGACCATCGCGACGTGCAGCAGGGCTTCAGGACCGTGACCGATAAGCGTCGCTCCTTTGATCGGACGGGTGATTTTGCCGTTCTCAATCAGCCAGGCGGCGGTGGTCGAAAAAACATATTTGCCGCTGCTGATATCCACCTGACCGCCGCCGAAGCTGGCGGCGTAAATGCCCTGGCGGACCGAGGCGATAATCTCCTCCGGCGGCCTGTCACCGGCCAGCATATGCGTGTTGGTCATCCGGGGAAGCGGCAAGGAAGCATAAGATGCGCGGCGGGCGTTGCCGGTCGGCGCGGTATTCATCAGGCGGGCGTTCAGGCTGTCCTGCAAATAGCCGCGCAGGATGCCGTCTTCAATCAGCGGGGTGGATTGCGTTGGCGTCCCTTCGTCATCGGTATGCAAAGAGCCGCGACGGGTGGCAAGGGTGCCGTCATCCACCACGGTGATCCCCGGTGCCGCCACGCGTTCACCCAGCAATCCTGAAAAGGCGGACGTTCCCTTGCGGTTAAAATCTCCCTCAAGACCATGACCGATCGCTTCATGCAGCAGGATGCCGGGCGACCCCGCGCCGAGCACCACGCTGAACGTCCCGGCTGGCGCGGGATCGGCGTCAAGGTTATTCAGCGCCTGTCCGACGGCGCTGTTAATCCAGCCGGTCACGCGTTGCGGGCTAAAAAAGCCGTAATCAAGCCGCCGACCGCCGCCGCTAAATCCGCTCTCCCGGCGTCCGAATTGTTCCACCACTACCGAAATTGACAGATTAACCAGCGGACGATAATCCACTACCAGCCGTCCGTCGTGGCGGGCGATAATCACCGCCTCGCTGGAAGCCGACAGCTGCGCCGTGACCTCTTTGACGCGCGGATCGCGCTGGCGAGCCTGACGATCGATACCGGCAAGCAGCGCGTGCTTTTGCGCCTCATTCCACGAAGAAAGCGGACTGAGCGCCGGATAAAGCGGTTCGGCATGGGTGGACGGCACGCTTGCCAGCCGGGGAACCGTGGCAGTCTGCCCGTGGCGGGAAATTTCACGCACCGTGCGCGCGGCGTTAAGCAGCGCGGGCAGGGCGGTGTCATTGGTAAACGAAAACGCCGTTTTTTCACCGCTCACCGCCCGCACGCCTGTGCCCTGATCCTGGCTAAAGCCCGTCGGGCGGACAATGCCATTTTCCACCTGCCAGCTTTCCTGGGTCCGGCGCTGAAAATAGAGATCGGCGTAATCGACCTGTCGCTGCACGATCAGGCCGAGCGCCTGCTGGATCTCCGCCGGGGTGAGGGCGAAGTCGGCAGGAGTGGGATAAGCATTCAACGTATTGAGGGTCATGGGATCTCCTGTTACAGCCCGGCAAGTTGCATATCGTCAATCAGCAGGGAGCCGCAGGAGAGCGCCCCGCGCGTGTGCGTATCCGCGCCCAGCGCAATGCAGCGCTGCCACAGGGTTTTCAGATTTCCGGCGATGGTAATGCCAGTGACCGGGGAGTGAATTTCCCCGTTTTCAATCCATAATCCGGCGACCCCCTGCGAGTAGTCGCCGCTGATCGGGTTTAAGCCGTTGCCGAGCAGCGTCGTCACCAGCAGTCCACGATGCATCTGGCGGATCAGCCCCGGCAAATCGTCCTGTGGACGAGTAAGCGAGCTGCTGAGGCTGAGATTCCACGCGCCGCTGGCGTTGCCGGTGGTTTGCAGTCCGAGGCGGCGGGCGCTGTAGCTGCTGAGAAAATAACCGCAGGCCACGCCTTCATTCACCACCTCACGCACCGTTCCGGCCACGCCTTCAGCGTCAAAGCAGCCGCTGGCCCAGCCGCCGGGAATTAACGGATCCTCATGCAGACTGAGATGGGAAGCGGTAATGCGCTGGCCTGCGCATAATCCCAGAAAAGAGGTCGCGCGGTACAACGCGCCGCCGCTAAGTGCGCCAACGAGGTGATGCACCAGACTGTGCGCGACGGGCGCTTCAAACAGCACCGGACAGCGGCGGGTGGTCAGCGGAGCCGCTCCCAGTTGCGCGACCGCCCGGTCGGCGGCGGTGCGGCCAATGGCCTGTGGTGATGCCAGGCGCTGAGGCGAGCGTTGGGCGTCATGCCAGAATCCCTGCTGCCGCCCGTGTTCATCTCTTGCCAGCGCGTGCCCCTGAAGGGTGTGCGATGAGCCGGGAAAACCGGCGCTAAAGCCCTGACTGTTTGCCAGAATAAATTCTCCCTGCCATGAGGTGATTTCAGCGCCTTCGCTGGCGCAGCGTCCCGGATGCGCGCTGTCTGTCGCGGCTTCGGTCTGGCGGGCGAGGGCCAGCGCGTCGTCCACGCTGAGCGTCGCCGGGTGGTACAACGCCAGATCGACAATCTCCGTTGCCTGCCGCCGGGGATCGGGCAGGCCGCTGCACGGATCGTCATCGCCATAGCGGGCCAGGGTACTCGCCGCCGCCACCGCGTTTCTGAGTGCCTCATCGGTCAGCAGGGAGGTGGACACCGAACCGGCGCGCTGTCCGTGAAACAGCGTCAGTGAAAGACCCTGATGCTGATTCTGGATCAGCGTATCAATCTCGCTATGTCGCACGCGCAGCGTCCGGCTCTGCGCGTGCGACACGCTGACAACCGCGCTATCGGCACCCTCGCGCCGCGCGTAGTCCAGCACCTGCGCGGCATAGCGTTGCAGGCGTGCGGGGTCGGGGGAAAAATCAGAAGGCATTGTGGTATTCCTGCGCGTTCAGTGAGTTACTTGTTATGTGCAATGAGCGAGGAAAAGTGTTACCGCTGGCGGAGGTTTTTTATGTCCGGCAGGCGAACGGCACGCCTGCCGGGCTGCGTCAGGATTTATCCGGTTGCAGGACGAAATCGATTTTGGTGAGTCCGCGCTGCTGGGCGTTGGTCATTACCCAGGCCACCCGGCCATATTCTACCGCCCGGTCCGCGAACAGCCGGATATCGGGAACGGTCGTTTGTGCCGCGAGGGCATCCAGACGAGCGAAGAACTGGCTTTCGGTCAGGGCTTCTTTATTCCAGTGAAGGTCGCCGTTGGCTGAAATCGCCAGGTCTATCGCCTGCGTATCCTGAACCATTTTTTCCACGCTGGCCTTCGGTAAATCAACCTTCACCGCATGGTTGACCACCGGCAGGGTGATCATAAAAACAATCAGCAGTACCAGCATGACGTCTATAAACGGCGTCATATTGATATCGTTAAGCAGAGGATCGTTCTGCTCCTCAAACGGAGATGACATGCTCATGGTGAAACCTCATTATGCGGAGCGTTCAACGACAGGCTGGGGCGCGGTGCTCCACTCGGCCTGGCCGGATTCGACGCGTGCGCCGGTCAGCAGCCAGGCGTGCAGATCGTGGGCAAAGCGGGTCAGCGCCTGGTGGATCAGCCGGTTGCGGCGGTTAATGGCGTTATAACCGAGCACCGCCGGGATGGCGACGAACAAGCCGAAGGCGGTCATAATCAGCGCTTCGCCGACCGGTCCCGCAACCTGCGAAATATCCGGCTGGCCGATGGCGCTGATGGTTTGCAGGGCGTGAAAAATCCCCCATACCGTTCCCAGCAGACCGATAAACGGCGCGGTGCTGCCGATGGAGGCCAGCGTCCCCAGCCCGGACTGTAAGCGGCTGCTCCCCGCGTCGAGCGCATTGCTCAGCCCGCGCACCAGCCAGTCGCTTAAATCAACGTGACCGCCCAGGGTTGAGGCAAATTTATGCGGATGTTTCAGCAGGGCGTGGCCTTCGACCACCAGATGACGAAACGGATTAAACGCCGCGTTGCCAAAGCCGTCCGCCCCTTCCTGAAGGGAGGACGCCTGCCAGAAACGCTGGCGGCTATAGAGCACGCTTTTATTCAGGGCGTAAAGCTGTATTCCCTTGAGCAAAATGGTGGTCCAGGAAAGCAGAGACATAACCAGCAAAATAATGGCAATCGCATGGGTGACGGCGTCGCCCTGCTGCCAGAAATGGTGAAAATCGAGCGTATTCATGAGTAACCTCTTAACGAAATAGTCGGCAGCCGGGTATCAGCGCGCCAGCCTGAAATTAACGGGTTGCAGGGTCATGACCGTAATGGCCTGACCGTTTTCAACGTAGGGCGAGCAGCGCGTTTTCTGCACGGCCGCCAGCGCGGCCTGATCCAGCGCCTCAACGCCGCTACTGCGGGCAATCTCATAGCGGGTCAGCAGCCCCTGCGGGTTAACCACCAGCCGGACCAGCACTTCCCCTTCCTGTTTGAGCCTGCGCGCGCGTCGCGGGTAGTCCGGCTCCGGGACCGCACAGCCGATGGCGGAAACGTTTTTCGGCTGCGCGCTACTGTTGCTTTGCATCATTCGCCCGCTGCTGCTGCCTGCCAGCGGGGCGGGGGAGTGTCCGCTGGTGGTGGCCGGTCCCGGCGGCGGCGTTCTCACGGGCTGGGGAGGCGCAGGTTTTGACACCACGGGCTTCACCGGCGGCGCTTTTTTGACCTTCCGTACAGGTGCCGGAGCCACCGGCCTGGCTGGCGCGGGTTTTTGTTCCGCCTCCGGCGGTTTGCTTTCGCTTTTTGCCACTTCTCGCTCGCCGCGATCGGCGGTCAGCACCTGCGGCTGCGCGACGGGCGCAGGCGCGGGCGGCGGTTCGCTAAATTCAACCAGCGAGGCCTGAATGCTGGCGCTCTCCTGCGGCGTGACCAGATTTAACGGCGTATATTCCGTCGTTCGCGTGACCAGCCAGGCCGCCATCACCGCATGGAGCGCGATGACGCTGAGCAAAGCCAGCGCAGGTCCTGAGTAATCATGACGCGCCGCGCGCGGCGGGGTCGCCGGATTTACGGCGGCATACGCAAGCGGCTGCGGGAAATGTTCCCCAATCAGTGTTTTAGTTAATGCGCGTTGCACCTGTTGTCCTGCCATTGTTGCCCTGTCGGAAATTATCCTGCCCGTACTGATAAAGGCGCGTCCTGCCCCTTTCTGTCTGTGCGATGAAAAATGAAAAGTGACACCGGCCAGCTTAATTTTTTAGGTATCAGGCCGATCCTGCATAGCGGGCAGGCTGAATATGGACCCAGTAATCGGTGGTATGCACGATGGCAATCGGCATGGTCTGGGCCAGCGAGTCGAGGGTGAAGTTAATATCGTTAAGCGGAAAATTGCCGCTGACCCGCAGGTCGGCGACGGCGGGATCGACGCGAATAATGCCCGGCGTATAGCTGCGCAACGAGCGCACGACCGAGGCCAGCGAGCGGTCCTGCACCTCCAGCCGCCCGCGCGTCCAGGCGGTTTCCGCCTCTGCATTTACCGCAATACGGTACAGCGAGCGCTCGTCAAACCAGACGCCTTGTCCGGCCTGCAATAACTCGCTCTGACCGCGCTGGTTGGTAATTTTGGCGACGTTATCCAGCACGCCCACATGCACGCCGTCATCCTCATAGCGGATGTTCAGCCGGCTGCCCAGCGCGAGGATGGTGCCCTGGCGGGTGGTAATGTGAAACGGGCGCTGCCGGTCCTGCACCGCCTCCAGCAGCACGCCGCCGTTCAGTAGCGTAAGCTGACGCAGGGCGGTGTCGCGCCTGACGTCAAGATCAAGCGCCGTCCGCGCGTCCAGGGTCAGCGTGCTGCCATCAGCCAGCGCCAGGGTGCGGCGTTCGGCGGTAACGGTTTTGACATCGGCAAGCAGGGGCGAGAGCGGATAGTGCTGATTGAGCAACGTCGCGCCAAGTGTAAAGGTAGCAATCGCGCCCAGACCGTAATGCAGGGCTTTGCGACGGCTGGACGGGGCGAGCAGCGCCTGGCGCAGCGGCTCCGGCGGCATTGCTTTCAGCAGCGGCTGAAACTGCCCCAGCGTCTGTTCGATACGCTGGCAGGCGCGGTCGTGCGCGGGCTGCGCGCTTCGCCAGCTCAGGTACGCGTCGTAATCCCGTGAGGTGGCTTCCCCGGATCGTAACAGCACCATCCATTCAATGGCCTGCCGCGCCACGTCATCCTGTGGGTGTAATCTTGCCATCCTGTTAATCCTGATCGTCGGCGGGCCGGGTGGCGAGATAGCACTGGGTCAACGCGCTGGTGATGTATTTTCTGACCATACTGACCGACACGCCGAGTCGGGCGGCGATATCCGCATAGGTCAGGCCGTCCAGCTGGCTGTAGAGAAAGGCCTGCCGCGCTTTGACCGACAGCCCTTCCAGCGCCTGATCGATCGCCAGCAGCGCCTCCAGTAAAATTTCACTCTCTTCCGGGGAAGGATGGCTGCGCTCCGGCTCGCTCGCCAGCGCCGTCAGCCAGGCGCGCTCCAGATCGCGTTTGCGCCAGTTTTCAAACAGGACGCGCCGGGCAAGCGTGGTCAGCATGGCGCGTGGTTCGCGCAGCGCGTTGAGATCGGGCAGGGCGGCCAGCCGTAAAAAGGCTTCGGAGGCCACGTCCTCCGGCTCACAGCCGTAGGCAATATTTTTGCGTAACCGGTTTATCAGCCAGCGGTAATCGCTGCGGAATATTAATGAAAGCAGGTCGGGTGCTTTACCCTGAAAATTTTTTGATTCCGTATACATGGCATATCCCCGAGGCTAACAATAAATAATAAAACCCAAACCGGGATACCCCTGGCTGAATAAAAAAGAATGAGAATAACGTACCGCTCGTTAAAAAGTTTTTAAGGCAAAATAACGGCAAGTAAAAATATGTTTTTCAGATAACCTTATTCATTTATCGCATTTACGCATTAACGATGGAAAAACACCGCACTGGCGCAGGCGGTTGCGGGGGCGAATCAGAACGCCAGTAAGCCGGAGTACGCTGTTAATCCGTTGATTTATCAATAGCGTTAAAAAAATTTATCATTTTGAGTGTCGTTTTTTCCCCGTCGATGTACAGCCATTATGCAAACACATAAATCCAATTTTATAATTCTGTTGATGGTGATAAAGCACATGATTAAATCGAAGCAGTGTGTGAATCGGCAGGGCCGTTTCAATTTCAGCAATAATTTATATTTTACCGGGGTAATTAATATTCATTCTGCGCTATTAATCGGGGCCACTCTCGTTGCGCCAGCAATTTATGCTGCGGAACAAAATAATACGCACGATTTTTCAATTGCGGGCGGCAGCTTGCAAAGTGGTCTGCTGGCGATTGCCGATCAGAGCCAGCAGACGATTTCGTTCAGTCCGCAACTGGTGGCGAATCTGCAAAGCCCGCCGCTGAAAGGGCGCTACACCCCGCGCGACGCGATTTTGCGCCTGTTGCAGGGCAAGCCGTTGCTGCTGACGACCACCGATAATGGCACCCTGACGATTATTTCCTCCCGCGCCTCCGATCTGGATCTCGCCCAGCGCCAGCAAAATACGCTGCCAGCGATCACGGTGACCGGAGAAAGTGAAGATGAAACCGTCCTCAACCCGGCGAACTCTTCCTCGGCGCTGCGTACCGATACGCCGCTCCAGCAAACGGCGCAGTCGGTGGCGGTGATCAGCAATAAACTGCTGACCGAGCGGCAGGCGACCTCGCTTGAGGATGCGTTAAAAAATTCCGGCGGGACGGTGGCGGTGCGTTCGAACCGTGGCACCACCACCTTCTGGATGCGCGGACAAAATATCACTTCCGGGCTGACAGACGGCGTTTCCGACTCCAGCAACGTCGGCATCGGGCAGGGCACCGCGATTGAGGGCGTCGAGCGGGTTGAAGTGCTGAAAGGCCCGCAGTCGGTACTTTCAGGCAGCAGTTCGCCCGCCGGGACGATTAACATCGTGCGTAAGAAGCCGGTGACCGAGCCGCTGCGTCGGGTGAAAGTGGAGGCCGCGCGCTACGGCGAGTTTAAAACCGCTTTCGATTTGGGCGATGCGCTGACCGACGATAAAGCCTTCAGCTACCGCCTGAATGTCTCGACGATGAAATCCAGCAATGCCTTTCCTGACTTTAACGGCAACCATGCGGATTATCTCGCGCCGGTGCTGGCATGGCAGGGCGACAGTACCCGCGTGCTGGTGGGGGCGGAATTTAATCAGACGCGCGATTCCGGGCCAGCCGGAACGTTTTATACCGATGGTCAGATCCAGAAGCTGGGCAATTATCGCCTCGGCGATAAAGACGATCACTTCAAGACCCGCACCCGCAATGTCTATTATGAAATCGCGCAGGATCTGGTGGACGGCTGGACCTTTAACAGCAAGGCCAACTATCAGAGCACCTACGGTCAGGTGAAGATGAACGAGACGCTGGATATCGCCGATAACGGCGATAAAACCAGTCATCCGCTGGCGAACAAATACACCAACCAAACCTGGAGCCTGCAAAACGATGTTCGCGGCGTGATTGAGACGGGCCCGGTGAAGCAAACCCTGCTGCTGGGCCATGATTATAAGTATGAACGCTACGCCAGCTATGACGGCGATTTTAAAATCCTGACCAACGGCAACGTATACGATCCCGGCTCGCTCTCTTTCCCGGATATCGGGGAGCCGTCCGGTCAGACCTACACCAGTAAGTTGATCCAGAGCGGTTTCCTGTTCCAGGATCAGGTCGATTTCTGGGAGCGCCTGCATCTTCAGTTTGCCCTGAAGCGTTCGAGCTGGAATAACAGCTACCTGACCAACGGCAAGCCGTCCAGTTTTAATATCAGTAAATGGATCCCGAACTACGGGCTGAGTTTTGATATCACCCCGGACGTGACGGCCTACGTCAATTATCTCAACAGCTTTAAGGGGAATCCGCAGGTGGATACCCGCAGCGGCAGCATCTTCCCGCCCTCCACCGGGAAATCAAAAGAGGTGGGGCTGAAGTTTAATCTGCTGGAAGATGATTTAACCCTGACCACCGCGCTGTTTGATATTCGCGAGAATAACGTGGTGGTGTGGAGCAATGGTCGGGCAATTGGCAGCGAAGGGCGTAAAACGGAGGGCTTCGATCTCGATCTGAACGGCACTATTTTGCCCGGCTGGGAAGTCGCGGGAAGCTATACCTGGTCGCAGAATAAAGATCCGAATACGGTCTCTTCAACCGATATTCCGCGCCACAGCGCCAGCCTTTGGACGTCGTGGGAATTTCAGGAAGGGCGGCTGCAGGGGGCGGGGGCATCCATCGGCGCGCGCACCCAGTCCAGAACCACCAAAAATGGCAACAAGAGCGAATACTTTACTATTGGCAGCCAGACGGAAACCGATGTCGCCGTGTTTTACCGTCAGCCCGCGTGGTCAGTACAGTTAGGCGTTGATAACGTCTTTGACCGCGATATCTTTTACGGGACTTCAACGCCGCTGTACCTCGGCGTGCAGGACGGGCGGACCTGGCGTCTGACGGGCACCTATGCATTCTGATCGCGGGCTTCAGGCCACAAGACCCGGCGTCTGGCAGATCCTCTCTCCGTACTGGCGCTCTTCGGAACGCTGGCTGGCCTTTGCGCTGCTGGGCATGATGATCGGCATTAATCTGGGGTCAGCCTGGGTCAACGTGGAGTCGAACCGGGTCACGGGGGCGTTCACCGACGCGCTGATCGCGGTCGACTGGCAGAAAATTAAGCCGTTGTTCATCCTGAGCTTTGTCCTCGGACTGGGGGCGATGATGATGACCTGGATTAACGTGCTCGGTAATCAGTATCTGGCCCTGCGCTGGCGGACATGGATGACGCTGCGCTATGTCCGCCGCTGGACCAGTACCCGCGCGTATTATGATATTGAGCGCGATGGCAGCCTGAGCAATATCGATCAGCGCATCGCCGACGACGTTAACGAGCTGATCCCGGCAACGCTTAATTTCTTTTTAAGCCTGGTCATGGTGCTGATTAATACCGTGACCTATACCGCGCTGCTGTGGTCGCTCTCCGGGACGCTGCATTTTTCACTGCTCGGCGGGCAATGGTCGATCCCCGGCTACATGGTTTACGCCGCGTATATCGCTATCATTTTGCAGGTGGCGCTGTCGCACTGGCTGGGAAAATCGTTAATCGGGCTCAATATGCAACAGCAGAATGCGGAAGGGGATTTCCGCTTTCTCGGCGTGCAGGTACGCGAGAACGCGGAGCAAATTGCCTTTTATCAGGGCGGGCAGCGGGAAGGCGATCGGCTGATCCAGCGCTTTGCCCGCGTCAGGGCCATTGCGCTGGCGGTGATCGTTCGCGGCTTAAAAGTCTCGTTCGGGCAGAGCATCTTTTCGCATTTTCTGTCGCCGCTGCCGACGCTGCTGGCGCTTCCGCAACTGCTGCGCGGGGAGATCACTTTCGGCGACATGACCCGTATCCATATGGCTTATGGGTCGCTGGGTGCCACGCTAAGCTATTTTATGCAGGCGTATCAGGGCTTCACCCGTTGGCTGGCGCTGACTAACCGGCTGCGGGATATGGAAGCGGCGTTACAGGCGGTTGAGAACAAACCCTCGGCCCTGCGCCGTTATGAACACGATTTACCGGGTTTCGAATGCCGGGATCTGCGGCTGTACGCGCCCGACGCCACGCCGTTAACAGCAATTACCCACTGGCAGGTGATGCCCGGCGAGCGCTGGCTGATCCGGGGCGCGTCCGGGGTGGGTAAGAGTACGCTGCTCAGAGCCTGTGCCGGGCTGTGGAACTGGGGGGCGGGGGAGATCGTCTTTGCCAGAGATCGCAAAATCTTCTTCCTGCCGCAGAAGAGTTATTTGCCGGTGGGGACGCTCAAAGCGGCGCTTTGCTATCCCGATAACGAAGCGGCATTCAGCGATGAAGCCTGTCGGCAGGCGCTGATAACCGCCTCTTTGCCGGGCGTAGTGGCGCTGCTTGGCAGTGAAGACCGCTGGCAGCATCGGCTGTCCGGCGGAGAACAGCAGCGGGTGGCGATTGCCCGCGTTCTGCTGCATCAGCCTGATTTTCTGTTTCTTGATGAAGCCACCAGCGCGCTGGACCCGCAAACGGAAACGGCGGTCTATCAGGCGCTTATCGCCGGATTGCCGCACGCGGCAATTGTCAGCGTGGCGCATCATCAGGCTCTTACCGCGTTTCATACCCATCAGTTGACGCTGGAGGCCGCCGCGCCGCCGCTGCGTCAGGCGCGGGAAGAAACGCAGCACGCGGTAATCAAAGAGGGGCAGCGGCCTGAAAATGTCCTGAGCAACTGACGATCGCGCGGCGCTATTCCTCCACGCTTTTATGCATCCGCAGCCAGTTCTGAAGCAGTTTGCCCTCTTCGGTCATTTCGCTGTCCTGGCGCACGCAGAGGTAATAATGACGGCCATCGTCAATCGGCAAATCGAACAGCTTCACCAGTTCGCCACTTTCAAGATAGGAGGCGATTAACGGCTCGCGCATCAGCGCACAGCCCAGCCCGGCCTGTACGGCGGCGAGGGTCAGCAAGCCATCCTCAAACAGCGGCCCGCTCATTCTGGCGGGTCGCCGCACGTTCTGCTGTAAAAACCACTGCGGCCAGGTGGAACGTTCTTCATCATGCAGCAGCGGCATTTGCTGAAGCTGTTCCGGGGTATCGATATGCCCGTGCAGGCGCAGAAATGCCCGACTGGCAACCGGAACCATTTTGCCGGAAATCAGCCGCTCGCTTTGATAGCCCGCCCACTGACCGTTGCCAAACCGGATAGACATATCCGAGGCATCGCTCAGGTAGTTGCGGTGGTTGGCGTACACCACGTTGATTTCGGTTTGCGGATTAGCCCGCACAAAAGTAGGCAGGCGCGGAATAAACCAGCCCATGCCAAACAGCGGGATCAGGCTGATAGTCACCTGCCGGGTTTGCGCCTGTTCGACCAGATGCTCCGTCGCCTGGCGCAGCACGTTAAACGCGGAACGAATCGAGCGGTAATAATCTCTGCCCTGCTGACTTAAGATCAGCCGCCGCCCCTGGCGCTCCGTTAGCGCAATCTGCAAAAAATCTTCCAGCACGCGAAGCTGGTGGCTCACCGCCGACGGGGAAATCGCCAGCTCCTGCGCGGCGAGCGTGACGCTGCCGAGGCGGGCGATGGCCTCAAAAGTGCGTACTGCCCGCAGGGGAGGATCGTGGGTCAATGCCCCGGAAAGTGCCGGTTGCACGGCGGGCGATTGTTCTGTTTTTCTCATATGTTGACTTCTGTAAGGTTAATCCATCAAAAGGTGTTTTTATAATTACTTATAAAACAGAAAGATAAAAGACATCACAATTATCATAAGAAATAATATCTCCGTATTTCACAATTTAATTCAATTGTTGGAATGTACCTCAACATTGAGCACTTTGTCGGGTACGTTTTGGACACACTAATACAACAATTAATCAATGGCATTATGTTGGGGAGCATCTATGCGCTGATTGCGCTGGGCTACACCATGGTGTACGGCATTCTGCGCATCATCAACTTCGCTCATGGCGATATCCTGATGGTCGGCGCGCTGACCACTTTGTCGGCGATGAATATGCTGGAGAGCCATTTTCCCGCGCTGCCAGCGCTGGTGCGTCTCGGCCTCGCGTTGATGATGGCGATGGCGGTTTGCGCGCTGCTGGCGATGGCGACCGAACGCTTTGCCTACCGCCGCCTGCGCAACGCGCCGCGGCTGGCACCGCTCATTTCCGGCATCGGTGTTTCTGTCCTGCTGCAAACGGTGGCGATGATTATCTGGACCCGCAACCCGCTGATGTTTCCGCAAATCCTGTCTATGGAGCCGATTGCCATTACTCAGGGTAGCGACGCGCACCCGCCCGCCATCATTACCGTGACCGGCATGGTTACGATTGGTCTGGCGCTGTTGGTCATGCTCGGCCTGTGGGTGCTGGTCGAATTTACCCGGCTGGGGCGCGGAATGCGCGCAGTGGCGGAGAACCCAAAAGTTGCCAGTCTGATGGGCGTCAGCCCGAACGGCATTATCACCCTGACTTTCGCCATTGGCGGCGTATTCGCCGCGCTGGCAGGGGTGATGATGGCCAGCAACTACGGCAACGCCGGATTTTCGATGGGATTTCTGCCGGGGATTAAAGCGTTTACGGCGGCGGTGCTCGGCGGGATCGGCAATATTCGCGGTGCCATGCTGGGTGGGATCCTGCTTGGGGTTATTGAAGCGCTGGGCGCGGGGTATCTGGGCGAACTGACCGGCGGCGTTTTCGGCAGTAATTATCAGGACGTCTTCGCGTTCATTGTCCTCATTCTGGTGCTGGTCTTCCGCCCGGCGGGCATTCTTGGCGAGCGCGTGGCGCACAGGGCATAGGAGACGATATGACAACGCCAACATTACAGGCCGCTGCGCCATCGTCACGCCGCCCGTGGGCCGGCCTGGTACTCTTTACCCTCGCCGTGATCCTCGCACCGGTGGTGGCCGGGCAGCTTGGCGGCAACTATTGGGTGCGGGTCATCGACTTCGCGCTGCTGTATATCATGCTCGCGCTGGGGCTGAATATCGTGGTCGGTTTCACCGGCCTGCTGGACATGGGCTTTATCGCGTTTTATGCGGTGGGGGCTTATCTGGCGGCGCTGCTGGCATCTCCGCATTTACTGGAAGCCTTTCCGCTGCTTCAGGCCTGGTTTCCTGACGGCCTGCATTTTTCATACTGGCTGATTGTCCCTGCCGCCGCGCTGCTGGCGGCGGTGTGCGGGATTTTGCTGGGCGCGCCCACCCTCAAACTGCGCGGTGATTATCTGGCTATCGTGACCCTCGGCTTTGGCGAAATCATCCGCATTCTGATGCGTAACCTCGACCGCCCGGTCAACATTACCAACGGCGCGAAAGGTATTTCCGGGATCGACACGCTCTCGCTTTTTGGCGTGAAGTTCAGCGGCGTACAGCACTGGTTCGGGATGAAAATCCCTTCGCTGTGGCTGTGGTACTACCTGCTGGTGCTGCTGATTGTCGCGATCATTATTGTCTGCCTGCGTTTGCAGCACTCGCGCCTGGGTCGCGCATGGCACGCGATTCGTGAAGATGAGGACGTGGCGCGCGCCATGGGCATCAACGTGCGTAACTACAAGCTGCTGGCTTTCGCGATGGGCGCCTCCTTCGGTGGCGTTGCGGGCGCGCTGTTTGCCGCCTTCCAGGGATTTGTCTCCCCGGAATCGTTCACCTTACAGGAGTCGATTGCCGTGCTGGCGATGGTGGTACTGGGCGGGATGGGGCATATCCCCGGCGTGATCCTCGGTGCCGTGCTGTTAACGGCGCTGCCGGAACTGCTGCGCAGCCAGGCGGCACCCGTCCAGCAGGCGCTCTTTGGCAGCGTACTGATTGACCCGGAAATCCTGCGTCAGCTGTTCTACGGGCTGGCGCTGGTACTGGTCATGCTGCTGCGTCCCGCCGGGATCTGGCCGGTCCGTCACCGGGAGGTGCAGAAATGAATCTGTTGACCATTGATAGCATGAGCAAGCGCTTTGGCGGCGTTCAGGCCGTCGATAACGTGTCACTGGGCATTCAGCCCGGCGAGATTTACGGCCTGATCGGCCCTAATGGGGCGGGCAAAACTACCTGTTTCAACCTGATCACCGGGCTTTATCCGGCGGACAGCGGCACTTTTTTACTCAATGACGTGCCGTATTCGCCGCGAAATGTGGAAAAAGTGACCCGCGCGGGGGTAGCCCGCACTTTTCAGAACGTGCGCCTGTTTAACGAAATGTCGGTGCTGGAAAACGTCATGGTGGGGCGTCACGTCCGCACCCGCAATGGCCTGTGGGCGTCGCTGACGCGGCATAAGCGCGCACGTCAGGAAGAGGCGAAAACCCGCGAACTCGCCTGGCACTGGCTGGAATATACCGGCATCGCCCGGTTCGCCAGCTACCGCGCCTGCGATCTGGCTTACGGCCATCAGCGCAGGCTGGAAATTGCCCGCGCGTTAGCCAGCGAACCGCTGCTGCTGGCGCTTGATGAACCCGCTGCCGGGATGAACGCCGCCGAAAAAGTGGCGCTTGGCGAACTGCTGAAGCGCATTCGCGATGACGGGAAAACGCTGCTGATGATTGAACACGACGTCAAGCTGGTGATGGGGATCTGCGACCGTCTAACGGTGCTGGATTACGGCCGGGTAATTGCGACCGGCACCCCGGAAAACGTCAGGCGCGATCCGGCGGTGATTGCCGCCTGGCTGGGAGGACACAAACATGGCTGAACCTTTACTGCGTGTTTCCGGGCTTAGCGTTCACTACGGCGGTATTCAGGCGGTGCGCGAGGTCTCTTTTGTGCTCCATGAAGGTGAGCAGGCGACGCTGATCGGGGCCAACGGCGCGGGAAAAAGCTCAACGGTGCGGGCGATTACCGGCCTGCAACCCTGTGGCGGAGAACGGGTGTTTGCCGGGCGCTCAATGGCGAAACAGAAACCGGAAGATCTGCTGCGTGCCGGGCTGGTCATGGTGCCGGAAGGTCGGGGGATTTTTGCCCGCATGACGGTGATGGAGAATCTGCAAATGGGAGCCTGGCTGCGCCGGGATGCCCCGGCCGTCAGGCGCGAAATCGACGATATTTTCGCCCGTTTTCCCCGGCTGGGTGAACGGCAGCATCAGCTTGCCGGGCTGCTTTCCGGCGGCGAGCAACAGCTACTGGCGCTCAACCGCGCGCTGTTGAGTCGCCCGCGACTGCTGATCCTCGACGAACCCTCAATGGGACTCGCCCCGCTGATGGTCGAGAATATTTTTAATCTTATTGCCACCCTGCGCGAGCGCGGCGTCAGTCTGTTATTGATTGAGCAAAACGCCCGCCTGGCGCTGGAGGTGACGGATAACGCCTGGGTGATGGACAGCGGCAGTATCGTTCACCACGGCGACTCTCGCGCACTGCTTGCCGATGACAGCATTGCGCAAATTTATCTGGGCGAAGTGCCCGTTTAACAGCAACCAACACCAGGGAAACACCATGAAAAAAATAACGATCAGTGCGCTCAGCGCCGCCATTCTGCTCGCTAACTTCGCCGCCACATCCGCGTCGGCGCAGGAAAGTGAAACCGTCACTATCGGGCTTGCCGGTCCGCTCACCGGACCCTCGGCGCGTATCGGTAAAGATCTGGAGAACGGGGCGCAGCTGGCGATTGACGATATCAACAAGCAGCATCCGGTCATCGGTGGCAAAGCCGTCACCTTTAAGCTGCAATCCGAGGACGATCAGTCCGATCCGCGTACCGCCGTCGCCGTGGCGCAGCGTCTGGTTGATAGCGGCGTGGCAGGGGTGGTGGGTCACTGGAATACCGGCACCAGCATCCCGGCCGCGCGCATCTATCACGATGCCGGTATTGCGCAGGTCGCACCGGTCGCCACCGGGCACGCTTATACGCGCCAGGGTTTTGATACCAGTTTCCGCGTGATGGGGCATGACGACGACGGCGGTCAGTTTGCCGGGCAATATGCATTACAGACCCTGAAAGCCAAACGCATTGCGGTGATTGACGATCGCACCGCCTTTGGTCAGGGGCTGGCGGATGAGTTTATTAAATCCGTCGAAGGTCAGGGAGTTAAAATCGTCGACCGCCAGTATGTGGATGACAAAACCGTCGATTTCAGCGCCGTGCTGACCGCGATCCGCAGCAAAAACGTCGACCTGATTTTCTTTGGCGGCGTTGACAGCCAGGCCGCACCGCTGGCCCGCCGCATTAAACAGCTCGGTATTAACGCCACGCTGATGGGCGCAGGCGGCTTCGTCAGCCAGACCTTCCTGCAACTGGCGCAGAAAGAAGGCAACGGCGTTGTCGCGCTGGAGCCTGGCCTGCCGGTCGATCAAATGCCGGGCGGGAAAGGATTCGAGCAGGCTTATCAGTCCCGCTACCACACTCATATTGAACTGCATGCGCCGTTTGCTTATGACGCCACCCGCGTGCTGGTCGCCGCCATGGAAAAAGCCAATTCGGTGGAGCCGTCTGACTATCTGCCTGCCCTGCGAGCCATTAACTATTCCGGTGTGACGGGTCCCATCGCCTTTGATAAAGAAGGCAACCTGAAAACGCCATCATTCACCGTTTACAAAGTGGTGGATGGCAAATGGCAGCCGCAAACCGTGCTGGGCGGAACGGCTGCGAAGTAACGTCGTGAGGCAATGTGATGAGTGATAATAACGAGCTGGGCATTCTTGCCCGCCGTAAAATTGAAGCTGAAATTATTAAACCGATTTATGACATTCTGGTGCGCGATCTGGGAAAAGATCGCGCCCAGGCGATTATTGGCGAAGCCATTGAGCAGGCGGCTGTCGATGCGGGAGCGGAGTTTGCCAGACAGGAGCCGAACGGCGCAGATTTGCGCAGCTTTGTCGCACTGCAATATTTATGGGAAAAGGATAACGCGCTGGACGTCCGGGTGATTGACGATGATGACCAGCACTATAACTATGACGTTACCCGCTGCCGCTACGCCGAAATGTACCATGAAATGGGGCTGGGAGAGATTGGGCATCTGCTCTCCTGCGCCAGAGATGAAAAGTTCATCGTCGGCTATGCCCCTGACGTTGAACTTACCCGTACGACCACTATCATGCAAGGCGCGCGCTGCTGCGATTTTCGCTACCGCGTTAAAAAGGAAAAGTCATGATTTCCGTCAACGCCGACCGGCTGTGGGCGACGCTTGAGGAGATGGCGCAGATCGGCGCGACGCCTGCCGGTGGCGTTACCCGGCTGGCGCTGAGTGACGAAGACCGCATCGCCAGAGACCGGCTGCGCGACTGGGCGCAGCAGGCGGGTCTGCATTGTGATGTGGACACGCTGGGGAATATGTTTATCCGTCGTCCCGGCAGGCAGTCGCATTTACCCCCGGTTCTGATGGGATCGCACGTCGATTCGCAGCCGCTCGGCGGACGCTACGATGGCATTTATGGCGTGCTGGCCGGACTGGAAGTTCTGCGCACCCTCAACGATCGTCAGATTGACACCGAGCGCGATATTCTGCTGGTCAACTGGACCAATGAAGAAGGCGCGCGCTTTGCCCCGGCGATGCTGGCCTCCGGCGTCTGGACGGGGCACTTTAGCGAGGCGTTCGCGCTGTCACGCACCGACAGCGACGGGATGAGCGTTGATGAGGCGTTGCAGGCTATCGGCTACCGGGGCAGCCGTCCGGCGCGGTCGATTCCGCTCCATGCGTGCTATGAAGTGCATATTGAGCAGGGGCCGATTCTGGAAGAAGAGGGGATTGATATCGGCGTGGTGCGCTCCGCGATGGGCCAGCGCTGGTATACCGTCACCCTGAAAGGTTTTGCCGCTCACGCCGGAACTACGCCAATGCGCAGCCGCCGCGACGCCCTGACCGGCTTTGCCCGTCTGGCGCTGGGGGTGGAAGAAATTGGCATTCGCCATATTCCCGATGGCCGGGCGACGACGGGAATGGTACAAAACAGCCCCAATTCGCGCAACGTGGTGCCGGGCGAGGTGGTTTGCAGCGTGGAGTTCCGTCACCCGCAATCTGCCGCGCTGGAGGCGATGGAAAAAGATCTCCATGCTGCGGTGGCCGATCTCCGCGAACGCGGGCTGGAAGTGAAGGTTGAACGGATTTTTGACTATGCGCCCATCGCTTTCGATCCTGGCTGCATCAGGCGCGTTGAACAGGCGGCGAGTCAGTTAGGCTACGCCTGGCGACCGATGGTTTCCGGTGCGGGACATGACACCTGCTACCTGAACGCGATTGCCCCGGCGAGCATGATTTTCATCCCCTGCGAAAAAGGCATCAGCCATAACGAGGCAGAAAATATTCTCCCGCGCTGGTCTGAAAAAGGGGCGAACGTTTTACTTCACGCGCTGCTCAGCGCCGCCGGGGAAATATAAAGGAAGTGTTTATTGCGGGTTATTTAACCAGTGTCCGCATTCTGGCGATGAATAATACCGGATAACAGACGCTCGCGATTGGATAACAGCGTCATTAAGCTGCATCACAATAAAGCACCTGACCTCGGTTATCCGAATCGATAACTATCGCTGTTTATTCGTCAGCAACAAAAAAGGCCGGGAAATATCCCGGCCCTTCGGTATCTGTACGCCATTACGTGGCGTGAAAACAATCAGCGACTACGGAAGACAATGCGGCCTTTGCTCAGGTCGTACGGGGTCAGTTCTACAGTCACTTTGTCGCCCGTCAGAATGCGGATGTAGTTTTTACGCATTTTACCGGAGATATGCGCAGTGACCACGTGACCGTTTTCCAGTTCTACGCGGAACATAGTATTAGGCAGCGTTTCAAGAACGGTACCCTGCATTTCGATATTGTCTTCTTTGGCCATCTAGTCCTCGGGGGTATCACTACCATTGTTTTGAACCGGCAAGATAATGCCGAAGTTCATCAATTAAGTAAAGTTTTGTGCGCATAAAACGCAAAAAGTAGTTTTGGCTCATTGCCCTGTATCACACGGCTTCGCCGTACGACAAGCGCAAACGTAAAGGGTGACGAGGGTGTTTACTGTTCCCAAACGGTGGCGGGGCAACGGGCAAAAGCTACCTGGCGCGACAATTATAACACCCTGACAAAGATTGTGCCGAAAACATTTACCTTTCGGGCGTAAATAACGTGCGCGGATGCCAGCAACCTTCTGCCAGTGGCAGTGGCAGAAGCTTACTGAGGGATTCCAGATAGTTGCGCCGGGGGATTTCAACCGCACCGAGCGAGGCGGTATGGCTGTTTAATACCTGACAATCAATGAGCTTTCCGCCCTGACGGGTGAACTCGGCGCAGAAAACCAGCAGCGCGGTTTTCGACGCATTTTCTGCACGGCTGAACATCGATTCGCCGCAAAACAGCGCGCCCTGGCAGACGCCGTACATGCCGCCCACCAGCTCGTCGCCGCGCCAGACTTCAATAGAGTGGGCGTGGCCCATTTCGTGCAGGCGTTGGTAGGCGCGAATAATCTCCCGGGTGATCCAGGTGCCTTCATCGCGTTGCTCTGCGCAGCCCTCAATAACCCGATCAAAAGCCTGGTTGAGGGTAACCCGGTAAGGCGAGCGCTGGTGGAAGCGTTTCATGCTGCGGCTGAGGTGAAACGCCTCAGGCCACAGCACCGCGCGCGGATCGGGCGACCACCATAAAATTGGATCGCCGGGCGAAAACCATGGAAAAATGCCCTGCTGATAGGCCATTAACAGGCGCGCCGGACTGAGATCGCCCCCTAAAGCCAGTAACCCATTGGGTTCGCGCAGCGCTCCCTCCGGGGAAGGGAACGCCATTGAGTGTCGGGAAAGCTGAACCAGGCGCATGTGACTACCACTCCACCACAAAAACGAAACGCTTAATCATAGCCTACAGGCGCTGCCTGAACTGGTAATACCGCCCCTTATTCGCCAGCAGTTCTGCGTGATTACCATGCTCAATAATTTGCCCGTTGTCCATCACTATTATGCGGTCGAAACGCGCCAGCCCGCGCAAGCGATGGGTGACCATCAGCAGCGTTTTTTGTTGCGCCACTTCTTCCAGCAGATCAAGGATTTGGCTTTCGGTGGTCGCATCCAGCCCTTCTGTGGGTTCATCAAGCAATAACAGCGGCGCGTCGTGTAATAACGCGCGGGCAATGGCCAGGCGGCGCAGTTCGCCACCGGAAAGCTGACGTCCGCCTTCGCCCAGCCAGCCATTTAAGCCGTCATCGGCGAGCAGTTTTTCCAGCCCGGTCCGGGTCAGGACGGCGGCAAGCTGTTCATCGCTGGCCTGGGGAGCGGCAAGCCGCAGGTTATCACGCAACGTGGCGCTGAACAGATGAACGCGCTGCGGTACCATGCTGATGGTGCGTCGCAGGGCCATTTCATCCATTCCGCTAATCGGTGCGCCGTTCAGCAGAAGTTCGCCGCGCTGTGGGTCCCAGGCGCGAGTCAGCAGTTGCAGCAGGGTTGATTTCCCGCAGCCGGTGCGACCGAGAAGGGCGATATGCTCACCCGTTGCCACGCTGAGGTTGATGCCATTCAGCGCGGGCTGTGCCTGCTGCGGATAGGTGAAGGTAATATCGCGTAGATCCAGCGTGACCGTAGCGGGTGCGGCAGCGGCGGTCTGCGGAAAAACGACTTCCGGTGGCTGCTCGATAACTTGCGTCACTCGCCGGGCCGAGGCCATCACCTGTCCGAGGTGCTGGAATGCGCCCGTGACCGGGGCTAACGCTTCAAACGCTGCGAGGGCGCAGAAAACAAAAAGGGCGATCAGCGCACCAGGCTGAGCGTTATCACCGACCCCGCCCGAAGCCATCCACAGCATGACCACCACCGCAATGCCGCCGATCAGCATCATCAATGCCTGTGAAAGCGCGGTAAGCTCAGACTGCCGACGCTGGGCATCGTGCCAGGCCAGTTCGGTCTGTTCCATCTGCTGGCGATAGCGATCGCTGGCGTTAAACAGCGACAGTTCGGCCTGGCCCTGTAGCCAGGCGGTGATCTGCTGGCGATAGTGTCCGCGCAGATGCGTCAGACTCTCACCGGTGGGCTTCCCCGCGCGATAAAATAGCGGCGGCAGCAGCAGCAGGGTGAGCAGCATGATCCCGCCCAGCGTCAGGGCCAGCGTCGCATCAAGCAGGCTCAGACCGCAGGTGACGACAACGATCACCATCAGTGCGCCGACCAGCGGAGAAATCACGCGTAAATAAAGGTGATCGAGGGTGTCGACATCCGCCACCAGGCGGTTGAGCAGTTCACCCTGGCGAAAACGCGCCAACCCGGCAGGGGAGAGCGGCAGCACCTTGCTGAAGGTGTAAACGCGCAGATGCTGAAGAACGCGAAACGTGGCGTCATGGCTGACCACACGTTCGAAATAACGTCCGGCGGTGCGGATAATCGCCGCCCCGCGCACCCCGGCGGCGGGCAGCATATAGTTAAAGCTGTAGGCTCCGGCGAAACCGACCACCGCCGAAGCAGATAAAAACCACCCGGACAGGGTCAGCAGGCCGATACTCGCCAGCAGCGTGACGATAGCCAGGATCACGCCCAGCGTTAACAGTCCTTTATGCCGTTTGTACAGCGCCAGATAAGGTAGCAGTTCGCGCATTTAAATGTCCTCCTGGCGGTGCATCAGCAGGCTGGTGAAGGCTCCGTTGGCGTCAGCCAGTTCGCGCCAGCTCCCCTGTTCGACGATCAGCCCGTCCTGCATCACCCAGATAGCGTCCCAGTCGGCCAAATCTTCAAGCTGGTGGGTCACCATTAAAGTGGATTGCTGACGCGAAGCCGCGTTCAGCGCCTGCATGACGCGCTGCTCGCTGTGTGCGTCAAGGCTGGCGGAAGGCTCATCAAGCAGCAGAAGCTGGCAGGGGTTGAGCAGCGCGCGCGCCACGGCAACGCGCTGGGCCTGGCCTTGCGACAGACGCCCGGCATGATCGCCCAGCGGCGTATCCAGTCCCTGCGGGAGCAGGCTGACAAATTCACTGACCCATGCCCGATCCAGCGCGGACTGCAACTGCGCCTCGCTGGCGTCAGGATTTGCCAGCAGGACATTTTCACGCAGGGTCGCCGCCGGAAGCTGCGGATTTTGCCCGACCCAGCTCAGATGCTGTCGCCAGCTATCGGGATCGAGTTCACGCAGCTCAACGTCATTGATACACAGCGAACCGTCATAAGGCAGAAACCCGGAAAGCGTATTCAGCAGCGAACTTTTTCCTGAACCGCTCTGACCGACCAGCACCACCCGCTGACCAGCTGCAAGGGTGAAATTCAGCGGCCCGGCCAGCACTTTTCCTTCCGGCGACTTGATGATGACATCGCGAGCGGTAATGGCGACGGGCTGCTGGGTATTCAACTGGCTTTCACCCCGTTGCGGATATGCCAGCGGCGTTTCAAGAAACGTTTTCAGGCTGTCGGCAGCCCCGACCGCCTGCGCTTTGGCATGATAATAGGTGCCGAGATCGCGCAGCGGCTGGAAGAATTCAGGGGCGAGGATCAGCGCCAGAAAACCGGCGGCCAGCGTCACGCCTGCGCCGTAATGACCAAAATTCAGTTCGCCAAGATAGGAAAAGCCGAAATAGACCGCCACCAGCGCAATGGAGAGAGACGCAAAAAATTCCAGCACCCCGGAGGAGAGAAACGCCAGCCGTAAAACATCCATCGTGCGCTGACGAAAATCCTGTGAGGCCTGGCGGATATTTTCCG
The DNA here is from genome assembly GCF_032071645.1 of Superficieibacter sp. Classification (NCBI taxonomy): domain Bacteria; kingdom Pseudomonadati; phylum Pseudomonadota; class Gammaproteobacteria; order Enterobacterales; family Enterobacteriaceae; genus Superficieibacter; species Superficieibacter sp. The sequence continues at coordinate 109,662 of NZ_DAMAPU010000003.1, forward strand.
TTTCAGCTTCACCGCGACCAAATACCCGCAGAGTCTCCATCCCGCGCAGGCGATCCAGAAAATGCCCGCTCAGCCGCGCCAGCGCCTGGAAATTGCGTCGGTTAGCGTCGGCCGCGCCCATGCCCACCAGCGCCATAAACAGCGGAATGAGCGGCGCGGTGCCGAGTAAAATCAGCGCCGCAGCCCAGTTTGAGGGGAAGATGGCGATCACAATCAGCAGCGGAACAAAGGTCGCCAGCGCCATCTGCGGCAAATAGCGGGCATAGTAATCATGCATGTCGTCGATTTGTTCGAGGATAAGCGTGGCCCAGCTTCCGGCGGGCTTGCCCTGGATCCACGCCGGACCCGCCTGTTGCAGGCGATCCAGCACCTGGCGACGTATCGCGAAGCGAATATGCTGCCCCGCGTGGAACCCCACTTTCTCACGCAGCCAGATGACCCACGCGCGCAGCACAAACACCAGCACCAGCAGAACGAACGGCAGGAGCAGGGCTTCACGCGGGATGTTGTCCATAATCATATGCTGAAGAATATGCGCCAGGCTCCATGCCTGGGCGACAATTAACAGGCCGCTCACCAGTCCCAGCAGACGGGAAATCATCAGCCAGCGGCGGGAAATCACACTTTGCTGTTTTAACCAGCGGGTCAGCTCTTGTTGACGAGTTTTATTCATTACGTGCTTAGCAGGTGAATTATCAGGATTTCAGGCACGGCAATGTTACAACGGGGCAAAAATAAAGGCGACCTATAGTCGCCTTATTTACCTTTGTTACTGTCTTGTAAAGATTATTTGTTATTTTCAGCCAGACCGTCGAGATAACGTTCGGCGTCCAGCGCGGCCATACAGCCTGTTCCTGCTGACGTAATCGCCTGACGGTAGATATGATCCATCACGTCACCCGCAGCAAATACGCCGGGGATGCTGGTCTGGGTGGCATTGCCATGAATGCCTGACTGCACTTTGATATAGCCGTTCTCCAGCGCCAGTTGGCCTTCAAAAATAGCGGTATTCGGGCTGTGACCAATAGCGACAAACAAACCGGCAACATCCAGCGTCTCGATGTTATCGCTCTGCGTGTCGCGCAGGCGCAGGCCGCTCACGCCCATCTGATCGCCGGTCACCTCTTCCAGCGTGCGATGGGTATGCAGGATGATATTGCCGCTTTCCACTTTATCCATCAGGCGTTTGATAAGAATTTTTTCCGCGCGGAAGCTATCGCGACGGTGGATCAGATGCACTTCAGAGGCGATGTTCGCCAGATAAAGCGCTTCTTCAACGGCGGTATTGCCGCCGCCAATCACCGCGACCTTCTGATTCCGGTAGAAGAAGCCGTCACAGGTAGCACAGGCAGAAACGCCGCGGCCTTTATACGCTTCTTCAGACGGCAGACCGAGGTAACGCGCCGACGCGCCAGTAGCGATGATTAGCGCGTCGCAAGTGTACTCTCCGCTGTCGCCGGTCAGACGAAACGGGCGATTTTGCAGATCGACGGTGTGAATATGATCGAAAAGGATTTCCGTTTCGAATTTGGTCGCATGTTCATGCATACGTTCCATTAGCAGCGGCCCGGTCAGATCGTTCGGGTCGCCCGGCCAGTTTTCGACTTCCGTCGTGGTGGTCAACTGACCGCCTTTTTCCATTCCGGTAATCAGTACCGGATGCAGGTTTGCGCGTGCAGCATAGACGGCAGCGGTGTATCCCGCAGGTCCAGAGCCCAGAATTAACAGCTTACTGTGTTTCGCCGTGCCCATGAGATCCCCATAATTGTTGGCAGACATTGGGCGAGATTGTAGGGAATTTAGCGGCGTAAAAAAAGGGCGTAGCAATTTTGTTAACGATATGTGCAATAGAACAGAGCAATGGATTGCCGCGTTTGTAAGTGGCAAACATAATTATTTCTACTGAAAACCGGCCAGTTATAAGAGGATTACATGAGGATCACCGCAGCTGGATGATGAATATCCGGCATGTTGTACTAAAAAACGATGTTTTGCTTTGACAATCCCCTGTGCATTTGCGAAAACATTCGAGGAAGAAAAAAAACCGTATTACGTGTGGAGGGTATTTTCAGCACGCTACGGTCGTTTTGAACCGGGCTAACGAAATCAACGCATGGTGTGGACAGACGCCATACGCGATGTCGTTGGCTGCCTGTCGGCAACGGTCTTCTCACCGCATACCCTGGGTTAGGTTCCGCGCTTTTATTACTCGCGGCACGTTAACGATGGGCGAAGACCCCGAACAGTGAAGTGCACGGGGTCAAGACAGGAGTAGGGAAGGAATACAGAGAGACAATAATAATGGTAGATAGCAAAAAGCGCCCAGGCAAAGATCTCGACCGCATCGATCGCAATATTCTGAACGAATTGCAGAAAGACGGGCGTATTTCCAACGTCGAGCTCTCTAAACGAGTGGGACTTTCTCCGACGCCGTGCCTTGAGCGCGTTCGTCGCCTGGAAAGACAGGGTTTTATTCAGGGCTATACGGCACTATTGAACCCGCACTATCTGGATGCATCGCTTCTGGTCTTTGTTGAGATTACTCTGAATCGTGGCGCACCAGATGTTTTTGAGCAATTCAATACCGCAGTACAAAAACTTGAAGAAATTCAAGAGTGTCATTTGGTTTCCGGTGATTTCGACTACCTGTTGAAGACCCGCGTACCGGACATGTCAGCGTATCGCAAATTACTGGGCGAAACCCTGTTACGCCTGCCGGGCGTCAACGACACCCGCACCTACGTGGTGATGGAAGAGGTGAAACAGAGTAATCGTCTGGTTATTAAGACGCGCTAATACGGAACAGGTGCAAAATCAGCGGAATTTGATTACACTCCTGTTAATCCATACAGCAACAGTGCCGGGGAGACCCGGCACTGTTGTCCGTTTAGCATCAAGGACCTGGAGAGCCTTTCTTGAGCCAGGAATACACTGAAGACAAAGACGTCAAAATTACCCGTTTAAGCAGCAGCCGCCGACTTCTGGAGGCCATGCTGATCCTTTGCGCACTTTTTGCCCTGTGGCTGATGGCTGCGTTGCTCAGCTTTAACCCATCCGATCCCAGCTGGTCACAAACGGCGTGGCATGAGCCTATCCATAACCTGGGAGGCGTGCCTGGTGCGTGGCTTGCCGACACTCTGTTTTTCATTTTTGGCATCATGGCCTATACCATTCCGGTGATCATCATCGGCGGCTGCTGGTTTGCATACCGGCACCGGGCTAATGAAGACTACATCGACTATTTTGCCGTCTCGCTGCGTCTTATCGGCGTGTTGGCTCTGATCCTCACCTCCTGCGGGCTGGCGGCAATTAACGCCGACGATATCTGGTACTTTGCTTCCGGCGGGGTCATCGGTAGCCTGTTAAGCACCACGCTGAAACCGTTGTTGCACAGCAGCGGCGGCACCATCGCGCTGCTTTGCGTGTGGGCTGCTGGCCTGACGCTGTTTACCGGCTGGTCATGGGTCAGTATTGCAGAAAAATTAGGCAGTTTAATCCTCAATATCCTTACCTTCGCCAGCAACCGTACCCGTCGTGATGATACCTGGGTAGAAGATGACGATGAGTACGACTATGAGGATGAAGACGAATACGAAGAAGACGGATCCCGGGAGCCGCCGCATGAGTCCCGCCGCGCCCGCATCCTGCGCGGCGCATTAGCACGCCGCAAGCGCGTGGCAGAGAAATTTGCCAATCCGCTTGGCAGAAAAACCGATGATGCGCTGTTTTCCGGCCGACGGATGGACGATCCTGATGAGATTAGCTACAGCGCCCGTGGCGTAGCCGCCGATCCTGATGATGTGTTGTTCTCCGGTAATCGGGCCACGCAGTCTGACGAGTATGACGAATACGATCCGCTATTAAATGGCCATTCGGTGACTGAACCGGTTGCCGCCGCCGCTGCCGCCACGATGGCAACCCAGGCGTGGGCTGCTCCGGTCGAACCGGTTATTCCACAGCCGCAGGTGCAGGGTGCAGAGCCGGTTATCGGTCAGCCTGACGTTGCCTGGCAGGCAGTGCCACAGCCACAGGTCAGCCAGGAAACCTGGACCCGGCCCCCGGTTGCCCAACAACCATGGGAACAGCCACAGCCTCATGCTGCGCAGGAAGTCTGGCAACAGCCGCAGCCTCACACTGCACAGGAAGCCTGGGAACAGCCGCAGCCTCACGCTGCACAGGAAGTCTGGGAACAGCCGCAGCCTCACATTACACAGGAAGCCTGGGAGCAACCGCAGCCTCACGTTGCACATGACGCCTGGCAACAGCCGCAACCGCCAGCCGCTCACGATGCCTGGAGCCAGCCGGTTGACGATGCAGCGCAATATCCAGAATCGCATTACGATCCCTATGCGCAGTCGCAGCCGTATGAAACTCCGGCGCAACAGCCGTGGGCCGGGCAGTCGGTCAGCGAGCCGCCTCAGTCCACGCAGACGTATAACGAAGAACCGTCCGAGCCGCAGCCGATCGCGCAGGAAGAAGTAAAGGCAGGGCGTCCACCCCTGTATTACTTTGAAGAAGTTGAAGAGAAGCGCGCTCGTGAGCGTGAGCAGCTTGCCGCCTGGTATCAGCCCGTGCCTGAACCGGTGCAGCAGCCGGTTACGCCGCCGCCAGCCGTAGAGCCGCCGTCTGTCGATCCGACGCCGGCAGTCGCACCGGTTGCCGCCAGCGTTCACAAAGCAACCGCTGCCGCCAGCGCCGCCGCGCCGATCTTTAATCTGGCTGCCGGGGGCGTTCGTACCCAGGTGAAAGAGGGGATTGGTCCTCAGCTACCGCGTCCTAATCGCGTTCGTGTTCCTACGCGCCGTGAACTGGCCTCCTACGGCATCAAGCTTCCGTCACAGCGTATGGCTGAAGAGCGGGCGCGCCAGGCAGAACAGCATCACGAAGACGAATCAGACGAATTCGAACAGCAGCAGCTGGCGCGTCAATTCGCTGAGGCGCAGCAGCAGCGCTATGGCGCAGACTATGCTGATTCCCCCGCGCAGGATGACGAAGACGATGCAGCCGAAGCAGAGCTGGCCCGCCAGTTCGCCGCCGCCCAGCAGCAGCGCTATGCCAGCGAGCAGCCAGCAGGGGCGAATCCATTCTCATTAAGCGATTTTGATTTTTCTCCGACGAAAGCGCTGGTAGATGACGGGCCGAACGAGCCGCTGTTTACACCAGGCGTTGTTGAAGAGCCGCGCCCTGTGCAACAGCCAGCGGCACCGCAGCAGGGTTATCGCCCGCAACCGCAGGTACAACAGCCAGCGGCGCCGCAGCAGGGTTATCGCCCGCAACCGCAGGTACAACAGCCAGCGGCGCCGCAGCAGGGTTATCGCCCGCAGCCGCAGGTGCAACAGCCAGCGGCACCGCAGCAGGATTATCAATTCCAGACGCCGGTGAAGCAGCCAGTCACGCCGCAGAATGGTTATCAGCCGCAGGTCCAGCAGCCCGCCGCGCCGCAGCAGAATTATCAGCCGCAGGCACCGCAGCCGAAGGAAAGCCTGATCCATCCATTGCTGATGCGTAACGGTGACAGCCATCCGCTGCAAAAACCCACCACGCCGCTGCCGTCGCTGGATCTTCTCACCCGACCGCCGACTGAAGTTGAGCCGATAGACACCTTTGCGCTGGAACAGATGGCGCGGCTGGTGGAAGCTCGTCTGGCCGATTTCCGTATCAAAGCGGACGTAGTGAACTACTCGCCAGGTCCGGTAATCACCCGTTTTGAGCTGAATCTGGCTCCGGGTGTGAAAGCCGCGCGAATTTCCAACCTGTCGCGAGATCTGGCGCGTTCACTGTCCACCGCTGCCGTGCGCGTGGTGGAAGTGATCCCTGGCAAACCTTACGTTGGTCTGGAACTGCCGAATAAAAAGCGTCAGACGGTTTATCTGCGTGAAGTGCTGGATTGCCCGAAATTCCGTGAAAATCCCTCGCCGCTGACCGTGGTGCTGGGGAAAGATATTGCAGGCGATCCGGTTGTCGCCGATTTGTCGAAGATGCCTCACCTGCTGGTTGCGGGTACAACGGGTTCCGGTAAGTCGGTCGGCGTTAACGCCATGATCCTCAGTATGCTTTATAAAGCGCAGCCGGAAGATGTGAAATTCATCATGATCGATCCGAAAATGCTCGAACTTTCGGTCTATGAGGGCATTCCACATCTGCTGACTGAAGTTGTAACGGATATGAAAGACGCGGCCAACGCTTTGCGCTGGAGCGTGAACGAGATGGAACGCCGTTACAAGCTGATGTCGGCGCTGGGCGTGCGTAACCTCGCAGGTTACAACGAAAAAATCGCGGAAGCGGCACGCATGGGCCGCCCGATCCCGGACCCGTACTGGAAGCCGGGTGACAGTATGGATGCCACCCATCCGGTACTGAAAAAAGAGCCGTATATCGTCGTGCTGGTCGATGAATTTGCCGATCTGATGATGACGGTCGGTAAGAAGGTGGAAGAACTGATCGCACGTCTGGCGCAGAAAGCGCGTGCCGCTGGTATCCACCTGGTGCTGGCTACCCAGCGACCGTCGGTCGACGTGATTACCGGCCTGATTAAGGCGAACATCCCGACGCGTATTGCTTTTACCGTATCGAGCAAAATTGACTCGCGAACTATCCTTGACCAGAGTGGTGCAGAATCCCTGCTGGGAATGGGCGATATGCTCTATTCTGCGCCAAACTCGACCATCCCGGTGCGTGTTCACGGGGCATTTGTGCGCGATGAAGAAGTTCACGCGGTGGTGCAGGACTGGAAAGCGCGCGGTCGTCCGCAGTATATCGATGGCATTACTTCTGACAGCGAAAGCGAAGGTGGCGGTGGCGGTCTGGATAGCGGGGAAGAGCTGGATCCATTATTCGATCAGGCGGTGAACTTTGTAACGGAAAAACGCAAGGCGTCCATTTCCGGCGTGCAGCGTCAGTTCCGCATCGGCTATAACCGCGCGGCGCGTATCATCGAACAGATGGAAGCGCAGGGCATCGTTAGCGAACAGGGGCATAATGGCAACCGTGAAGTGCTGGCTCCGCCCCCGTTTGAATAATGGTAAAGATGGGTAAGTAAGCCAAAATTCAGTATTTTCTTCTGTCGCCATGCGGGCATGACGCCTAGAGTGAGTGACAAAGAGGACTCCCGTATCGGGAAGACGTATGTGAGGAATAACAATGAAAAAAATCGCTATCACCTGTGCATTACTTTCTGGCTTTGTCGTCAGCAGCGTCTGGGCTGACGCCGCAGGCGATCTGAAAACCCGCCTGGACAAAGTCAGCAGCTTTCACGCCAGTTTCACTCAAAAAGTAACGGATGGCAGCGGCGCGGCGGTGCAGGAAGGTCAGGGTGATTTGTGGGTTAAACGTCCCAATCTTTTCAACTGGCATATGACCCAGCCGGATGAAAGTACGCTGGTCTCTGACGGCAAAAACCTGTGGTTCTACAACCCGTTTGTAGAACAGGTCAGCGTCAATCTCCTGAAGGATGCCACCGGCAATACGCCGTTTATGCTGATTGCCCGTAACCAGGCGAGCGACTGGCAGCAGTACAATATCAAACAAAGCGGTGATGACTTTGTGCTGACGCCAAAAGGCAACAGCGGCAACCTGAAACAGTTCACCATTAATGTTGGACGCGATGGCACTATCCATCAGTTCAGCGCGGTGGAGCAGGACGATCAGCGCAGCAGCTATCAGCTGAAATCGCAGCAAAACGGTGCGGTGGACCCGGCTAAATTCACCTTTACGCCACCGCAAGGCGTCACTGTTGACGATCAACGTAGTAAGTAGAGGCATGAGTGAGCAACCTGTCGCTCGACTTTTCCGATAACGAGTTTCAGCCTCTGGCCGCGCGTATGCGGCCAGAAAATTTAGCGCAGTATATCGGTCAACAGCACCTGCTGGCGGCGGGAAAACCACTGCCGCGCGCTATTGAGGCGGGCCATCTGCACTCCATGATTTTATGGGGACCGCCCGGCACCGGGAAAACCACGCTCGCGGAGGTGATTGCCCGTTATGCCAGTGCGGATGTAGAGCGGATCTCGGCGGTGACTTCGGGGATCAAAGAGATCCGCGAGGCCATTGAGCGCGCGCGGCAAAATCGCAATGCCGGGCGACGGACTATTCTGTTTGTCGACGAAGTGCATCGCTTCAATAAAAGCCAGCAGGATGCCTTTTTGCCGCATATTGAAGATGGCACCATTACTTTTATTGGCGCCACCACCGAAAACCCGTCGTTTGAACTTAACTCGGCGCTCCTCTCGCGGGCCAGGGTTTATCTGCTTAAATCGCTGACCACGGATGATATTGAGCAGGTGCTCGATCAGGCCATGAACGACAGCGCGCGCGGTTACGGCGGGAAGGACATCATCCTGCCAGCGGAAACCCGTAAAGCCATTGCTGAACTGGTCAACGGTGACGCCAGACGCGCGTTAAATACCCTGGAAATGATGGCGGATATGGCCGAGGCTGACGATGCGGGAAAACGCGTGCTTCAGCCCGCCTTACTGACCGAAATCGCCGGTGAGCGCAGCGCGCGCTTTGATAACAAAGGCGATCGCTTTTACGATCTTATCTCTGCGCTGCATAAATCTGTGCGCGGCAGTTCCCCGGACGGCGCCCTGTACTGGTATGCGCGGATCATTACCGCCGGAGGCGATCCGCTGTACGTGGCGCGTCGCTGTCTGGCGATTGCTTCCGAAGATGTCGGTAACGCCGATCCGCGAGCCATGCAGGTAGCTATTTCCGCCTGGGATTGCTTCACCCGCGTGGGTCCGGCGGAAGGTGAACGGGCAATTGCCCAGGCGCTGGTTTATCTCGCCTGCGCGCCGAAAAGCAATGCCGTTTATACCGCCTTTAAAGCCGCCATGGCCGACGCCCGGGAGCGCCCGGATTACGACGTTCCTGACCATCTGCGCAACGCTCCGACCAAACTAATGAAAGAAATGGGCTACGGTCAGCAGTACCGCTACGCCCACGATGAACCCAATGCCTACGCCGCTGGCGAACAATACTTTCCGCAGGAAATGGCGCAGACGCGCTATTATCACCCCACAAATCGCGGGCTTGAGGGCAAGATTGGCGAAAAGCTCGCCTGGCTTGCTGAACAGGATCAAAATAGCCCCACAAAACGCTACCGCTAATGCGGGCGTTGCGGTAAGGTTATCGGTGAATCTTTGTGGCCGCAGGCTGCGGCCACATTCTCCTTTTACTCATTCGATAAGCACAGGATAAGCATGCTCGATCCCAATCTGCTGCGTAACGAGCCAGACGCAGTCGCAGAAAAACTGGCACGCCGGGGCTTTAAGCTGGACGTAGATAAGCTGGGCGCTCTTGAAGAGCGTCGTAAAGTTCTGCAGGTTAAAACTGAAAATTTGCAGGCTGAGCGTAACTCACGATCGAAATCCATCGGCCAGGCGAAAGCGCGCGGGGAAGACATCGAGCCATTACGCCTGGAAGTTAATAAACTGGGTGAAGAGCTGGATACCGCCAAAGCGGAACTCGACGTTTTGCAGGCGGAAATTCGTACCATCGCGCTGAGCATCCCTAACGTGCCTGATGAGTGCGTACCGCAGGGTAAAGATGAGAACGACAACGTCGAAGTCAGCCGCTGGGGCACGCCGCGCGAGTTCGATTTCGAAGTGCGCGATCACGTTACGCTGGGTGAGATGCATGGCGGGCTGGATTTTGCCGCTGCCGTTAAGCTCACTGGTTCCCGTTTTGTAGTAATGAAAGGGCAGATTGCCCGGATGCACCGTGCGCTGGCCCAGTTTATGCTGGATCTGCATACCGAGCAGCACGGCTACAGCGAAAACTATGTGCCGTATCTGGTCAATCACGACACCCTGTACGGTACGGGTCAACTGCCGAAATTTGCCGGCGATCTGTTCCATACCCGTCCGCTGGAAGAAGAAGCGGACAGCAGCAACTACGCGTTGATCCCGACGGCAGAAGTGCCGCTGACCAACCTGGTACGCGACGAAATTATCGACGAAGACGATCTGCCGATCAAAATGACCGCTCATACGCCGTGCTTCCGCTCTGAAGCCGGATCCTATGGTCGCGATACGCGCGGTCTGATCCGTATGCACCAGTTTGATAAAGTCGAAATGGTGCAGATTGTCCGCCCGGAAGATTCAATGGACGCGCTGGAAGAGATGACCGGTCACGCGGAAAAAGTGCTTCAGCTGCTGGGCCTGCCGTACCGCAAAATCCTGCTCTGTACCGGTGATATGGGCTTCGGTGCCTGCAAAACCTACGATCTGGAAGTATGGGTGCCTGCACAGAATACCTATCGTGAAATCTCCTCCTGCTCGAACATCTGGGATTTCCAGGCGCGTCGTATGCAGGCTCGCTGCCGCAATAAGTCAGACAAGAAAACCCGTCTGGTGCATACCCTGAACGGCTCTGGTCTGGCAGTAGGTCGTACGCTGGTTGCAGTGCTGGAAAACTATCAGCAGGCCGATGGCCGTATCGAAGTGCCTGAAGTGCTGCGTCCTTATATGAAAGGCCTGCAGTACATCGGTTGATTTGCCTTAAAACAAAAACAAAAAAGCGCCTGATGGCGCTTTTTTTATGCCTGCGTTTTGACGCCAGACAACACATCATTCCCCCAAAGTAGTGATACTTAACGCACTTATTATTAGCATAAAAATCTAATAACGATTCAATTCATTATATAAAAAACTATATAGCGGCATATGCCGCATCTTCATTTTTTTGTGAGCAACTAAAGTGAGTTTCTATGAAAATCAAAGTGCCTGATGCTCTACTGGCAGCCGAGGTGAGTCGTCGCGGGTTAGTGAAAACCACGGCGATTGGCGGCCTTGCTGTCGCCAGCAGCGCGTTCTCCCTGCCTTTTTCACGTATGGCATCGGCGGCGAAAGCTATCGCGCCGATGAGTCCCCCCGAAAAAGTGGTCTGGAGCGCCTGTACCGTTAACTGTGGCAGTCGTTGCCCGCTGCGTATGCACGTTGTCGATGGTGAAATCAAATATGTCGAAACCGACAACACCGGGGATGATAACTACGAAGGGTTACATCAGGTTCGCGCCTGCCTGCGTGGTCGGTCAATGCGCCGTCGCGTTTACAATCCCGATCGCCTCAGCTACCCAATGAAACGCGTGGGTAAACGCGGTGAAGGTAAGTTCGAGAAGATTAGCTGGGAAGAAGCCTTTGATACTATCGCCGGAAACATGCAGCGACTGATCAAAGAGTACGGTAACGAATCCATTTACCTGAACTACGGTACCGGTACGCTCGGTGGCACCCTGACGCGTTCCTGGCCGCCGGGTAAAACGCTGATCGCTCGTCTGATGAACTGTTGCGGCGGGTATCTCAATCACTACGGTGACTACTCTTCCGCGCAGATCGCCGCAGGGCTGAACTATACCTACGGCGGCTGGGCCGACGGCAACAGCCCGTCAGATATCGAAAACAGCAAACTGGTGGTTCTGTTCGGCAACAACCCGGGGGAAACGCGCATGAGTGGCGGCGGGGTGACCTATTACCTCGAACAGGCGCGCGCAAAATCGAACGCCCGGATGATCATCGTCGATCCGCGCTATACGGATACCGGGGCCGGACGCGAAGATGAATGGATCCCGATTCGCCCCGGCACTGATGCCGCGCTGGTTAATGCGCTGGCGTGGGTGATGATCACCGAAAACCTCGTCGATCAGCCCTTTCTCGACAAATACTGTGTCGGTTATGACGAAAAAACGCTGCCTGCCAGCGCGCCGGTCAATGGTCACTACAAGGCGTACATTCTTGGTCAGGGCAGTGACGGTATAGCGAAAACCCCGCAATGGGCCTCCACCATCACCGGCATTCCTGTTGAGCGAATCGTGCAACTGGCGCGTGAAATTGGTTCGGCGAAGCCTGCTTACATTAGCCAGGGCTGGGGTCCGCAGCGTCACGCGAACGGTGAAACCACCACCCGCGCGATTTCGATGCTCTCCATTTTAACCGGCAATGTCGGGATCCACGGCGGCAACTCTGGCGCGCGTGAGGGTTCTTATGAAGTGCCGTTCGAACGTATGCCAACGCTGGAAAACCCGGTTAAGACCAGCATCTCCATGTTCATGTGGACCGATGCGATTGAACGTGGCCCGGAAATGACGGCGCTACGCGACGGTGTTCGCGGCAAAGATAAGCTGGATGTGCCGATCAAGATGATCTGGAACTACGCCGGTAACTGCATTATCAATCAGCACTCGGACATCAACCGCACGCATGACATCCTGCAGGATGACAAAAAATGCGAGATGATTGTGGTGATCGATTGCCACATGACCTCGTCGGCAAAATACGCCGATATCCTGCTGCCGGACTGCACGGCCTCTGAGCAGATGGACTTCGCGCTGGACGCCTCCTGCGGCAACATGTCGTATGTCATCTTTACCGATCAGGTCATCAAACCGCGCTTCGGATGCAAAACCATTTATGATATGACGACCGAACTGGCAAAACGCCTCGGCGTTGAGAAGACGTTCACCGAGGGCCGCACGCAGGAAGGGTGGATGCGTCATCTGCATGAGCTCTCCCGTCAGGCGATCCCTGATTTGCCTGATTTTGATACCTTCCGCAAGCAGGGGATATATAAGCAACGTGACCCGGAAGGGCATCATGTGGCCTACAAAGCGTTCCGCGAAGATCCGCAGGCAAACCCGCTGACAACGCCGTCAGGAAAAATCGAAATTTACTCCGAAGCGCTGGCAAAAATCGCCTCCAGCTGGGAGTTGCCGGAAGGTGACGTTATCGACCCATTACCGATTTACACCCCAGGTTTTGAAAACTATAACGATCCGCTCACGGCCAGATACCCGCTACAACTGACAGGTTTCCACTATAAAGCCCGCGTTCACTCCACCTACGGCAACGTCGACGTGCTGAAAGCGTCCTGTCGCCAGGAGATGTGGATGAACCCGATGGACGCGCAGAAACGTGGCATCACCAACGGCGACCGTGTGCGTATTTTCAACGATCGCGGTGAGGTGCATATCGAAGCGAAAGTGACACCCCGCATGATGCCTGGCGTGGTCGCGCTGGGAGAAGGGGCCTGGTACAACCCGGATGCTAATCGCATCGACCAGGCTGGCAGCATTAACGTGCTCACTATGCAGCGCCCGTCGCCGTTGGCGAAAGGCAACCCGTCCCACACGAACCTGGTTCAGGTTGAAAAGGTATAAGGAGTAACCGATGACTACCCAGTATGGATTTTTCATTGATTCCAGTCGTTGCACCGGTTGCAAAACCTGCGAGTTAGCCTGTAAAGATTACAAAGACTTAACCCCGGACGTCAGCTTCCGCCGTATTTACGAATACGCGGGTGGCGACTGGCAGGAGGACAACGGCGTCTGGAATCAGAATGTGTTTGCCTACTATCTGTCGATTGCCTGTAACCATTGTGAAGATCCGGCGTGCACCAAAGTCTGCCCAAGCGGCGCGATGCACAAGCGTGAAGATGGGTTTGTGGTGGTGGACGAAGATGTCTGCATCGGCTGTCGCTACTGCCATATGGCCTGCCCGTACGGTGCGCCGCAGTACAATGCCGCTAAAGGTCATATGACCAAATGCGACGGCTGCCATTCCCGCGTTGCGGAAGGCAAAAAACCGATCTGCGTAGAGTCCTGTCCGCTGCGCGCGCTCGATTTTGGTCCGATTGAAGAACTGCGTCAGAAACACGGTCAGCTTGCGGCTGTCGCACCGCTGCCGTCTGCGCATTTCACCAGGCCATGTATCGTCATTAAACCGAATGCCAATAGCCGTCCGACGGGTGATACCACCGGCTACCTGGCAAATCCGAAGGAGGTGTGAGATGGGAAGTGGATGGCATGAATGGCCGTTAATGATTTTCACTGTCTTCGGACAGTGCGTGGCGGGTGGTTTTATTGTCCTGGCGCTGGCCTTGCTCAAAGGCAATTTATGCGCTGAGCAGCAACAGCGTCTGCTCATGAGCATGTTCGGTCTGTGGGTGTTGATGGGAATTGGCTTTATGGCCTCGACACTTCATCTGGGATCGCCGCTACGCGCTTTCAACTCCCTGAATCGGATCGGCGCATCTTCGCTCAGTAATGAAATCGCGAGTGGGGCCGTTTTCTTTGCGATCGGTGGCCTGGGCTGGTTGCTGGCAGCGTTGAAGAAATTGCCATCCGGGCTGCGCGGTGTGTGGTTGATTGTGACCATGGTGCTCGGGGTAGTGTTTGTGTGGATGATGGTGCGCGTTTACAACACCATCGATACTGTTCCTACCTGGTATAGCATCTGGACGCCGATGAGCTTCTTCCTGACCCTGTTTATTGGCGGACCGCTATTAGGTTTCCTGCTGTTGCGGGTGGCGGGTGTCGATGGCTGGGCGATGCGCCTGCTGCCTGCGGTTTCGCTGCTGGCGTTAGTCGTCAGTGCGATGGTGGCATTGATGCAGGGCGCTGAGCTGGCGGCTATCCATAGCTCCATTCAGCAAGCATCTGCGCTGGTATCGGATTACGGTTCGCTGATGGCCTGGCGTATCGGACTGCTGGTCGCGGCGCTGGCCTGCTGGGTGATCCCGCAGCTGAAAGGTTATCAACCTGCGGTTCCACTCCTGTCTCTGGCCTTTATCCTGGTGCTGGCAGGGGAGCTGATTGGTCGCGGCGTCTTCTACGGTCTGCATATGACGGTAGGGATGGCTGTCGCCAGTTAATCGTTCATTTGGTTATATCGGGCCGGGGCAAATGCTCCGGCTTTTTTGTTTTCTATCATGAAATTTTTCTACTTAGCGCGCGGATTTATTTGTCTCATAAATGAATAAAAACAATCAGATAATTATTACGTATTTTATTGAATGCACAGGGAGGATGAATTTTTTAAATCGACAGGGAACAATTCGTGCGAGGCCGCTAACAGTATGGATTGACTTTGTTTTTGATGGTGGCACGATGCGCTCGAAATCTTTACTTCCTTACGGTTTACCATCCATGACCACCTATACCCGGCCCGTGCTGTTACTGCTCTGCGGCCTGCTTTTGTTGACCCTGGCGATCGCTGTCTTAAACACGCTCGTTCCGCTTTGGCTCGCCCATGAAAATCTTCCCACCTGGCAGGTCGGAATGGTCGGTTCATCCTATTTCACCGGTAATCTGGTGGGGACGTTGCTGACCGGGCGCTTAATTAAACGTCTGGGGTTTAATCGCAGTTATTATATTGCATCGCTGATTTTCGCGGCGGGCTGCGTGGGTCTGGGAATGATGATCGGCTTCTGGAGCTGGCTGGCGTGGCGATTCATCGCGGGCGTTGGCTGCGCGATGATCTGGGTGGTGGTTGAAAGTGCTCTGATGTGCAGCGGGACGTCAAATAATCGCGGACGCCTGCTGGCGGCTTACATGATGGTTTATTACGTAGGGACGGTGCTGGCGCAACTGCTGGTCAGCAAAATGCCAACCGGGCTTCTTAGCGTGTTGCCGTGGGTGACCGGGGTGATCCTGGCGGGCATCCTGCCTCTGCTGTTTACCCGCATCGTCAATCAGCACAGCCAGCATCAGGAAGCAGCCCGGATCTGGCCGATGCTCAAAATGCCACAGGCGCGCCTTGGGGTGAACGGCTGCATTATTTCAGGCATTGTGCTTGGCTCACTGTACGGTTTAATGCCGCTCTACCTGAACCATCGTGGCGTCAGCGATTCCGGGATTGGTTTCTGGATGGCGGTGCTGGTCAGCGCCGGGATCTTTGGTCAGTGGCCGATTGGCCGCCTGGCAGATAAATTTGGTCGCCTGCTGGTACTTCGCGTTCAGGTGTTTGTGGTGATCCTCGGCTGCCTGGCGATGCTCAGCCATGCGGCGATGGCTCCGGCACTGTTTGTACTCGGCGCGGCAGGCTTTACTCTTTATCCGGTGGCGATGGCGTGGGCCTGCGAAAAAGTCGAACATCACCAGCTGGTGGCCATGAATCAGGCGCTGCTGCTGAGTTACACCATCGGTAGCCTGCTGGGGCCGTCGCTGACGGCCATGCTGATGCAAAACTATTCTGACAATCTGCTGTTTATCATGATTGCCAGCGTATCGTTTATCTATCTCCTGATGCTGCTGCGCAAAGCGGGTCAGCATCCTACTCCGGTGGCGCACGCCTGATCGTAAAGCGCGGAGTGAAGTTCCTCCGCGCTGCAAATAGCCGATAGCCGTTGCAGTCGATCGCCGTCATCCAGCCAGCATACCAGCCGTTGAATTGTCTCAATGTGCTGGGTGCTGTTAGCGGCAGCCAGCACGATCACCAGCCGTATCCCCGGATGATCGGGAAAAGCGACCGGCTCTTTCAGGCTCAGCAGCGATAAATGCGTTTGCTGACTGAGGACGCCTTCTTCCGGACGGGCGTGCGGCAGGGCAAACGCCGGGCTTAAAATATACCAGGGGCCGCTTTCCTCCGTTGCGCTGATAATCGCCTGGGCATAATCCTTGCTGACGATTTGCTGTTCCTCAAGCGGGGAGCAGGCGAGGCGGATAGCGTCCCGCCAGCAGGGACATTTCTCCCGAAACTGGCAGGCGGCAAAAAGGGAATCTTCCATTGTTTATCTCCTTTCCCAATAAGGCAGGCCGACACGCGGCCTGCCTTTCGTGTTAACGCAACGCGTTACAGAGCGCGGCAGCAGAAATACCGTATTTCTCTTTAAGCTGGCGACTATTACCCGATTCAGTAAAGGTGTCCTGGGTGCCGAGACGGATCAGGCGGGCGCTGTGCCCTTCCTCTGCAAGGACTTCCGCTACTTGTCCTCCAAGTCCGCTGTTGATGGTGTGGTTTTCGATGGTAGCAATACGCGGGCAGCCACTGACGAGTTCAAGAAATGCCCGGCGATTAAACGGTTTTAACGTGGCTACGTGGATCAGTTTGCCCGTTTTACCCTCAGCCAGTAATTGCTGATAGCCGCCGGTAGCCTGTTCAAGCACCGTTCCTTCGTACAGGATCGCGAAATCGTTACCTGAATCTTCAACGGCGGCAATATCGCTCACCCGGGGTATGCGGGTTTTATCCCGCACCGGCATCGGCTCGCGCGCAACGCGAATATAAACCGGGCCGTGGATCCTCGCCGCCTGCTCAAAGGCGGCTTCGACTTCTTCCGCATCCGCCGGGGCTAAAATCGTGATCCCCGGCAGAACGCGGGTGAGGGCCAGATCTTCCAGCGCATGGTGCGATGCGCCATCCGGGCCATCGTCCATTCCGGGATGGCTGCCCACCAGCTTGATATTGGCTTTGGCATAGCAGGCCTGACGTAGCTGGGTCCAGGCGGTTCCGGTAACAAACATGGCAAAGTTAACGTAAAAAGGGATATTGCCTTCCAGCGCCTGCCCGACGGCGAAACTCATTGCTGAACCTTCTGCAATGCCCATTTCGAAAAAGGCGTCAGGATATGCTGCCTGGAACTGATCCGTACGGGTTGAGCTTGCCAGATCGCTGTCGATGGCAACGACAGGGTAGCCTTTGGCTTTTAACGCGATCAGCGCTTTGCCGATCTCATCACGTGGTGCTTTCATTATTGTAATTCCTCCATTGCCTGCTGGTACTGTTCCGCGCTGGGGGTTTTGGAATGCCAGTCCCCGTTGTTTTCCATGTAACTGACGCCACTGCCTTTGGTGGTATGGGCGAGAATGGCGACCGGTTTGCCCTTCAGATGGCGTGACAGCAGCAGCGTATCGGCAACCTGATGCATGTCATTGCCATCCTGCATTTCCAGTACGTGCCAGCCAAAACTGCGGATCTTGTCGGCCAACGGTTCAAGATTGATCACTTGATTAACCGGATCGTGGGAAGAGAAACCGTTGTAGTCGATGACGGCGACCAGATTATCCATTTTCATATGCGCGGCCTGCTGCAACGACTCCCAAATCTGGCCTTCATGCATTTCGCCGTCGCCGATGATGGCGAAGACCCGGTGAGGATCGCCCGCGCGTTTTTTCGCTGCTGCCATGCCCAGCGCTACCGACAGTCCCTGCCCGAGCAGCCCGGTGGTGGCATCAACCTCCGGCAGCGATTTAATGCTGGGATGTCCCTGCAAACGCGAATTGATCTGCCTGAAGGTATTAAATTCGCTGCGCTCAACTTTGCCTTTTTGGTGGAGCAGGACGTACTGCGCGGCCACCGCATGACCCTTGCTCATCACCACTTTGCTGCGCGGCGCGGCATCCAGATCGACCTCCTGGTGATAAATCCACGTCAAAATATCAATGATTGACAGCGCCCCACCCGGATGGCCGATTCCCGATTCGTAAATCATGGTCACAATATCGCGGCGAGCCGCCAGCGCATGAGATTTCAGTTGTTCGATAGTCATGTTTTTTCCTTATCAGGGCAGCATTTTGCCCATGTAGTACACCACCAGCCCCAGAACGACAAAGTCAGTTTCCGGGAAGCTGGTACCGGAGAGGCCAACGGATTCCATAATCGGATAGATCAGTGCCGGACCGACGCCGATAAGAATGCCTGTGACGAAGCTGCCCGCAATCGCGCCTTTCCAGCCGCCGGATGCGTTGCCAAAAACCGCCGCCGTGGCACCGATGAAAAAATAGGGGATGGCAACCGGAATAATCACCGTCTGACCAATCAGCGCGAGAATGCCCATCACCACCAGACCGCCGATGAATGAAGAGATGAAGCCAAGCACCGTGGCGGTTGGGGCGTAAGGAAATACCACCGGACAATCGAGCGCCGGTTTGGCATTGGGAATAAACTTTTCCGAGATCCCAAGAAACGCCGGGACGATTTCAGACAGCAGCAGACGCACGCCAGTGATGATGATGTACAGCGAGGCGGTAAACGTCAGTGACTGAAACAGAGGGTACACCAGCCAGTGCATACCTCCGGCAGCGGCAGTCACCGCAGCTTTACCCGCAGCCAGCGCGGCGATGTAGTAGAAGATACTGACTGAAATAGAGACCGAGACGATATAGTCTTTGAAGATCCCCAGCCAGCCCGGCAGATTAAGTTTTTCCGTGGACTGTTTGGGATCGCCAACTTTAGAACCGATCCATCCCGATAACGCGTATGCCAGCGTAACGTAATGCCCCATCGCAATTTCGTCGTTACCGGTAATTTTGCGCATCCATGGCTGGGCGATGGCCGGATAAATACAGGCCGCCAGACCCAGCAGAATGGAGCCAGCCACAATGGTGACGACATCGCTGTAACCCAGCGCCTTTAACGTTACGGTCAGCAGTGCTGACAGATAAAGGTTATGCTGGCCGGTCAGGAAGATATACTTAAAGGGCGTGATGCGGGCAAAAAGCAGGTTCCAGCCAAATCCCACCACCATAATCAGTGACACGCACATGGAAAACTTCGTCTGCGCCAGACCGGTTAACGCTTCTGCCAGCGGCATCACGCCTTTCAGTCCGAAACCGTCGCTGAACAGCGTCTGGAAATTGCCCAGTGACGTTACCGCCAGCCCGGCACCGCCTGCAAATACCAGAAAGCCGACGATAGTCTTAAAGGTGCCGGACAATACTTTTTCGATGGGTTTACGTTGGATTAGCAGGCCGATTAATGCGATAAAGCCAACTAAAAGTGGGGTTACACCCAGAATGTCGAATACAATAAACTTGAGGAGATCCATATTTCCTCCGGGATTGGTTAGTTACCCTGAACTACGCTGGTGAGCGCAGATTCCATTTCGTCGCTGTTCATCAGGTCGACGATGCCGATAGCTCTGAATCCGGCAGCTTCGACCTCATCGGTGAGGTCGCGCATGGTGATGACAAAATCAATATTTTGCCAGGTACGGAGACCGGAAAGCACGTCATGTTCGAGGTCAATATCCCATCCATGTTTATCAATAATTTTTTGTGCTTTGATTTTGAGCATTAAGGAACTGCCCATGCCGGTACGACAGACGATAAGACCTTTCATTTACTTTCTCCTGTTTTGTAAAAATAATTATTTTTATTGATGATGTGACGAAAAAAATTATTATCTTTATACAAACAGATTAATGTGACAGCGTTTGCATTTTGTGCAAAAAGGCAAAAAATGAGCCAGATTAATGCTAATTTATTGATAAATATAAGAAATGAGTCTGCGGCGCTTAGCCCGATACTTGAGAAAGTTGGGCGCTTTGTGACGGAGAATCCAGATTTTGTCATGCGCCATACCATTACTGAACTGGCGGATTCGATTGAAACCAGTGAAGGGAGCATCACGCGCTTTTGCCGGGCCTTTGGCTTCAGGGGCTTCTCTGATTTCAGAACTGCGCTCGCAATGGAGCAGGGCGCAGCCCGTCCTGAAGACAAAAACAAAGAAGAAATCTCTTCGGTGCTGGCAAGCATCCGCGACAGCCATACCATCATTAACAGCCAGGAATTGCAGGCGGCAGCGGCATGGCTCAATCTGGTGAGTAACGTCTCGATTTACGCGGTGGGAACGGCGGTGCCGGTGGCGCTGTTTTTACAGATGAACCTGATCAAAATGGGTAAGGCCGCCAGCTTCGTCGATCGTTTTTACCTTTCGCCTTCAGCAATGATGGTGGAGCCGCAAAGTCAGGGGATCATTGTGATCCATACCGAGCAGACCTCCGCCGATATGATGCAGGTGCTGACGCTGGCGAAGCAGCACGGCGTGAAAATTTTATCGCTGACGCGCGGAACGTTTGCGCCGCTCAGTCGGCTTTCAGACTGGAATTTGCAGGCCGCCGTGGCGCTTAAAGGGGAAGGGGAGTACGGTTTTGCCGAAATCGCCGGGGCGATGATGGTGGCGGACAGAGTGCTTAACGCGCTCGAAGAGCAGGATGAGCGTTATGCGGAGTGCCGCAAGGCGCATCAGAAGAGTATTTTCTCGATTGAGAGCGTGGCGAATAAGCTGTCGGAATATTTTATGTCGTAATCGCTTTGCGCCGCTGGCACGGCCCGGAAAGGTCAGCGCCAGCGGCGTAGTTTGTCAGTACATCACCTTGTGTCCGTACTGCTCCAGAATGCCCTTCACGCGTTCCATCGTTTCTTTCTTCGGTGGTTTAACGCCGTCCAGCTTATATTCTTCGCCCATCGCCACCCACTTGTGCTTGCCTAACTCATGATAGGGCAGCATTTCAATTTTCTCGACGTTGCCCATGTCGCGGGTAAATTCACCCAGGCGGTGTGCGGAGTCATCATCATCAGACCAGCCGGGAACGACCACGTAGCGGATCCAAACTTTGATGTCTTTATTAGACAGGTAGCGAGCAAACTCCAGGGTGCGGTGGTTGGACACCCCGACCAGATTCTGGTGGATCTCATCGTTCATCTGCTTGAGATCCAGCATGACTAAATCGGTCACTTCCAGCAGTTCATCAATCACCGGATCGTAACGGCGCACAAAGCCGTTGGTGTCCAGGCAGGTATGAATGCCTTCTTTCTTACAGGCGCGGAACCAGTCGCGCACGAATTCAGCCTGCAGGATGGCCTCACCGCCGGACGCGGTTACGCCGCCGCCGGAGGCGTTCATAAAGTGGCGATAGGTGACGACCTCTTTCATCAGCTCTTCAACGGTAACTTCCTTACCGCCGTGCGTGTCCCAGGTATCGCGGTTATGGCAATACATGCAGCGCATCAGGCAGCCCTGAAAGAAGGTAATAAAACGGATGCCCGGGCCGTCAACGGTGCCACAGGATTCAAAGGAGTGAATGCGACCAGTAACTGACATTGCGATGGTTTCTCCAGCTTTGGCCTTCCTGGCCTGTGTATGCTCAACTCACTAAGATTGGAGTCTGTTTTGGCTGTCACCCATAAGTATAGATAACGGACAAAACCGACTGCGGGTATGAAAAAGGCCCCACTGCTGTGGAGCCTTTATTTTACGCTTTTTTAATCGCGATTTCAGTCAAAACCAATTACATGGTCTGAGTGAAGGTACGGGTAATAACGTCCTGCTGCTGTTCTTTAGTCAGGGAGTTAAAACGTACTGCGTAGCCAGATACACGAATGGTCAACTGCGGATATTTTTCCGGGTGTTCCATCGCGTCGAGCAGCATTTCGCGGTTCATGACGTTCACGTTCAGGTGCTGACCACCTTCGATGGACGCTTCGTGGTGGAAGTAACCATCCATCAGACCTGCCAGGTTGGTCTTACGAACTTCGTCGTCTTTACCCAGCGCGTTCGGCACGATAGAGAAGGTGTAAGAAATACCATCTTTCGCGTAAGCAAACGGCAGTTTAGCCACGGAGGTCAGAGAGGCAACCGCACCTTTCTGGTCACGACCATGCATCGGGTTAGCACCTGGTCCGAACGGCGCGCCAGCGCGACGACCGTCTGGGGTGTTACCGGTTTTCTTACCATAAACCACGTTAGAGGTGATGGTCAGAACAGACTGAGTCGGGATAGCGTTACGGTAAGTCGTCAGTTTCTGAATTTTCTTCATGAAACGTTCTACCAGGTCAACCGCCATGTCATCTACACGAGAGTCGTTGTTACCAAACTGCGGGTATTCGCCTTCGATTGCGAAGTCGACAGCCAGACCGTCTTCGTCACGAATCGGTTTAACTTTCGCATATTTGATAGCAGACAGGGAGTCAGCCGCAACGGACAGACCTGCGATACCACACGCCATGGTGCGGATAACGTCACGGTCGTGCAGCGCCATCAGAGAGGCTTCGTAGCTGTACTTGTCGTGCATGTAGTGGATAACGTTCAGCGCGGTGACATACTGTTTAGCCAGCCAGTCCATGAAGTGATCCATACGTTCCATCACTTCGTCGAAGTTCAGAACGTCGCCTTTGATCGGCTCAGATTTCGGACCAACCTGCATTTTCAGTTTTTCATCAACGCCGCCGTTGATTGCGTACAGCATGGTTTTCGCCAGGTTAGCACGCGCACCGAAGAACTGCATTTGTTTACCGACAATCATCGGGCTTACGCAACAAGCGATAGCATAGTCATCGTTGTTGAAGTCAGGGCGCATCAGATCGTCATTCTCATATTGCAGAGAAGAGGTATCGATGGAGACTTTAGCTGCGTATTTTTTGAAGTTCAGCGGCAGTTTTTCAGACCACAGAATGGTGATGTTCGGCTCCGGAGACGGCCCCATGGTGTACAGGGTGTTCAGGAAACGGAAGCTGTTTTTGGTGACCAGAGTACGTCCATCAACGCCCATACCACCGATAGATTCAGTTGCCCAAATCGGGTCGCCGGAGAACAGTTCATCATACTCAGGAGTACGCAGGAAGCGAACCATACGCAGTTTCATGACCAGGTGGTCAACCATTTCCTGCGCTTCTTGCTCGGTGATTTTACCGGCTTTCAGGTCACGTTCGATGAAGATATCCAGGAAGGTCGCGGTACGACCAAAGGACATTGCAGCACCGTTCTGAGATTTAACAGCAGCCAGGTAACCGAAGTAGGTCCACTGGATAGCTTCCTGAGCGGTGGTAGCCGGACCAGAGATATCGCAGCCATATTTAGCCGCCATTTCTTTGATCTGACCCAGAGCGCGATGCTGTTCTGCGATTTCTTCACGCAGACGGATAGTCGCTTCCAGGTTTACGCCGTTTTCCATGTCGGATTGCAGGGACAGGAACTGAGCGTATTTGTCTTTCGCCAGGAAATCGATACCGTACAGCGCAACACGACGGTAGTCACCGATGATACGGCCACGGCCGTAGGCATCCGGCAGACCGGTCAGCACGCCAGATTTACGGCAGTTCAGGATGTCTTTGGTGTAAACATCAAAAACGCCCTGGTTGTGAGTTTTACGGTATTCAGTGAAGATTTTCTTCAGCTGCGGGTCCAGTTCGCGGTCATACGCTTTGCAGGAACCTTCAACCATTTTGATACCGCCAAACGGGATAATCGCACGTTTCAGCGGGGCTTCAGTTTGCAGACCAACGATTTTCTCAAGCGCTTTGTTGATGTAGCCAGCGTCGTGAGAAGTGATAGTGGAGGCAACGGAGGTATCGAAGTCAACAGGCGCGTGAGTGCGGTTTTCCTGTTTAACACCTTCCATTACGTTGTCCCACAGCTTGGTGGTAGCGTCAGTCGCACCTGCCAGGAAAGACTCGTCACCCTCATACGGAGTGTAGTTTTTCTGGATGAAGTCACGGACGTTTACTGCGTTCTGCCAGTCACCTTTCGCAAAACCTTCCCAGGCTGTGGCTAATTTTTCATTAAGCTCGGACATGTAACACCTACCTTCTAAAGTGGACTTTTTATTTACTGCCTGGAACAATCATTAGTGATGATTGTTGCCACGCAGGTAAATGACCCAGTATGTCAACCCGACTAACAAACCACCGCCGATAATGTTCCCGATAGTCACTGGGATCAGGTTATCCGTGATGAAGTTCATAACAGTCAGATGAGAAAAATTGTCCGGTGATGAACCGATTGCGGTCCAGAATTCCGGGCTGGCGAAATTACGGATTACGATACCCAGGGGGATCATAAACATATTCGCGATGCTGTGTTCAAAGCCGCTGGCAACGAACATGGCGACCGGTAAAATCATAATCAGTGATTTATCGGTCAGGCTGCGGCCGGAGTAGCTCATCCACACAGCGAGGCAGACCATCAGGTTTGCCAGAATGCCGAGGCAGACGGCTTCAATAAAGGTGTGGTGCATTTTGTGGTCGGCGGTTTGCAGGACGTTAAGCCCCCATCCCCCGTTGGCGGTCATATACTCGCCGGAAAGCCACATCAGCAGCACAAAGAGCAGCGCGCCTATCAGGTTGCCGAAGTACACATTAAGCCAGTTACGTCCCAGTTGACCCCAGGTAATGCGTCCGCTGGCTTTCGCGACAACGATAAGCACGGTGGACGTAAACAGGTCAGCGCCACAAACGACGCAAAGGATCAGACCCAATGAGAAGCAAATCCCGCCTACCAGTTTCGCCATACCGTATGGCATGCCCGCAGTACCGGTCGTCGCGGTGATATAGAAAACAAAAGCAATAGAGATGAAAACGCCCGCAGTAATCGCCAGGAAAAAGGTGGTCAACGGTTGTTTCGTTGCTTTATAGACACCTGCTTCTTCGGCCACTTTGGCCATTGCTGCAGGAAGTATTAGATCAAAAGGGTTGTCAGCTTTCACACTAACTCTCTCTTTATTAAGTCGGCGACGAGATACTAACAAAGCATTATAGAAGAGAATTTGATATAGATCATATCTCGCCTGGCTTATAGGCCTGCATAGCGTATGGTTTTACAGCTATTTAGGGGTAAAGTCTTGATTATCCAAGTAAAAATAAATTTTAAAAATTACAAATTGAGTTGAATTTTTCTTTATGGTCTCCGGAGAATGGTTAATTAAAATGGAGTAATCAACACATAAGGTTACATTCTGGAAAAGATAAATCTAATTACCTTTACTCATATTTAACCTAATGATCACATTTTCGAATTTTGACCAAAAATACAAAAAACGGAGCGGTAAATTCGCTCCGTAATATAACGCAGACTTACGGGTAAGCCTACTGCTGCTATGGTTATCCGCTTTTATTTTGCCCAAAAAGCGGCTTTCGCACGCTGCAATTTTTCGTAGGCGCGTAGCAGCGACTGATGCGCAGGGAAGGCTGCTAATTCGTTATCGACTTCCTGCAACCCGTAGAACGGCGCTTCACCGCTCAGGGCGGCGCTGGCAGCTTCCACCGCTTCTGCACCGTACATGCGCACAAAAGCGTTCAGATACTGAAGCGGCTGGCGCTCTTCTTCCTGAGTAAGCAGCAGCAATGTTTGCAGGCAACGATAGTAGTTCGCCCGTTCCGCGCTGAAGACGGAGGCGTTGAACTCCATCGTCCATTCAGTCCAGATTAGCGCCTGCTCGGTATCACCGCCTGCCAGCGCGAGCATGGCTTTCAGTTCGCCAATACGCAGCGTATACCAGCCGTTATTGCTGCCGGTCGCCAGCCCAAGCAGTTCACGGACGCGAGTAAAATCGTCGTGGCCTTCTTCATCAAGCTGCTCGATAAGGCTGAGATAGTCTTCTTTATCCCAGTTGCTACCCGGCAGCGCCAGAATAGTCTCGCGCAGGTGGCTACCCATGCTGTTATTTGCCAGCCACAGATCTTCTGCCGGATAGATATCCGACATGCCCGGCACGATAATCCGGCAGGCGTAGACGCTGAGGTGTTCGTAATCAGCGATGTACACTTCTTTATCTTCCGACTTAAAGATGGCCATCAGCGTGGCGAATTCTTCTTCGGTGGTTCCTGCAAAGCTCCAGTCAACAAACGGATAATCCGCTTCCTGCTTGAACATATCCCAGGAGATCAGACCGCTGGAGTCGATGAAATGGGTTTCGAGATTGGTATGCTCAGCGACTTCTTCATCATCAAATGTCGGTGGCGTAAAGACGTCGAGATCTTTCAGGCCGCGACCCTGCAACAGTTCGGTGACGGTACGCTCCAGCGCCACGCCAAAATCAGGATGCGCACCAAATGAGGCAAAGCAGGTGCCATTAGCCGGGTTAAACAGCACTACGCAGATCACCGGATACTTGCCGCCCAGCGAACCGTCATAGGCAAAAATAGGGAACCCTTCTGCTTCCAGCGTATTGATAGCTTCAACCACGCCAGGATAACGCGCCAGTACGTCCGCCGGAATTTCCGGCAGGCTGATGGATTCGGCGATAATCCGGTTTTTAATATGACGTTCAAAGACTTCTGAAAGCCCCTGTACGCGCGCTTCATTTGCCGTATTACCCGCTGACATGCCGTTTGAAACATACAGATTGCCGATGATATTCATGGGAATATAAATGGTCTGATTATCAGACTGGCGAGTGAAAGGCAGGGCGCAGATACCGCGATCTTCATTACCGGATTGCAGGTCAATCAGCATTCCCGCGCTTAGATCGTTCTCCGGATCGTAAAAGGCGCGCAGGCGATCGTCGAGGATCCCTTTCGGCAGACTGTCGTCTTCCGGCAGCGGGAACCATTTTTCGTTCGGATAATGTACAAACGGGCCATTGGCGATGGTGTCGCCCAGCCAGAAGTCGGCAAAGAAATAGTTGGTAGAAAGACGCTCAAAATATTCGCCCAGCGCCGACGCCAGAGCCGCTTTTTTAGTCGCCCCTTTGCCGTTGGTAAAGCACAGCGCGCACTCTTTATCACGGATATGCACCGACCAGACGTTCGGCACCGGATTCAACCATGAGGCTTCTTCAATGTCAAAACCGAGGTCCTGAAGTTTGGTCTGGAAGCGAGCGATGGAATCTTCCAGGGCGGCATCTTTGCCGGGTATAAATGTTTGCGTCATGGAATTCACTTTTATCGTACGGAAAGCGCGCAATGATACGGGTTTTAGATGACCGGCGCTATCTCCCCGGCGCGCGCGGCGCAAATAAAAGTATTGGCTATGCTTATGATGAGTAACTGCCTGTTTGAGAATAAAAAATGAAAGCATTCGATCTTCAACGTATGGCGCTGGATAAAGTGCCGCTTGAGTTTCTTGGGGAAGTGGCGCTGCGCAGTTTGTACACCTTCGTGCTGGTTTTTCTGTTTCTGAAAATCACCGGGCGACGCGGCGTGCGTCAGATGTCGCTGTTTGAAGTGCTGATCATCCTGACCCTCGGTTCTGCGGCGGGTGACGTGGCCTTTTATGATGATGTGCCGATGCTGCCGGTACTGGCGGTATTCGTGACGCTTGGGCTGCTTTACCGGCTGGTCATGTGGCTGATGGCGCATAGCGAGAAGCTGGAAGATCTGCTGGAAGGTAAGCCGGTGATCATTATTGAGGATGGACAACTGGCATGGGAAAAGCTGAATGCCGCCAACCTGACCGAGTTTGAGTTCTTTATGGAGTTGCGCATCAACAGCGTTGAGCAACTGGGGCAAATTAAACTGGCGATCATGGAAACCAATGGTCAAATCAGCATTTATTACTTTGAAGATGATGAGGTGAAGCCGGGGCTTTGTATTCTGCCCGACGGTCGTGCCGGGCGTTTCACCGTCTTCCCGGCAGATGGCGAGTACGCCTGTAATCAATGTAGCGCCGTGTACGTGATGAAGGTCGGCGATCGACAGCTCTGCCCGCGTTGTGGAAATCCAGAATGGTCGAAGGCCAGCCGGGCGAAACGCATCACCTGACAGCGCTTTTGTCGGCAATCTTTCGTCAACGTGGCAGATTATATTGTGTGACAGGGCGCACATTTTTGCCTCTGCTCATATTACCCATTGCGACACATGTCACTGAATGGTAAAAACGATATCCACAGGAATAACTTATGCCCAACAGACAGGGCATATCATAATGCAGCGTGGTGAGGGGAAATGACTCAGGTCTTTAACTTTAGTTCGGGTCCGGCAATGATACCGGAAGCAGTGCTCAAACTGGCGCAACAGGAACTGTGTGACTGGCACGGTCTGGGAACGTCAGTGATGGAAATCAGCCACCGTGGGAAAGAGTTTATTCAGGTGGCGCAAGAGGCTGAAAAGGATTTTCGCGATCTGCTGAACGTCCCCTCTAATTATAAAGTGCTGTTCTGCCACGGCGGCGGGCGCGGGCAGTTTGCCAGCGTTCCGCTTAATCTGCTGGGTGACAAAACCACGGCGGACTACGTTGATGCAGGCTACTGGGCTGCCAGCGCGGTCAAAGAAGCCAAAAACTACTGCACGCCAAATGTCATTGATGCAAAAACGACCGTTGATGGACTGCGCGCGGTGAAACCGATGCGTGACTGGCAGCTTTCAGATGACGCCGCTTATTTGCATTACTGCCCGAACGAAACCATCGACGGTATCGCCATTGAGGAAACGCCGGACTTTGACGATGATGTGATCGTCACCGCTGATTTCTCTTCAACCATTCTTTCTCGTCCGCTGGACGTGAGCCGTTTTGGCCTGATCTACGCGGGCGCGCAGAAAAATATCGGTCCGGCCGGGCTGACGCTGGTGATCGTGCGTGAAGATTTGCTGGGCAAGGCGCATAAATCCTGTCCTTCGATTCTTGATTACACCATTCTTAATGACAATGAATCAATGTTTAACACCCCGCCAACCTTTGCCTGGTATCTCTCCGGCCTGGTCTTCAAATGGCTGAAAGAGCAGGGGGGCGTTGAGGCTATGGACAAGATCAACCAGCAAAAGGCCGATCTACTGTACGGCACTATCGATTGCAGCGATTTCTACCGTAATGACGTGGCGAAAGCCAACCGTTCGCGAATGAACGTGCCTTTCCAGCTTGCCGATAATACGCTGGACACGCTGTTCCTTAATGAATCCGTGGCGGCAGGACTGCACGCGCTGAAAGGACATCGCGTTGTCGGCGGAATGCGCGCTTCTATTTATAACGCTATGCCGCTGGAAGGCGTAAAAGCGCTGACTGATTTTATGATCGATTTTGAACGTCGCCACGGCTAATCATTTCATCCGTACGCAAAATCCTTCAGGTCGCAGTCAATGCGGCCTGAAGAATAGCGTATATATTTACCTCTCCCCGCAGTCAGCCTGCGGCGGACAATTTTTCTCTGAGAGTTAAGCTTCATGGATTCCCTGACGTTACAACCTATCGCGCGCGTGGACGGCACCATCAATTTGCCCGGATCAAAAAGCGTTTCTAACCGGGCGCTGCTGCTGGCGGCTTTAGCCCAGGGCACCACGGTGTTGACGAACCTGCTGGACAGCGATGATGTCCGCCATATGCTCAACGCTCTGAGCGCCTTAGGTATTAAGTACACCCTTTCTGCTGACCGTACCCGCTGCGAAATCACCGGCAACGGCGGCGCGCTACAGGCAAGCGGCGATCTGGAGCTATTCCTCGGCAATGCGGGCACAGCGATGCGCCCTCTGGCTGCCGCGCTTTGCCTGGGCAACGGTAATATCGTGTTGACCGGCGAGCCGCGCATGAAGGAGCGTCCGATTGGGCATCTGGTCGATGCGCTACGTCAGGGCGGGGCGCAAATTGACTATCTGGAGCAGGAAAACTATCCGCCGCTGCGTCTGCGCGGAGGTTTCACCGGCGGTCATAGTGAAGTAGATGGCAGCGTCTCCAGCCAGTTCCTGACAGCGTTACTGATGACCGCGCCGCTCGCGCCGCAGGATACAACCATCACCATTAAAGGCGAGCTGGTCTCGAAACCTTATATCGACATCACTCTGCACCTGATGAAAACCTTTGGCGTTGAGGTTGAAAACCAGCATTATCAGCGCTTTGTGGTACGCGGCGCGCAACATTACCGCTCGCCGGGCGCGTATCTGGTTGAAGGCGATGCCTCTTCTGCGTCTTATTTCCTCGCCGCCGCTGCGATCAAAGGCGGCTCGGTGAAAGTGACCGGCATCGGTCGTCACAGCGTGCAGGGCGACATTCGCTTTGCTGACGTGCTGGAAAAAATGGGCGCGGAAATTATCTGGGATGATGACGCGATTACCTGTACCCGCCGGGAGCTGCACGCTATTGATATGGACATGAACCATATCCCGGATGCGGCGATGACTATTGCCACCGCAGCGCTGTTTGCAAAGGGAACGACGACGCTGCGCAATATCTATAACTGGCGGGTTAAAGAAACCGATCGCCTGTTTGCGATGGCTACCGAGTTGCGTAAAGTCGGCGCGGAAGTGGAAGAGGGCGAAGACTACATTCGCGTCACGCCACCCGCGCAGCTTCAGTTTGCTGAAATTAGCACTTACAACGATCACCGGATGGCGATGTGCTTCTCGCTGGTAGCGCTATCCGATACGCCAGTGACCATTCTCGATCCGAAGTGCACCGCGAAAACCTTCCCTGATTATTTCGAACAGCTGGCGCGCATCAGCACGCTGGCCTAGTCCTCTGTTGCGCCGATCGTCAGGTCGGCGCAACACTCTGTCCGGTTCCAAACTTTTTTGCTATTAAAGTGTCATTTCCGGGGTGGGCATCACGCTCTCCCTTCATACCCGCTATAATTGCGCCATTCGTCCCTGGTTGACGTTCAATATTCTGCAATTTGCACGCAAAGATAACTGTTAACGACACAGACGCGTATAATGCGCGGCGTTTACGTTTACGGTATGCCTGTTTAAGGAGAAAAAGATGACGGCGAATGCCCCGGTAATTACCATTGATGGCCCAAGCGGCGCGGGTAAAGGCACTCTGTGCAAGGCAATGGCGGAAGCATTGCAGTGGCATCTGCTGGATTCAGGAGCGATCTATCGCGTGCTGGCGCTGGCAGCGTTACATCACCATGTTGATGTCACCTCCGAAGATGCGCTGGTCCCGCTGGCAACGCATCTGGACGTGCGCTTCATTTCGACCAACGGCAACCTCGAGGTGATCCTTGAAGGTGAAGACGTTAGCGGCGAAATTCGTACCCAGGATGTTGCCAGCGCAGCCTCCCAGGTTGCTGCTTTTCCCCGCGTCCGCGAAGCCTTGCTGCGCCGTCAGCGGGCATTCCGCGAAGCGCCGGGCCTGATTGCCGACGGGCGTGACATGGGTACCGTGGTTTTCCCGGAAGCGCCGGTAAAAATTTTCCTCGACGCCTCCTCTGAAGAACGCGCGAATCGCCGTATGCTGCAGTTGCAGGAGAGTGGCTTTAGTGTTAACTTTGAACGCCTTTTGGCCGAGATAAAGGAACGCGACGACCGCGATCGCAACCGCGCTGTTGCTCCGTTGGTTCCCGCTGCCGATGCTTTAGTTCTGGATTCCACTAGTTTAAGCATTGAGCAAGTGATTGAAAAAGCGTTACAATACGCGCGCCAAAAGTTGGCCCTCGCTTAAAAGCGACCGAATTAGCAGTACCCCCGCTGCAACGGAATGACAGCGGGTATGTTAAACAACCCCATCCGGCACGGAGCCAGGTGGACGTTAAATATGAAACCTGAAGATTAAACATGACTGAATCTTTTGCTCAACTCTTTGAAGAATCCCTGAAAGAAATCGAAACCCGCCCGGGTTCCATCGTTCGTGGCGTTGTTGTTGCTATCGACAAAGACGTCGTTCTGGTTGATGCGGGCCTGAAATCTGAATCTGCAATCCCTGCAGAACAGTTCAAAAACGCAGCTGGCGAACTGGAAATCCAGGTTGGTGACGAAGTTGACGTTGCTCTGGATGCAGTAGAAGACGGCTTCGGTGAAACTCTGCTGTCCCGTGAGAAAGCTAAACGTCACGAAGCCTGGATCACGCTGGAAAAAGCTTACGAAGAAGCTGAAACTGTTACTGGTGTCATCAACGGCAAAGTCAAGGGTGGCTTCACTGTTGAGCTGAACGGTATTCGTGCGTTCCTGCCGGGTTCCCTGGTAGACGTTCGTCCGGTTCGCGACACGCTGCACCTGGAAGGCAAAGAGCTTGAATTCAAAGTAATCAAGCTGGACCAGAAGCGTAACAACGTTGTTGTATCTCGTCGTGCCGTTATCGAATCCGAAAACAGCGCAGAACGCGATCAGCTGCTGGAAAACCTGCAGGAAGGCATGGAAGTTAAAGGTATCGTTAAGAACCTCACTGACTACGGTGCATTCGTTGATCTGGGTGGCGTTGACGGCCTGCTGCACATCACTGACATGGCCTGGAAACGCGTTAAGCATCCGAGCGAAATCGTGAATGTTGGCGACGAAATCAACGTTAAAGTCCTGAAATTCGACCGTGAGCGTACTCGTGTATCTCTGGGCCTGAAACAGCTGGGCGAAGATCCGTGGGTTGCTATCGCTAAACGTTACCCGGAAGGTACTAAACTGACCGGTCGCGTTACCAACCTGACCGACTACGGCTGCTTCGTTGAAATCGAAGAAGGCGTTGAAGGCCTGGTTCACGTTTCCGAAATGGACTGGACCAACAAAAACATCCACCCGTCCAAAGTTGTTAACGTTGGCGACGTAGTGGAAGTTATGGTTCTGGATATCGACGAAGAACGTCGTCGTATCTCCCTGGGCCTGAAACAGTGCAAATCTAACCCGTGGCAGCTGTTTGCAGAAACCCACAACAAAGGCGATCGCGTTGAAGGTAAAATCAAGTCAATCACTGACTTTGGTATCTTCATCGGCCTGGACGGTGGTATCGACGGTCTGGTTCACCTGTCTGACATCTCCTGGAACGTTGCAGGCGAAGAAGCCGTTCGTGAATACAAGAAAGGCGACGAAATCGCTGCCGTTGTACTGCAGGTTGACGCAGAACGTGAACGTATCTCCCTGGGCGTTAAACAGCTCGCAGAAGATCCGTTCAACAACTACGTTGCTGTGAACAAGAAAGGCGCTATCGTAAACGGTAAAGTCACTGCAGTTGACGCTAAAGGCGCAACCGTAGAACTGGCTGACGGTGTTGAAGGTTACCTGCGTGCTTCTGAAGCATCCCGTGACCGCGTTGAAGACGCTACTCTGGTTCTGAGCGTAGGCGACGACGTTGAAGCTAAATTCACCGGCGTAGACCGCAAAAACCGCGTAGTTAGCCTGTCTGTCCGTGCGAAAGACGAAGCTGACGAGAAAGATGCCATCGCAACTGTTAACAACAAACAGGAAGACGGTAACTTCTCTAACGCTATGGCTGAAGCATTCAAAGCAGCTAAAGGCGAGTAAGTTCTCCGAATCCTGTCACCAGGATAACGAGTAACTTGACAGATTACAGTTTTCGTTCTGTAATCAAGCACAAAGGGCGGCTACGGCCGCCCTTGTTCAAGCTGTTACGAATATTGCCTTTGCCTATAAGGAAACCGGAGGAAACATGACCAAGTCAGAGTTAATCGAAAGACTTGCCAGCCAGCAATCGCACATTCCGGCAAAAGCGGTTGAAGATGCCGTGAAAGAAATGCTGGAACATATGGCCTCTACTCTTGCCATCGGCGAGCGTATTGAAATCCGGGGTTTCGGCAGCTTTTCTTTACATTACCGTGCTCCTCGCACCGGGCGTAACCCGAAAACAGGCGACAAAGTGGATCTGGAAGGAAAATATGTTCCGCACTTTAAGCCGGGGAAAGAATTACGCGACCGCGCCAATATTTATGAAGGTGAGTGAGTTATCGCCTGTTAACTGACGGCGTAACTTAAGCATCACAAAAAAGCACCTGCGGGTGCTTTTTTCATTTCTGCCCCTTAAACGATTCTGGAATCTGTCTCGCAAATCGCGCTGTAAATGGCGTCGCAGGAGCAAATCCTTTCCGGCGCGTCTCGCAGAGCCGAAAATCCTCACCGGACAATCCTGTTTCATCGCGCGACACTATCCGTAACAGGGAGGTGTCTATGCGTTTGTCACAGCTGGCAATCTGCGTGATTGCAGGAATAGCCCCGCTTATCTGGCTACCAGTATTGCCGAAAGTTACAACGATCGGGTTAATCATCATTATCGCCAGCGCGTCAGGGTTTTGCCGCCGGAACAGGTATCGCTTCGGCGGGATGATACTACTGTGTTTTTGCTGGGGTGTACTGTCCGCGCATCAGGTGATCTGGCCCGCGCAGTATCTCACCGCCAGGAATCAGCAGGTAGAAATTACGCTTACCGCCACCGATGGCGCGATGATTCATCAGGGCGTGATTACCCGCGTCGAGGGCAGACGGCTTTTTCCTGCGCCGGGGATTCGGCTTTACGGTAATTATTTGCCGCAGACGGCCTGTGCCGGGCAGCGCTGGGCCATGACCATTCGCGCCCGCGCCGTACACGGTGAGCTTAACGATGGCGGCTTTGATACCCAGCGTAATGCCTTCGCACAGCATCACCCGCTCAGCGGTCGTTTTATTGAGGCCACGCCATTGGATGCGCGGTGTAGTCTGCGGGCGCGTTACCTTGCCTCGCTGACCACCACGCTTGCAGCGTACCCCTGGCAGCAGGTTATTTTAGGGCTGGGGATGGGCGAACGGCTGGCGGTATCGGCTGAGGTGAAAAAGCTGATGCAGCAGACCGGTACCCTGCACCTGATGGCTATTTCAGGTCTGCACATTGCACTGGGCGCGACGCTGGCCTGGCTGCTGATGCGCGGGTTCCAGTTCTTTCTTCCCTGTCGATTAATCAACTGGCGCGCACCGCTGGTGGTCGGGCTGGCAGGCGCGACATTCTACGCCTGGCTTACCGGTTTGCAGCCGCCCGCGTTACGTACCGTCGTGGGACTGGCGATCTGGTACGCGCTGCGCTTAACCGGGCGGCAGTGGTCGCCGTGGGATATCTGGCTGTGCTGCATTGCAGCAATTCTGTTTTACGATCCGCTGGCGGTACTGTCCCAAAGCCTGTGGCTTTCGGCTTTTGCGGTGGCGGCGCTGATCTTCTGGTATCAGTGGATGCCGCTACCCGCGTGGTCCATACCTGCGCCGCTACGCCTGCTCGCAGAGCTGATCCACTTGCAGGCTGGGCTGATGGTTTTGCTGCTGCCCCTTCAGGTACTGCTTTTCCACGGCATCAGTACTACATCGCTGCTGGCGAATCTGTTCGCAGTGCCGCTGGTAACGTTTGTCATCGTGCCGCTTATTCTCGCCGCCATGCTGCTGCATCTGACCGGCCCGTTCCTCATCGAGCATGGAATTTGGTATCTGACGGATCGCCTGCTGGCGCTGCTATTTTACCTGCTGCAACGCCTGCCCGATGGCTGGCTGGATGTCGACCAGCGCTGGCAGGGTGTGGTACTGCTACCGTGGCTGCTGGTGATGCTCTGGCGTTTGCGGGCGTGGCGCAATCTGTGGGCCGTCACGCTAACCCTTGCTATCGTGCTGACATTTCCGCTATGGCGACAGACGCGCCAGGATGTGTGGTCCGTGCATATGCTGGATGTCGGGCAGGGGCTGGGAATGGTTATCGAGCGGCAGGGTAAAGCGATTTTATATGATACCGGGCTGGCGTGGCCCGGCGGTGACTCCGGTCAGCAGTTGATTATCCCCTGGCTTCGCTGGCACCATTTGCGCCCGGAAGGCATCATCATCAGCCATGAACATCTCGATCATCGCGGCGGCCTTGAATCAGTGCGTCGGGCCTGGCCCGACGCCTGGGTGCGCAGCCCGCTGGGCTGGGAAGGACATCAGCCCTGCTTTCGCGGTGAACGCTGGCAGTGGCAGGGACTGACCTTCAGCGCGCACTGGCCGTTAGAGGCGTCTCAGGATAACGGCAACAATCGCTCTTGCGTGGTGAAAGTGGACGACGGGCAGCACAGCATTTTATTGACGGGCGATATCGAAACGCCAGGCGAATTAAGAATGCTAAGCCGCTACTGGCAGCATCTGGCGGCGACGGTTATCCAGGTGCCACATCACGGCAGCAATACTTCATCCGGCGTGGCCTTCATTCAGCGGGTGAACGGGCGGGCAGCGCTGGCTTCCGCGTCACGCTATAACGCCTGGCATTTTCCGTCTCCGAAGGTGGTGAAGCGCTATGGGCAGCAGGGATATCAGTGGCTAGATACGCCACATCAGGGACAGATTACGGTGACGTTTTCCCCACACGAATGGCAAATCAACAGCCTGCGCGAGCAAATTTTACCCCGCTGGTATCATCAGTGGTTTGGCGCGCCCGCAGATAACGGGTAGAATATGCGGCTATTTCAACAAATGCTGGTTTTATGAATGCATAACGATAAAGATCTCTCTACGTGGCAGACATTCCGCCGACTCTGGCCGATTATTGCCCCTTTCAAGCCGGGTCTCATCGTGGCGGGAATTGCGTTAATCCTCAACGCAGCCAGCGATACCTTCATGTTATCGCTCCTTAAACCGTTACTGGATGACGGTTTTGGTAAAACAGATCGCTCGGTGCTGCTATGGATGCCGCTGGTGGTGATCGGGCTGATGATTGTGCGCGGGATCACCAGCTATATCTCCAGCTACTGTATTTCATGGGTCTCCGGCAAAGTGGTGATGACCATGCGCCGTCGCCTGTTCAGCCATATGATGGGGATGCCGGTCTCCTTTTTCGACAAGCAGTCCACCGGGACATTGCTTTCCCGCATTACCTACGATTCTGAACAGGTAGCGTCTTCTTCCTCCAGCGCGTTAATTACCGTGGTGCGTGAAGGGGCGTCGATTATCGGCCTGTTCATCATGATGTTTTATTACAGCTGGCAGTTATCGGTGATCCTCATCGTGCTGGCTCCGATTGTCTCTTTTGCCATTCGCCTGGTTTCCAAACGCTTTCGCAGCATCAGTAAAAATATGCAGAATACCATGGGGCAGGTGACTACCAGCGCGGAACAGATGCTGAAAGGGCACAAAGAAGTGCTGATTTTCGGCGGTCAGGAAGTCGAAACAAAACGCTTCGACAAAGTCAGTAACAAGATGCGTTTGCAGGGCATGAAGATGGTATCTGCCTCTTCCATTTCCGATCCGATTATTCAGCTTATCGCTTCTCTGGCGCTGGCATTTGTTCTCTATGCGGCGAGTTTCCCAAGCGTCATGGAAACCTTAACCGCCGGGACTATCACCGTCGTCTTCTCTTCGATGATTGCCCTGATGCGCCCGCTGAAATCGCTGACCAACGTCAACGCCCAGTTCCAGCGCGGTATGGCAGCCTGTCAAACTCTGTTCACCATCCTGGATTCTGAGCAGGAGAAAGACCAGGGAACCTTTAGCGTAGAACGCGCGAAGGGCGATCTCGAATTTCGTAACGTCACCTTCACCTACACAGGGCGCGAAGTCCCGGCGCTGCGTAATATCGACCTTAACATTCCTGAAGGTAAAACGGTCGCGCTGGTCGGGCGCTCCGGCTCGGGTAAATCCACTATCGCCAGTCTGATCACCCGTTTCTACGACGTTGACGAAGGTCAGATCCTGCTGGATGGTCGCGATCTGCGTGAATACACCCTCTCGTCGTTGCGTAATCAGGTGGCGCTGGTCTCGCAGAACGTACATCTGTTTAACGATACCGTGGCAAACAACATTGCCTACGCGCGTACGGATATTTACAGCCGCGAGCAAATCGAAAACGCTGCGCGGATGGCGTATGCGATGGACTTTATCAATAAAATGGATAACGGCCTTGATACCATCATTGGCGAAAACGGCGTAATGCTCTCCGGCGGTCAGCGCCAGCGTATTGCAATTGCCCGTGCATTGCTGCGCGACAGCCCGATCCTGATCCTCGACGAAGCGACCTCCGCGCTGGATACCGAATCCGAGCGCGCGATCCAGTCGGCACTCGACGAGCTACAGAAAAACCGCACCTCGCTGGTCATTGCGCACCGTCTGTCTACCATTGAGCAGGCGGATGAAATTGTAGTGGTTGAAGATGGTCGCATTGTCGAGCGTGGGACTCACCACGATTTACTGGAACAGCGCGGCGTCTACTCACAGTTGCATAAGATGCAATTCGGCCAATGATTGCCCGCATCTGGTCCGGTGAATCCCCGCTCTGGCGGCTGCTGCTTCCGCTCTCCTGGCTTTATGGCCTGGTGAGCGGGCTGATTCGCCTCTGCTATCGCCTGGGACTGAAAAAGGTGTGGCGGGCACCGGTACCGGTCGTTGTGGTGGGTAATCTGACCGCCGGAGGCAACGGCAAGACGCCGGTGGTGATCTGGTTAGTGGAACAGTTGCAGCAGCGTCATATCCGCGTCGGCGTGGTCTCTCGTGGCTACGGCGGGAAGGCTGAGCATTATCCCTTACTGCTGGAACCGCACACTACCACGGCCAGCGCGGGTGATGAACCGGTGCTGATTTATCAGCGCACCGGGGTGCCGGTTGCCGTCTCGCCAGTTCGCGCTGATGCCGTCCGCGCGCTGCTGGCGCAGCACGACCTTCAGCTCATCATCACCGACGATGGTCTGCAACACTACCGTCTTGCGCGCGACGTTGAAATCGTCGTGGTCGATGGCGTGCGGCGTTTTGGCAACGGCTGGTGGCTGCCTGCCGGGCCGATGCGTGAACGCGCGTCCCGCCTGCAAAGCGTGGATGCGGTGATTACCAACGGCGGCACGCCCGCGCCGGGTGAAATCCCGATGCGGCTTCAGGCCGGGCTGGCGGTGAATTTGCACACCGGCGAACGGCGCGACGTCGCCACCCTTGAGAACGTGGTCGCTATGGCGGGTATTGGTCATCCGCCGCGCTTTTTTGCCACCCTTGAGGGCTGCGGGGTGCGGGCGGTAAACACCGTTGCGCTAAACGATCATCAGGCGCTGGCGCAGGACGATCTGCTGGCAATGACCCGGACCGGACAAAACCTGGTGATGACCGAAAAAGATGCCGTCAAATGCCGGGCATTCGCGCAGGCTAACTGGTGGTATTTACCGGTAGATGCCGAACTGTCCGGGGACGGCGCACAACGCCTGCTTGAGAAACTTACCGCACTGGCACAGCGTTAGCCTTCAGCCGACCGCGCCGGTAATGATGACGGAGATCCCTATGCTTTCTCTTTCCGCCGCGCGCTGTCTTCATCTTGCCGCGCAGGGGCTGCTTAAAAAGCCCCGCCGACGCGCCCGACCTGACGATATTCTGCGGGTTATCCGCCAGATGTCGCTCCTGCAAATCGATACCATCAATATTGTTGCCCGTAGTCCTTATCTGGTGCTTTTTAGCCGTCTTGGCGCTTACCCGCAGACATGGCTGGACGACGCGCTTAGTCGGGGCGACCTGATGGAGTACTGGGCGCATGAAGCCTGCTTCCTGCCGCGTAGCGATTTTGCGCTGGTACGCCACCGGATGCTGGCCCCGGAAAATATGGGCTGGAAATACCGCAAGACGTGGATGGAAGAAAATATCGATGAAATCGAACTGCTGATGGCGCACATCGCCCAGTCCGGGCCGGTACGCTCTGCGGATTTTGCACATCCGGCGAAAGGCTCCAGCGGCTGGTGGGAATGGAAGCCGCACAAACGTCATCTTGAAGGGCTGTTTACGGCCGGTAAGCTGATGGTGGTCGAACGGCGCAATTTTCAGCGGGTTTATGATTTAACCAGCCGGGTCATGCCTGACTGGGACGATACGCGCGATGCGTTAAGCCAGGCCCAGGCAGAAGAGATCATGCTACAGAATAGCTCCCGCAGCCTCGGTATTTTTCGCGCGCAGTGGCTGGCGGATTATTACCGCCTGCGCCAGCCCAATACCCGTGAAGTGCTGGCGCGCTGGCAGGCAGAAAACCGGGTGGTGCCGGTTGACGTGGAGACGCTGGGCACGCTGTGGCTGCATAGCGATCTGTTTGATCTGCTGCCTGCCGCACAGGCGGGCAGGCTCAACGCCACCCATAGCGCGGTGCTGTCGCCATTCGACCCGGTGGTATGGGATCGTAAACGCGCAGAACAGCTATTCAATTTCAGCTACCGACTGGAGTGCTATACGCCTGCGCCTAAACGTCAATACGGCTATTTTGTCCTGCCGCTGCTGCATCACGGACGACTGGCGGGGCGGATGGATTGTAAAATGCACCGCCAGCGGGGAGAGCTGGAAATCATCTCGCTGTGGCTGGAAGAGGGCGAGACGGTCAGCGGCGCTCTGGAGCAGGGACTGAAACGCGCCATCGACGATTTTGCCCGCTGGCAGGGGGCGACCCGCGTGCGGGCCGGGCTTCTGCCGCCGGAATTGTTTATCCATCAGCGCGGCGGCTGGGAGATTGACGCCGCCTGATCTGCCATTATGATATGCTGCAACGGACCTCATCGGTCTATCAGGAGGAGTTATGGATCATCGTTTGCTCGAAATCATTGCCTGCCCGGTCTGCAACGGCAAGCTCTACTATAGTCAGGATAAACAGGAGCTGATCTGTAAGCCCGATCACCTGGCTTTTCCGGTGCGTGAAGGCATTCCGGTGCTGCTGGAGACAGAAGCTCGCCAGCTTAATGCAGAAGAGAGCCGTCCATGAGTTTCGTCGTTATTATTCCGGCGCGCTACGCCTCAACCCGTCTGCCGGGTAAACCCTTGCAGGACATCAACGGCAAACCCATGATCCTGCATGTCCTGGATCGCGCGCGGGAGTCCGGCGCGGCGCGGATCATCGTGGCGACCGACCACCCGGAAGTGGCAAGTGCGGTTGAGGCTGCGGGCGGCGAAGTGTGCATGACTCGCGCCGACCATCAGTCCGGCACCGAAAGGCTGGCGGAAGTGGTGGAAAAATGCGCGTTCAGCGACGATACCATCATTGTGAATATCCAGGGTGATGAGCCGATGATCCCACCGGCTATCGTGCGTCAGGTGGCGGCGAATCTGGCTGCCAGCGAGGCCGGTATGGCGACGCTGGCGGTGCCGATCCACAGCGCGGAAGAAGCCTTTAACCCAAACGCGGTTAAAGTGGTGATGAACGAGCAGGGCTACGCGCTCTATTTCTCGCGCGCCACCATTCCCTGGGATCGCGATCGTTTTGCGCAGTCGCGCCAGGCCATCGGCGATACGTTGCTGCGTCATATCGGTATTTACGGCTATCGCGCCGGATTTATTCGTCGCTATGTCAGTTGGGCACCCAGCCCGCTGGAGCAAATTGAAATGCTCGAACAGCTACGTGTGCTGTGGTACGGCGAAAGAATTCACGTCGCCGTGGCTGAGGAAGTCCCCGGCACCGGGGTTGATACGCCGGAAGATCTGGCCCGGGTGCGCGCAGAAATGCGCTAGCCTTCATCTCCCTTTCATCCGAAAGGGAGACATTATTTAAACTTTTCTGTAGCAGTTTTGATCTAATCCGGTGACATCCCTGCCCAGGGCGCTCATTATGAAATCAGTAACGTTCATAAGGGTTATCCGTCATGGAACAATTGCGTGCCGAATTAAGCCACCTGCTGGGAGAAAAACTCAGTCGGCTGGAGTGCGTTAATGAAAAAGCCGACTCGTCGCTATGGTCGCTGTATGACTCCCAGGGCAACCCGATGCCGCTGATGGCGAAAAGCTTTTCCACGCCCGGCATGGCGCGGCAACTGGCCTGGAAAGTCTCCATGCTGGCGCGTAGCGGTACGGTCAGAATGCCCGTCGTGTATGGCGTGCTGACGCATGAAGAACATCCGGGGCCGGACGTGCTGCTGATTGAGCGTCTGCGCGGAGTGCCGGTAGAAGCACCCGCCCGGACGCCGCAGCGCTGGGAACAGCTCAAAGATCAAATTGTGGAAGGATTGCTCTCCTGGCACCGGCAGGACAGCCGGGGCTGCGTCGGAACGGTGGACAGCACCCAGGAAAACCTGTGGCCGCAGTGGTATCGCCAGCGGATTGAAATGC
Organism: Superficieibacter sp.; assembly: GCF_032071645.1. Lineage (NCBI taxonomy): Bacteria > Pseudomonadati > Pseudomonadota > Gammaproteobacteria > Enterobacterales > Enterobacteriaceae > Superficieibacter > Superficieibacter sp. The sequence goes on from NZ_DAMAPU010000003.1 coordinate 151,543, forward strand.
TGTGGAGTACGCTTAATCTTTACAGCAACACGGGCTTAACCATGCAGGACAAGCGCCTGCTGTTTCGCGCCCGCGAATGCCTGCCTGCGCTGTTTGAAGGGTTTAACGATAACTGCGTATTGGTTCACGGTAATCTGACGCTGCTTAGCATGTTAAAAGATGCGCGCAGCGATCAACTGGTGGCGATGGTCGGGCCGGGCATCACTCTGTGGGCGCCGCGTGAATATGAGCTTTTCCGCCTGGCTGACGATAAGCTGGCGGAGGATTTGCTGTGGCATTATTTGCGGCGCGCGCCGGTGGATGAGGCGTTTCTCTGGCGACGCTGGCTCTATTTATTGTGGGATGAAGTTGCGCAACTGGTGAATACCGGGCGTTTTAACCGCGCCCGGTTCGATCTGGCGGCAAAATCACTCGTCCCCTGGCTGACCTGACGACCCTTTCAGCCACTGCCAGAGGCGTCCCAGCGTCTCATAGCCCACGCGGTCACTGTGCATCAGCCAGACCGGAGAGGGAATGACCCGTTCCCACGGATTAAGCGGTGATTCAATCGCCAGCTGATTCGCGGGAGCCGGAAGCGGATGCAGCCCGACGTGCTCAAAGAAAATCATTGCGCGTGGCAGGTGAGAGGCGGAAGTGACCAGCAGGAACGGCGCATCGCCAATGGCCTGCTTCACCGCCGCCGCTTCCTCTTCGGTATCTTTGGGGTTATCGAGAGTGATAATCTCGCTGCGCGGCACGCCAAGGCTTTCCGCGACTCTGGCACCCACTTCCGCCGTGCTGACGTTATTACTGACGGCAATTCCGCCGGTAAAGATCATCGTCGACCCCGGATTTTCCCGCCACAGGCGAATCCCTTCATTCAGGCGCGGCAGGCTGTTGTTGATAAGATTCGAACTGGGTGCCCATTCCGGGTTCCAGGTATAGCCACCGCCGAGCACCACGATATATTTCACCGGCTCACTGCCACGCCAGGTCGCATATTTATTTTCTATGGGTCGGAGTAGACTATCGGCAACGGGTTGCAGGCTTAGCAGCAGCAACGCCAGCCAGCCGAGAGTAATAAAACTCTTCCCCGTGCGCTGAAAACGGCTGAACCAGACCAGCACGATCCCAAGGCCGATCAGCAAAAGTAGCAGCGGCAGGGGCAGCATCATGCCACCGATGTATTTCTTTAGCGTAAAAAGCATCCTTCGTGGCTCCTTTTTGACCATACAACCTTGCTTTGCCCGGGATATTACACCAGATTGCTTCATTCTCTGCCCGGCTGTGACAAAATAGCCGTTTTGACAGGATCGCGGAGTGCGCCATGCAGGATCGCAATTTTGATGACATCGCGGAAAAATTTGCCCGCAATATTTATGGCACCACCAAGGGCCAGCTTCGTCAGGCGATCCTGTGGCAGGATCTTGACAGCCTGCTGGCCGCGTCGGGCGATCGCCCGTTGCGCGTACTGGATGCTGGCGGTGGAGAAGGGCAGACGGCCATTAAAATGGCGGAGCGCGGGCACCACGTCACGCTGTGCGATCTCTCTGCCGAAATGATCAGCCGCGCCAGGCTCGCCGCAGAGAATAAAGGTGTGAGCGACAACATGCATTTTGTACAATGCCCGGCTCAGGATATCGCTCAGCATTTGGAAACGCCGGTTGATCTGATATTGTTTCACGCGGTGCTTGAATGGATCGCCGAGCCGCAGCGCGTTTTAGACACGCTATGGTCGGTATTACGTCCCGGTGGCGCGCTGTCGTTGATGTTCTACAACGTTAACGGCCTGCTCATGCATAATATGGTCGCCGGAAATTTCGACTACGTACAGGCGGGAATGCCGAAAAAGAAAAAACGCACCCTGTCACCCGACTACCCGCGCGATCCGCAGCAGGTATACGGCTGGCTGGAAGCCGCAGGATGGCACATTACCGGCAAAACCGGCGTGCGGGTATTTCATGATTATTTGCGCGAAAAACATCAGCAGCACGACTGCTTTGCCGCGCTGCTGGAATTAGAAACGCGCTATTGCCGTCAGGAACCCTATATTAGCCTGGGTCGTTACATTCACGTCACTGCGCGTAAACCGCAGGAAGATGCAAGGATAACCGATGAGTGAATTTTCCCAGACAGTCCCCGAACTGGTTGCCTGGGCCAGAAAAAATGATTTCTCCATTCAGTTGCCGGTCGACAGGCTTTCATTTCTGCTGGCCGTTGCCACCCTGAACAGCGAACGGCTGGATGGCGAAATGACCGAGGGCGTTCTGATTGATGCCTTCCGTCACGTCAGCGATGCGTTTGAGCAAACCAGCGAAACCATTGGCGTGCGCGCGAATAACGCGATTAACGACATGGTCCGTCAACGTCTGCTGAACCGCTTTACCAGCGAGCAGTCCGAAGGCAATGCGATTTATCGCCTGACGCCGCTGGGGATCGGCATCACCGATTACTACATTCGCCAGCGCGAATTTTCTACCCTGCGTCTGTCTATGCAGTTGTCGATTGTCGCCGGTGAGCTGAAACGCGCTGCCGATGCCGCTGCCGAAGGGGGCGATGAATTCCACTGGCACCGCAACGTTTATGCGCCGCTGAAATATTCGGTGGCGGAAATCTTCGACAGTATCGATCTTACCCAGCGTTTGATGGATGAGCAGCAGCAGTCGGTGAAAGACGACATCGCCCAGTTGCTGAATAAAGACTGGCGTGCGGCGATCTCCAGCTGTGAACTGCTGCTTTCTGAAACCTCCGGCACCCTGCGGGAATTGCAGGATACGCTGGATGCGGCAGGCGACAAACTCCAGGCTAATCTGCTGCGCATTCAGGATGCGACGCTGACCCGTGACGATCTCAACTTTGTCGATCGTCTGGTCTTTGACCTGCAAAGCAAGCTCGACCGCATCGTAAGCTGGGGACAGCAGGCCATCGACCTGTGGATCGGCTATGACCGCCACGTGCATAAGTTTATCCGTACCGCGATTGATATGGATAAAAACCGCGTTTTCGCCCAGCGCCTGCGCCAGTCGGTGCAAACCTATTTCGACGCGCCATGGGCGCTGACCTACGCCAGCGCCGACCGGTTACTGGATATGCGCGATGAAGAAATGACGCTGCGCGACGAAGAAGTGACTGGTGAACTGCCGCCGGATCTGGAGTTTGAAGAATTTAACGAGATCCGCGAACAGCTGGCGGCGATGATCGAGCAGCAGCTGGAGGTCTACAAATCCAGACAACTGCCGCTGGATCTCGGCCTGGTTGTGCGCGAGTATCTGGCGCAGTATCCACGCGCACGCCATTTCGACGTCGCGCGTATTGTCGTGGACCAGGCGGTACGCCTTGGGGTCGCACAGGCAGATTTCAGTGGGTTGCAGGCAAAATGGCAGCCAATTAATGATTACGGAGCCAAGGTACAGGCGCATGTCATTGACAAATATTGAACAAATGATGCCAGCTAAAATGGCACAGGCTCTGGCAAATCCGCTTTTTCCGGCGCTGGATAGCGCCCTGCGTGCGGGTCGCCACATCGGTCTTGATGAGCTGGACAATCACGCCTTTCTGATGGATTTCCAGGAATACCTGGAAGAATTTTATGCCCGCTATAACGTCGAACTGATCCGCGCACCGGAAGGTTTTTTCTACCTGCGCCCGCGCTCGACGACGCTGATCCCGCGTTCGGTGCTTTCCGAGCTGGATATGATGGTCGGCAAAATTCTTTGCTACCTCTACCTTAGCCCGGAACGTCTGGCCAACGAAGGCATTTTCACCCAGCAGGAACTGTATGATGAACTGCTTACCCTCGCCGACGAAAGCAAGCTGCTGAAGCTGGTTAACAACCGTTCGACCGGCTCTGACGTCGATCGGCAAAAGCTCCAGGAAAAAGTGCGCTCCTCGCTCAACCGCCTGCGCCGTCTGGGGATGGTGTGGTTTATGGGGCACGACAGCAGCAAATTCCGCATCACCGAATCGGTCTTCCGCTTCGGTGCTGACGTGCGTAGCGGCGACGATCCGCGTGAAGCCCAGCTGCGTATGATCCGCGATGGTGAAGCGATGCCGATTGAAAACCATCTGCAACTCAATGATGAGGCCGAAGAGAATCAGCCAGATAGCGGGGAGGAAGAATAATGATTGAACGCGGTAAATTTCGTTCGCTAACGCTGATTAACTGGAACGGCTTTTTTGCCAGGACCTTTGACCTGGATGAGCTGGTCACCACGCTGTCCGGCGGTAACGGTGCCGGTAAGTCAACGACGATGGCGGCCTTCGTCACGGCGCTGATCCCCGATCTGACGCTGCTGCATTTCCGTAATACCACCGAAGCGGGGGCTACCAGTGGTTCGCGCGACAAGGGCCTGCACGGAAAATTAAAAGCCGGGGTCTGTTATTCACTGCTCGACGTCGTTAACTCGCGCCACCAGCGCGTGGTGGTCGGCGTGCGTTTGCAGCAGGTCGCGGGGCGCGATCGCAAAGTCGATATCAAACCTTTTGCCATCCAGGGGCTGCCGATGTCGGTGGTGCCGACCGAACTGCTGACGGAGACGCTGAACGAACGTCAGGCGCGGGTGCTGACCCTCCAGGAGCTGAAAGACAAGCTGGAAGAGATGGAAGGGGTGCAGTTTAAGCAGTTCAACTCCATCACCGACTACCACTCGCTCATGTTCGATTTGGGCGTGGTTGCGCGCCGCCTGCGTTCTGCATCGGATCGCAGTAAATATTATCGTCTGATTGAAGCCTCGTTGTACGGCGGGATCTCCAGCGCCATTACCCGCTCCCTGCGCGATTATTTACTGCCAGAGAACAGCGGGGTGCGTAAGGCGTTTCAGGATATGGAAGCCGCGCTGCGCGAAAATCGCATGACGCTGGAAGCCATCCGCGTCACCCAGTCGGATCGCGATCTGTTCAAACATTTGATCTCCGAAGCCACCGACTACGTGGCGGCGGATTATATGCGTCATGCCAACGAACGCCGGGTGCATCTTGATAAAGCGCTGGAATTCCGCCGCGAACTGTTCACCTCCCGGCAAAAGCTGGCGGCTGAACAGTACAAGCATGTTGAGATGGCCCGCGAATTGCAGGAGCACAACGGGGCGGAAGGCGATCTGGAAGCCGATTATCAGGCGGCCAGCGATCATCTGAACCTGGTGCAAACCGCGCTGCGCCAGCAGGAAAAAATCGAACGTTACGAGTCGGATCTGGAAGAGCTGCAAATCCGTCTTGAAGAGCAGAATGAAGTTGTTGCCGAAGCGGTAGATCGCCAGGAAGATAACGAAGCCAGAGCCGAAGCCGCCGAGCTGGAAGTGGACGAGCTGAAAAACCAGCTTGCAGATTATCAGCAGGCGCTCGACGTCCAGCAAACCCGCGCTATTCAGTACAATCAGGCACTGCAGGCCTTACAGCGCGCGCGTGAACTGTGCCATTTGCCGGATCTGACCCAGGACAGCGCGGAAGAGTGGCTGGAAACGTTCCAGGCGAAAGAGCAGGAAGCCACCGAGCGCCTGCTGTCGCTGGAACAAAAAATGAGCGTGGCGCAAACCGCGCACAAACAGTTTGAACAGGCGTTCCAGCTGGTGGAGGCGATCAACGGCCCGCTGGCACGCGATGAAGCGTGGAACATTGCCCGCGAGCTGTTGCGCGACGGCGTCAACCAGCGTCATCTGGCAGAGCAGGCGCAGCCGCTGCGTAGCCGCCTGACCGAACTGGAGCAGCGTCTGCGCCAGCAGCAGGACGCGGAGCGGATGCTTTCGGAGTTTAATAAACGCCAGGGCAAACGTTACGACCTTGACGAGCTGGAAGCGCTGCATCAGGAACTGGAAGCCCGCATTACTGACCTTTCCGATAGCGTCTCAAACGCGCATGAAAAACGGATGAATCTGCGTCAGGAGCTGGAGCAGATCCTGGCGCGCATTCAGAAATTGCAAAAGCGTGCCCCGATCTGGCTGGCGGCGCAGAGCAGCCTGAATCAGCTTTCCGAGCAGTGTGGTGAAGAGTTCGAATCCGGTCAGGACGTGACGGAATACCTGCAACAACTTCTGGAGCGCGAGCGGGAAGCCATCGTTGAGCGCGACGAAGTGGGCGCGCGCAAAAATGCGGTTGACGAAGAAATTGAGCGTCTCAGCCAGCCGGGCGGTTCGGAAGACCAGCGTCTTAACGCGCTGGCTGAACGCTTTGGCGGCGTGCTGCTGTCTGAAATCTATGATGATGTCAGCCTGGAAGATGCGCCGTACTTCTCTGCGCTGTACGGCCCGTCACGTCACGCGATTGTGGTACCGGATCTCTCACTGCTGAGCGAACAGCTTGCCGGGCTGGAAGACTGCCCGGAAGATTTATACCTCATTGAGGGCGATCCGCAGTCGTTCGACGATAGCGTTTTTGCCGTTGATGAGCTTGAGAAAGCGGTGGTCGTCAAAATTGCTGACCGCCAGTGGCGCTACTCGCGTTTCCCGACGGTGCCGCTGTTTGGTCGCGCCGCGCGGGAAAGCCGCATTGAGGCGCTGCATACCGAGCGTGAAACGCTTTCCGAACGTTTCGCCACGCTTTCTTTCGACGTGCAGAAAACCCAGCGTCTGCATCAGGCGTTTAGCCGCTTCATTGGCAGTCATCTGGCGGTCGCTTTTGATGCCGACCCGGAACTGGAGCTGCGCCAGTTGACCAGCCGTCGCGGTGAACTGGAACGGGCGCTGACGAATCATGAAAGTGATAATCAGCAACAGCGTGCGCAGTTCGATCTGGCGAAAGAGGGCGTTTCCCAGCTTAACCGCCTGCTGCCGAATCTCAGTCTGTTGGGCGATGAAACGCTGGCTGACCGGGTAGATGAAATTCAGGAACGTCTTGATGAGGCCCAGGAAGCCGCGCGCTTTATCCAGACGTATGGCAATCAGCTGGCGAAGCTGGAGCCGCTGGTGTCGGTCCTGCAAAGCGATCCTGAACAATTTGAACAGTTCAAAGAAGATTACGCCTGGTCGCAGCAAACGCAGCGTGAGGCGCGCCAGCAGGCGTTCGCCTTAACCGAAGTGGTCCAGCGTCGGGCGCACTTTGGCTATTCTGATTCTGCGGAAATGCTCAACGGCAACAGCGATCTTAACGAAAAACTGCGCCAGCGTCTTGAACAGGCGGAAGGGGAACGTACCCGCGCCCGTGAAGCTATGCGCGGACACGCCGCGCAGCTGAGCCAGTACAATCAGGTACTGGCCTCGCTGAAAAGTTCGTATGACACCAAAAAAGAGCTGCTGGGCGATCTGCATAAAGAGCTTCAGGACATTGGCGTGCGTGCCGACAGCGGCGCAGAAGAACGCGCGCGCAGTCGTCGCGATGCATTACATGCCCAGCTGAGCAACAACCGTTCGCGGCGCAATCAGCTGGAAAAAGCGCTGACCTTCTGCGAAGCGGAAATGGATAACCTGACCCGTAAACTGCGCACGCTGGAGCGGGATTATCTCGCCATGCGCGAACAGGTAGTGACGGCGAAAGCGGGCTGGTGTGCGGTAATGCGACTGGTCAAAGACAACAACGTCGAGCGCCGTCTGCACCGCCGCGAGCTGGCCTACCTGTCGGCTGATGAACTGCGTTCGATGTCGGATAAGGCGCTTGGCGCGTTGCGTCTGGCGGTTGCGGATAACGAACATTTGCGTGACGTACTGCGTATGTCCGAAGATCCGAAACGTCCTGAACGTAAAATCCAGTTCTTTGTCGCGGTTTATCAGCATCTGCGCGAGCGTATCCGTCAGGATATTATTCGTACTGACGATCCGGTTGAAGCCATTGAGCAGATGGAAATCGAACTCAGTCGCCTGACGGAGGAGCTGACTACCCGCGAGCAGAAACTGGCAATCAGTTCGAAGAGTGCGGCGAATATTATCCGCAAGACCATCCAGCGCGAGCAGAATCGCATTCGGATGCTCAATCAGGGACTGCAAAGCGTCTCCTTTGGTCAGGTTAACAGCGTACGGCTGAACGTAAATATTCGCGAAGCCCATGCCACGCTGCTGGATGTCCTTTCCGAGCAGCATGAACAGCATCAGGATCTGTTTAACAGCAACCGTCTGACCTTCTCCGAAGCGCTGGCGAAACTGTATCAGCGCCTCAATCCACAAATCGACATGGGACAGCGCACGCCGCAAACCATCGGCGAGGAGCTGCTCGACTACCGTAACTATCTGGAAATGGAAGTCGAAGTTAACCGTGGCTCGGACGGCTGGCTGCGTGCGGAATCCGGCGCGCTGTCAACCGGGGAAGCGATTGGTACCGGGATGTCAATTCTGGTGATGGTGGTGCAGAGCTGGGAAGATGAATCCCGCCGCCTGCGCGGTAAAGATATTTCACCGTGCCGCCTGTTGTTCCTTGATGAAGCGGCTCGTCTGGATGCGCGCTCCATCGCCACGCTGTTCGAACTGTGTGACCGTCTGGAAATGCAGCTGATTATCGCCGCGCCCGAAAATATCAGCCCGGAAAAAGGCACAACGTACAAGCTGGTGCGTAAGGTTTTCCAGAATACCGAACACGTGCACGTCGTGGGCCTGCGTGGGTTTGCCCCACAGCTCCCGGAACCATTGCCGGGAACAGCGGACGCGTCCTGACCGATAAAGGATATGTGACCAGAGGAGGGGCGACAGCAATGTCGCCCTTTTTAATTTTGGTTGAAATACGCTCAGTGAGGGTGGTCAACAACCGATTTTAGTAATGTATTATCATTTTTAATCAAATCTCCTGTTACGGCTGAGGCCTTTTGCTATCTTCTTTTAGTCCACATCTGCATCTTCCCTACACACCGAATATTAACCATTAATAAAATATTCTTTCATTCAATTTAATAATGTGTACCTATAATAATGCTTAAATAGCATTATTTTTCCGCGCAAATATTATCAAGGTGGCTGAATTACGCCTCATTATTTATCAGCGCACTATATATATTTATCTGTATGAGTTGTCATCAAGAAATAGGTTGTGGTGATATATGGGATTTGTATGGTTCATACGGATTATGATTTTTTGTTACAAATCTTTATATATTCCTAAAAATTTCCTGACCAGGCCGATGTGATTGTTTTCCTGAAGGATTGGTTCCATAATCAATCCCGCTAAAGGTTATTTTTAGCAAGCCGTATTAGTAAATTATTTTAATAAGGGAATTAAAAATGAAAAACATGATCAATTCATGGAAAAGAAAAGCTTCTCGCTATCAGGAACTGAAAAAGCAAGAAGGTGTAACATTATTGGAAATCATCATTGTTCTGGGTATTATTGGTATTATTGCTGCGGGTGTGGTAATTCTGGCGCAACGTGCGTTTACCTCTCAGGATATTACTGGTGTTGCGGATAGCACAAACACCGTTCGTGTTTCCATGAATGATGTTTACAAAAATAGTGGTTATCCAGACACTTATAACTCAATTGTGGCCGTAGCGCAGGACGACCTGGCTGCCTCTACCATTGATAACCCAATTATTGCAATGGTTAAAATGGGTAAACTGACCCCGCAAGAAGCCATCAACTCCTTCTCGCGTGACCCGCTCGAAGTTCATCCTGCACTGACGGATTCTACCGGTACTGCAGGTAAAGCTTTCGTTGTTGTGGTTAACGGACTGGACCAGGAACAGTGCCGTTCCTTCGTAAGTCAGGTAGGTAGTGACTGGGATTATGTTGAGACTATTGAAGGTGCCTTACCAGGTGCGGACAGCGGTGTGGACGATACCAAAGCGCTGAACTCACCAGCAACCGGTGCGGTTTTGAAATCTACTGTTGGTTCTAATCTGACGCCTAACTATATTGCCAATACCGCAGAAGTCTGTGCGGATCAGAATGGCGCAAACGGCGTTGTTTTAGGTAGCCGTTAATTTTAAATAGTTTTTTAACTACTAATACCTCTCCCATTTGGGGGAGGTACTGTATATATGGATTACAATTAATGAGATATCAACGCCATTTAAGATTATTTTCACGCAGCGTGGGTGTGACATTGTTTGAAATGCTTGTGGTGTTAGTCATTATAGGTATGATGTTGATGCTGCTGGCGAATTATAAAAGAAGAGAAGCCACTCAGGTAAATCAGCAAACGACTGCTAATGTTATTGCTCGTGAGATAGCGGGTGTGATGGGTTTCATCAAACAAAAAGAATTCGAAAGTGATAATGGCTCGTGGAACAACCCGCTCTACAAATCCTCTACCGGTACGTATCAATCGCCTTATGATTTACGTAATAAGGGCACCCTACAGGATGCGGTTAACAATACAGGGCAGTATTTCAGTGATTGGTCAGGGTTAAAAACAACCCCGCCATCGACGACGAGCCAATCCCGACGCCTGTTTCTCGGTAAAGAGTGTAAACCACAAGGGGAGTTACCTCGGAAATTAATGGATAACCCATTAACTTGTGAGATGGCTAATAATCAGAAAGTAAGCGATTTTATTCTGCAGCGTGTAGATTTCATCAATAATGAGACGGATCCCACGCAGGCTGACCAAATAGACAGAGTTGACTTTTATCTTCTTTCTCAGCCCGGAAATGATGATGAGCAGTGGAATTTTCTCGGCTATGCCAATCCGCTGATGAAGGCGCTGCAAAATGAGGGACTAAGTTATTTGCAGGCTGTGGTGGTAAGAAGTACATCTACTGATAACCGTCAGTTTGCCCTCGTTGAGGTGAATAATAAGCCCCTTGAGCTAAGCCAGGCGGCTGCAAATTTACATGACCTTGCTCGACAATACTCGGCAAATACGCGATTGGGAGTGCGCATCAGCCTGAGTAAAACCAGCGCCGAAGTGACCGCTGACGGGGAAACGCCAGTAGATAAATTATGCTGGAACACAAAGAGTAACACGCCGGGTCCTTGCATAAGTGCACAAGACAATGAGCGTCTGGTCATAACCAGCGATGAGAGTAGCACGACGAAAGAAGCGGCTATGTGCTGGGATAAAGGCACAGGACTTAGCACGCTATGCCTGACATCAATGTCAGGCCAGGGAAGCAACACGGATCAGGACAATAGCGATGATCGCGTATTGCATCTGCGTACCAGCGATATAACCGCGTCAGGTGAAAGTCATAGCGAGCAGCCATCATCGATTAAAGGCACAACCGCCACGCTCTATGCCAACGTGGTTATGGAAAATACAGCGCGTAAACATGCCGCTCAGTGGCGTATAAACGATGTTGGTGGTTCACGCACTTTTACCGATATGTATGGCGGTCAGTATGAACTGGTGACACCTGCAACGGTGTTTTATCAGGCATTTAATAATACTTCAGTGATAGAATTTACCGGGGTAAATGATGAAACGGGTGCCATTCGACTCCCGGTACAGCGATGTCCTAAAGTGGAAGCCAAACCCTCTAAAGAGACTGGCATAGAGGATTATGATGCCGCTTTGAAAGGAATTTATTATCGACAGTTATATCCACGGATGACCGTCGCAATTTCTTCTGTCTCTGCTGAGAATAGTCCGACTGAATACATGGATTACAGTTTGCAAGGAAAGACCCGGAAAAATACGGTGAATAATCCGGCGGTGGGAGGACTGGGAGGTGTTGCGCTCCAGGTCAATCTCGTTATTCCTGACAATATTGCCAAAAAGATTGCTGGTCAACCGGCGAAAGATCGCACGCCAGCGGAATATGGAGCATTTGTGAGCAATGCTGCATGGGGATCGTTTGATGACTATTTATATACTAATGAATTATTCAACCTGGATAGTGAGAACAGTGAGCTCTACCACTGGATAATTAGTGCAACATCGGCAGCAATAGATATTAACGGCGGAGGAGTTAATAAAATTAACCCCCGGTCATTGTCGGTAATTGTCACTCAATGGTGTAGTACCATCCCACAAAGTGGTGTGATCTCTGATATAAATTATCTATGGATGTGGGATGGCCCATGGTATATGTTGGATAAAATAGAATCAAGCGATACAGCAACATTTGAATATTAATGTCAACGGATTGAATAACATGAAAAAAATTAAATCGATAATACTGGTAGGATGCATGTCCTGTAGTTGGGGAGGATATGCTGCAGAAACAGTAGAACTTGTTTCAGAAACAGCAGGTATTTCTTCTGCAGCTCCAAGAAATCCGTTTTCTGCAGGCCGGGAGGTGACCACGACTCAGGGAGCTCTAAATGTCGCGTCTGCAAATGTCACGCTCGATCTTATAGAGGGAGAGTTACTTAGCCAGCAACTGAAAACATGGGCAGAGAAAAACGGTTTCAAAGTGTTGTGGAACAGTAGCCATGACTACCTTATTTATAAAAGTATTCATATGACAGAGCGTGATAAAGACACTGTTCTGTTGAGATTAGGCGAGCTTTTCACATCAGAGAATTATGGGCTGGTGATAAAGTATTTCCAAAAGAACAGCGTGCTGGTTATTGATGAGCAGTGATTGACGGAATAAGGGAACAAGCAAATGAAATTAAAAGCAATTGCCATATGTTTAAGTATTGCTTTACAGGGATGTACGGTTTTCGATCACAAATATAACCAGGATAATGTATTATCTGAAACAGGCTCGCCTACAACACCTGAACAGATGAAGTCATCAGGCTATATGAAATACGACAATGCTTACCTGGGTAAAAAAGTCGATTATAATTCAAAGAAACAGGCTTTATTACGTAAGCATGTGAAAATTCAGTCTTATGAACAGACTGACTTAATGACAGTGCTTGAAGCTGTTTCTGCGCAAACAGGTACCAGCTATCGCATTAATACTGCCCCGAGCGGCGGTAAAGCCAGTAATGACACAGTCGGTGAGGACACTCATAGCGTATCCTTTGAGGGCACATTTGAAGAATTCGTTAATTATATCTCAACGCTCTATGATGTGAATCCTGTACTGGATGATAACGGTATTCTGAAAGTCTCTTATTTTGAGAATTATGTGATCCGTTTAGATTTTTACGGCGAGAATAATAAGTTTGAAGCAAGCCTTGATCTTTCTGGTAATCAGGCCACTTCGGGCGGTGGGTTAAAAGGAAAGACAGAACAAAAATTTGAATCGTCATTCTGGGATGATGTGGAAGATATGGCCGGTAAATATATTACCAGCGGAGTCTATAGTATCTTTAAAGATGCCTCGATTATTACTTTGAATGCACGTCCTTCTGAATACAAGGCGCTCAATGAGGTGCTTAAGAAGTATCAGGCGGATAATTCTCGTCAGTTTGTTCTTACATATAAAATATTTACTCTGGACAAAAGCAAAACAAAAGAGTTTGGTGCCGGTGTAAATGTTAACTTTAATGATGGAACAACCTCAATTGGTATTGATAGCAATGATATGCTGGCAAAACTCTCTGGTGGATTAACGACGGGTTGGAAAAATAGCCATCTTGACGTTACCAGTCAGCTGGATGCCTTGTACGAATTAACAGGAAGTAAAGTTCTTCAGAGTGGTTCTTTTATTACCAGGAATAATGTCCCGATCCCTCTTAACCTGACGAACTCTCAGTACTATGTCTCCAGTCGAACCCGTGAGGAGAACTCGACGACCGGGAATGTTGACACGGCCGTTGAAACGTCTGAGCTGGTTACGGGTACCAGTTTTATCATAACCCCCCGTATTTTAACGGATGGCAGAATTGAAGTCGCCAGTGGTTTCACGAAACGATTCCTCAATTCCATTGATGTGTTTGATAATGTACAGCTGCCTTCGGTCAGTACAACAGAAACCTTTAACGTCTCGACGATTACCCCCGGCAGTTTGTTGATGGTGAGCAAATATGAGGCTAAGGAAGACAGTGATGGGCGTACTTTTTCAATCATGGGGGGAAACTATACCAGCGGTGACAACATTGATACGGTTGTGATGGTCGTAGGTATTGATAACTATCGCGCGCCCACGTATACGCGGTGATAAACTATGCGTCTGGAAAAGCTCAAACAGAATAATGTTCTGATAGAAAACGTTTGGGGTTATACGCCGGCAGAATATGAGCCATTCTATCTTCAATGGCTGACTGCGCTAAAACGTGACCATCGGCTCATAGAGTATCTGAACACCGACAACGTTCGATGCATGGGATTTTGTGCAAAACATTCGACTTTATATGAACCGTTTGCGCTACATGCTAAGGAGTTGTATGGAGATGCTATTTATTGGCTGGAAACAAAAGGTAATTATTACTTTCTTATTATAGCCAATGGAGAGCTAGTATCCGGTAGCGACCGAATTGTATCGCAACGCTTTTGGATACACTTACGAGAGCAATTGAAAACTAATTCTCTGTATCAACATCTTAATGTCAGAGAGCTTGATGAGACGATGATTAACAATGTTATTGAAAACTGTGTTGCTCACCAGAATAAGCTGAAGAAGAAACGTCAGGCAGTGATCGTTGGGCTGGCATTAGGTGGAGTCGCAATACTCATACTTACAACATTGTTATTAAAATTTATCTAAAGGAATAAATGGATGGCTGGAATTGACAGGCTCTATTTATGGAAGAACAGCATGAATCGCAAAATGCAGATAACACTCCTGGTGAGTACTGTGCTGCTGGCGAGTTGTGCGGCGGGGACGGGATATTATTATTTCGTTTACCATCCGGAGAAAGTACGTCAGGAAGCTCTGGAGCGTCAACGGCAGGAGCGTCAACGTAAGATAGCGAGTGTAAAAAAATACTATCAGGATACGCTCTCCGGTGGTGATATCACCGCGCTGGAAAAACTGGCTTTATCGATTCAGAGTAACGTCCAGAAACTGGATTTCCTCGGTTTCTCATTAGCACAAATGAAGTGTACGCCTACCGGGTGTGCAGTCAGTTTTTCTTTGAAAGGTGGGCGAATTTTTAATGTTGCTGATATGACAATTGACGGTAAAGATTATTCACCAAGTTTCTCAGCCACTACGCTTGATTACAGTAATATTCCTTCAGGGTTGAATGTGCACCCTTGGCTCACGCAATGGGGTACCGGTAAACAGGCCGATCTTCCTGGTTGCACTTCAATGCTAAGTGCGATCAACACCTGGAATTCGATGAGTAGCGCTCAATACCAAATTGAAATGAGTGGAATGCCTTCATCAGCGGCTGCTGATCAGGAACTTAGCGTTAAGGATGCGATAAACTCATGGCAACTCATGTCAGTCAAATGGAAGTTGCAGGCAGACAAAAACATCAGCTTTACACAGCTAGTGTCTGTCCTTGCCAGACAAAAAATTGCACAAGCATTTGTGATTAAATCAATCGAACTTAAAGACAAATTTACACTGAGCGGGGAGCTGGTATGCAAAAAAGGACTTTAATCATTTCAGGACTGTTTATGGCTCCGGCTATTGTCATGGCTGAGGGAACATCAGCAGTAAAACCTGCTCAGGAAATCGTGGCTAAAGTTTTAGATGATGCTTCACAGCAAGGATCCGAGAATCAGTCCAGAATGCAGGATCATGTTATCACTTTGATGGAAGATGATTTTGCTTTCGAAAAACAGAGAAAAAAATTATCGAACGAACTCGCGCTGGAGAAGCTGCGTAGTGATATCCGTAAATTAAAAGGAGAAGGTAGCCGTATGGCAGCACCTTCAGTGCCATCTGGCAATCAAGCGGTGACTGAATCTACGGATACGGATGAACAGTCCGTTTCGGTTAATGCACCTGCATTACGTGCTTTACTCATCTCTGAAATCGCTGGACAGAAACGTGTTGCAGTAACGGGTGGAGGTGGTGGAATTAAAATGGTTCCTCTCAATCAACGTTTTAGCTATGCAGGCTACAATTACATAGCTCAATATGTTTCTGGTGATATTGTAAATATCAAGGAAGCTTCAAGGTGATATTAGATTATATCCAACTAGCTGATGAGAGCATTAATTCTGAAGAATGGCATTTTTTAGAGTTTGATGACTCTATACTCGTCGCTCAACGCGAAGAGGAATTTTGGCTTATTGAGTATACATTACTAATTGATAATTTGAGTTCAATGCAGGCGATCATTCATCGTCTGCAGGTCACTCATAACATAACCGTAAAGGGCATAGCGCAGATCAACGAAAGCGTTTATTTTAAAATTATTGAAAAAATAACGTCTACCGATCTACGCTTGCTTGAGCAAGATTCAAGTAATACTCAGGTTTATCTGGAGAGTTTATTACAGCGTGCCGTCGATATGGGGGCAAGTGATTTACATATCACACGAAATGACGTCGTCGCTCAGGTTGAACTCAGAATAAATGGTGTTTTATGTCCATTTATTCAAATGAAAGCTTTACGTTGCGATGAATTGGTTTTCGTTCTCTATAACGTTGAAGCCAGTACACGCGATACTACCTGGAACAGGCATATTTCTCAAAATGCGAATATTCTTTATAACTTAAAAGGCAGAAGCTATCGTTTTCGTTACGCACATTATCCGATCTTTGGTGAAAGTAGTGATTGCTACCACGCAGTTTTGCGTATTATTCCATCGGGGTTAGATAAGGCATCGGTGGCGAGCCTGGATAAACTAGGCATCACTGATGCAGAAATATCTGATCTTAAACGTATCCTCAGCAATCCCTATGGGGCATATATTATTGCGGGTACCACAGGATCGGGTAAATCAACGACACTGAAGAACTTGATGGAATGGATGCAGATTCATCGTTATGACGATCGTGGCTGTTTTTTGACGGTAGAAGATCCCGTTGAATATCAAATTTATGGTGCCAAACAGAGTTCCGTAGTGAGCGGTGAGTCGGGTGGGTTTCATTCTGCGATCAAATCATCACTTCGCCGTGATCCCGATGTTCTGATGGTGGGTGAGATAAGGGACAATATTTCTTCAAATGCACTGGCAGGGGCGGTAGAGAGTGGACACTACTGTTTCACGACGGTTCATGCCGGGAATATTGTTTCTTTATTACAACGTCTTTCCGCGTTGGGTATAACCAGTGACAAATTATCAACGCCTGGTTTTATCGCAGGATTACAATGCCAGAAGTTGATTCCGTTGTTGTGTCCTGATTGTAAACAATTAACATCACCTTTATCAGTGGGTAAGCGTGATTTCATTCGTTATAAAAAAAATAGCGACGGATGTGCTCGATGTAAGAATACGGGCATTGCGGGTAGACAATTGGTTGTTGAATATCTGCTACCTGTTTACGACGAACTGGAAGCAATTGCCGAACAAAAATGGTTAAAAGTATATAACATCTGGCGAAAGAAACGTTTCAATTCTCCAGCGCTGGCGGAGGGTTTTGATATCCGTGAGAAAACCCTGGCGACTGTGCTGCAAGGCAGAGTGTGTGCAGAATGGTTCCAGATGGAGTTTGGTCAGCTAGCGACAGAGGATTTGGAGGTATTGGTTGAAAAAATTTAGCAAGAATCAACGTGTCTATTTATATCAATTTTGTGCTGATATGATTAGTGCAGAGTTGCCCCTGTATGATGCTATTCAGAAATTACGGCATGAAGGGAAATCGTTACTGGGGGGCGGGTTTGTCAAAAAACTGGATGAACTGGTCTTACGCATGGCGAAAACAACTTCAATTGCTCAGGTTTTTGAAGGGGCTGTTCCTGATACTGAATTGAGTACAATCAATGCCGCAGAGCGAAGTGGGAGCCTGGACGATGGCTTTAAATCGCTGGTAAGTGTGATTAATTATAATAGTGAACTGCAAAAAAAACTCATTGGTGCAGTGACATTCCCGTTGATTATGTTGGCATTATCCCTTGTCGTCATTGCCGGTTACTCTTATAAGGTCTTCCCGGCATTCGCCAGCGTGCTGCCTGTAGAAAAATGGCCTAAAGTGACAAGTGTGTTATACACCTTTGGCATAGCATTATGCGAAGGCTTATGGGTATATATTTTGGTTGCCGCAGTGATGATTGTTTTTTTTATAAGATTTATTATGACGCAATTTTCGGGGGACATTCGCAACAAGATTCTTGACCGAATAATGCCATTTTCAACATACAAACAATTATCAGCCTCAGTTTTTTTGAACATATTGGCGTTGCAA
Source organism: Superficieibacter sp. (assembly GCF_032071645.1). Lineage (NCBI taxonomy): Bacteria > Pseudomonadati > Pseudomonadota > Gammaproteobacteria > Enterobacterales > Enterobacteriaceae > Superficieibacter > Superficieibacter sp. The sequence goes on from NZ_DAMAPU010000003.1 coordinate 169,457, forward strand.
TTACGAAATGGCATCCCAATTCATGATGCGTTGACTATTATCTCCACGAATTCAACTCGCTGGTTACGTTGGCACATTTCTTATATGCAGAAAAAAATGACAACGGGGGCAACTTATGGTGAAGCGCTCAACTCGGGCCTTTTAGGTGCTGACGCGTTGCTTAATATTAGTCTTTACTCCTCATTGCCTTCATTTAACGAAGTATTGGCAGCGGTCTCTGAGAAATCACGAGAGCAGATTAAAGAGTATATGAACAAAATATCAAGTTTGCTTAAATCACTTTCGACCCTTGTTTTAGGGTTGACTGTTATATGGGTATTTGCTGCGCTATTTTCGCTTAGTGATAAACTCGCCACAATGGGCTCCAGTGGTTCTTTCTGATTATTTAAAGGGAACAATGATATGGATATTTTGCAACCCCTTATGCCATGGTTTCTTCTGATTATCGGCCTTTATTTTGGCAGCTTTGCAAATGTGGTTATCTATCGTTTGCCAATTATGATGGGGATCGTGGAGAGCACGGATGGACGGGGGATTAATCTCTGGTGGCCACCTTCACATTGTCCACATTGTAAAGCGGGAGTAAAACCCTGGGATAATATTCCCGTTGTCAGTTGGCTTCTTCTGCGAGGTAAATGTCGCCAATGCGCGCAGCCCATCGCTGTTATCTATCCTTTGTCTGAAGCGCTGGTTGGATTTGCGTGGTTTGCCCTTGCATGGTTTTTCCCCGATGCAAAAGATATCTATTTATTAACAGGATTGTGTAGTCTGTTCACTGTCTTTTATATTCTGGCAGTGATCGATTGCAAATTTTTATTACTTCCTGACAGCCTGGTATTTATGGCGCTGTGGGGCGGATTACTGCTTGCAGCCTCAGGCAAGACAACGGTGAGCATCCAAAGCGCTATATTTGGGGTCGCGCTGACCTGGCTCTTACTGTGGGGGGTAATGTATACCTGGCTTAGGCTGAGAAACTATCACGGACTGGGACAGGGCGATGTCAAACTCTATGCGGCTTGCAGTGCCTGGCTGGGCTGGGAATCACTGCCGGTGTTGCTGTTGGCCTCGGCTACGCTTGGGGGGCTATTTTGGCTGATTGTACGCTTCGTCGACAATAATAATGAATCCGATGATACTGATGCAACGCCATTTTATATTCCATTTGGTCCCTCCATTGCAGTGAGTGCTTTTTTGATGATTTTTATCACGGAGTATTGGTGATGTCTTTGTGCCTGATATGGAGTTTATGGCTGAGCGTTTCACCGCTGTCAATTCCAGACATGTGCGCATCACCTTCAAAAAGGGATGAGTTGCGTAATCCGATCTCTTTTATATTGAAAAAAAGAAATCGATATGCGGAACGTAAACCAATATATCTGGACCGGGATAACGACATGGTCCAGTTTGAGTCTCCGGTGAGTCACTATACAAAAATTTCTTCGGGATTTGGTATGCGTGATCATCCCATTCTGGGGAGAAAGATCCACCATAACGGTGTAGATTTTGCGCTACCTATTGGAACTTCAGTGCAGGCGGTTGCGAAGGGAAAAGTGATCTCATCTGGATTTAAACGCACCGCAGGAAAATATATTACATTGTACCACGCAGGAGGCTGGTATAGCCGTTATATGCATCTTTCGGCGATTAAAGTGATGCCTGGTCGTGAAATTGAAGCGGGTGAAACCATTGCCTTATCGGGTAATTCCGGGCGGTCAACGGGAGCACATTTGCATCTCGAAATTGGATATCGCGGTGTGCCTCTGGATCCTCTGGCATTTCTTGATGTTGGCGAGGATAACCCATTCAGAATGTTACCACGTAATATTCGCCAGCAAAAAAAAGCTAATGTAAAAGAAGAGGCCCAGCCCAGAATTATCCTGGTTTCCGGTGAGAAGACAAATACTCGTATCTCGGTAAAATGGAATCATCTTCGTAAAACGGTTACGCCGGGGTCAGTCGTATTTGGAAAATATCGCGTTATCTCTGGCCGTAACGGTCGTTATGAATTAGTTGTGGTGATATAAACATAAGGATATAAAATGAAAAAAACTCCGTCTTATACCGCTGCTTCTCTTTTTTTAGGGGGGCTTCTCTTAATAACCAGTCCGGGTTATGCGGCGTACAATGCAGAATTTGCTTCAATACGCGTACCCCTCCGCCATCGGAGCATTATCTTGTTGTGGATGTTTTTGCTGATCCCGGAACTCGCGGTAACAGTCAGGGGGCCGGTTATAATGTGTACTGGAAAGTTAAAGGGAACGATGCGAATAAAGGAAGGAAGGAAGTCAGAACAAATAATAATGGCGACTACAGATTTCTACGAAGCATTTTTGAGCCTAATTTTCCCGCTTCGGGCTGTGATTTCTATTCTGACAGTGCTTGCCATTATAAAAACAGCTCATATCCAATGAATCACGATCTGTCACACCAGGACCAGAACATAGAAGCCTTGTTCAGATACTCAATTGATATATCAAATGCACCAGTTCCGGTATTGGGGGAGTCGCTCAACTCTGATTTTTACCGGCACCGCTTCCCGGAGGCTACTTTAGCTAATTTCCGAAGCAGTAGTACTACTTGGGGGCCAGAAGATAACGAGGTATCGTTGTCTGGTTATTTTTTCGTGGAGTCTCATGATACCTGCAGGAATGCCGGAGAGTATTGTGGCGGCGATACTTCAACTAAGCAAAGTGGGCCAATTAAGCCTTTAAGAACTCAGGAGATATTCATCCCTTCCAATAATCTCGAGTTCCTGGTTATTGAAGTTTTTGGTTTTGAGTACAACGATGTTGTAATGGATAAAAAAGATTATTTTTATGATATGCCCGTGGCGGTCATTAAGTTTACTCCTGCGCCGACAAAGACACAGCCCTTCAGAATGTTGGCACGTCTGACACCTGAATTGAAAAGTGATCCAAATGAGCGTTATCCAGATGGGACTCCAGGCTTTAATGGATTCAGTAACTTTGTTGATGGGACAGGTTATCTGGACTTTAATATTTCTAACATAATCTACCATCCAGATAATTCAGAGACTACTGAAACCCGCACATTTAAAGAATGGGGTGATGGTCGATATTTTGATTTCGGGCAGACAGACAGAATCAGTGTCAGAACGTATCAGGGCAATGGCGTCCCAAGCTGGGGTGAGGATGGCTGGCGAGTATATGTTGAACAGAGCATTCTGAATTGTGCAGATCAATCAAAACTGTGCCCTTACCCACGGCAACCAGTACCGAGCATACCCGTGGAGTGACCTGTAGTCTGGGGGCCACTTGCTTATCTCTGTGACCTGCTGGCGCGGTGCTGTAAAAAGGCGACGATAATGTCGCCTTTCTCTTTTGCTCTTTATGGGTACTGTCAAGCGTAAAGTCTTTAATCTTCTTTACATTTGATCAGGCAAAAGTATTCTTGTCTTCATATACTAAGAGTAAGCCCCGGTTAGTGCGGGCAGCAATGAATAACAGGGGGCAAGGGATGTTGCTAATACGTAATTATGGTCGTCGATTGTCAGCGCTGAGTATCTGTCTGACTCTCGCATTTGCTCCACTGTTCAGCGTGCAGGCCGATGAGCCTGAAGTTGTTCCGACAGACAGCTCGGCAACGATGGGCGAAAACGCCCAGGCGTTCGCCACGCCTCTGGCTCAATCCAGCGCGGTGGTGATGCTAATGGGGGAACAGCCGTTCCCGGTAAATCGTTCGCCTGAAGCGGCGCGGGCCGATATTCAAAGCCAGCTTCCGGCGGGCTATACGCCCGTATACATCAACGCGCTTTCAGCGCTGTATGCCGCGCGTGACATGAAACCCATGTGGGATAACCGCGATGCGGTCAAAGCATTTCAGCAGCAACTGGTGGAAGTAGCGATTGCAGGCTTCCAGCCGCAGTTTACCGCCTGGGTGCAACATCTGACCGATCCGGCAGTGACCGGCATGGCGCGCGATGTGGTGCTTTCGGATGCCATGATGGGCTACCTGCATTTTGTCAGCAATATTCCGGTGAAGGGCAACCGCTGGCTGTACAGCACCAAACCTTATGCGCTGGCAACGCCGCCATTGTCGGTGCTCAATCAGTGGCAGCTGGCGCTGGATAACGGCTCCCTGCCGCAGTTTATCGGCGGGCTGGCTCCGCAGCATCCCCAGTATGACGCCATGCATCAGGCGCTGCTGGCCCTGACCGAAGATCGTCGTCCATGGCCGCAACTGACGGGTAAAGCCTCGCTACGTCCGGGGCAATGGAGCAATGACATCCCTGCGCTACGCGAAATACTTCAGCGTACCGGAATGCTGGACGGCGGACCGGACATCGTGCTGCCGGGCGACGACAGCGCGGCGGTGAGCACGTCGGCCGCACCTGCCACCAAACCGCAGCCCGTACGCGCCGCGTATGATAAAACCCTGGTTGAAGCCGTGAAGCGTTTCCAGGCCTGGCAGGGACTGGGGGCAGATGGCGTGATTGGCGGTGCTACCCGCGACTGGCTGAACGTCTCTCCGTCGCAGCGCGCAGGCGTGCTGGCGCTCAACATTCAGCGTTTGCGTCTGCTGCCGGGCAAACTTTCTACCGGCATCATGGTCAACATCCCGGCCTATTCGCTGGTCTATTATCAGAACGGCGATCCGGTACTGGATTCGCGCGTGATTGTCGGTCGACCGGATCGTAAAACGCCGATGATGAGCAGCGCGTTAAACAACGTCGTGGTTAATCCACCGTGGAACGTGCCGCCGACGCTGGCCCGCAAGGATATTCTGCCGAAGGTATGGAACGATCCGGGGTATCTGGAGCGTCACGGTTATACGGTGATGCGCGGCTGGAACAGCAACGAAACCATCGATCCGTGGAACGTTGACTGGGCGACCATCACCCCGTCAAACCTGCCGTTCCGTTTTCAGCAGGCACCCGGCGCGCATAACTCGCTTGGACGCTACAAATTTAATATGCCCAGCTCGGACGCTATCTATCTGCACGATACGCCGAACCATAATCTGTTCCAGCGTGACGCCCGTGCGCTCAGTTCCGGCTGCGTGCGCGTTAATAAAGCCTCGGAACTGGCTAACATGTTATTAACAGACGCGGGCTGGAACGACGCGCGTATTTCCGGTGCGTTAAAGCAGGGTGATACCCGCTACGTTAATATCCGTCAGGATATTCCGGTGAACCTTTACTATTTGACCGCCTTTATTGGCGCTGATGGTAAGGCGCAGTATCGTACAGATATTTACAATTACGATCTCACCGCGCGATCTGGCGCACAAATTATGGAAAAAGCCGAACAATTAATCAGGTAAATGAAGAAGTTCAGTCCAGGTAAGTGTCGAAAGTATCAGTAAAAAAACGGGCCTGCATCGCTGCAAGGCCCGTTTTTACTGGATTTGGCGGTATTGACGCCAGATGTAATGCCCGGTAAGGTGCCTTCGTGCGCCAGAAATGCATAAATTCCCGACACTAATACTTTTACTGTAGACCTGATTATCATGGACAAATTTGACGCTAATCGCCGCAAGCTGCTGGCGTTAGGTGGCGTTGCGCTGGGCGCAGCGGTCATCTTACCATCGCCAGCATTTGCCACCCTCTCGACCCCACGTCCGCGTATTTTGACGTTGAACAACCTGCATACCGGTGAGTCAATTAAAGCGGAGTTCTTCGATGGCAGAGGCTATATTCAGGATGAATTAGCAAAACTTAACCATTTTTTCCGTGACTATCGCGCGAATAAAATTAAGTCCATCGACCCAAAATTATTCGATCAGCTTTATCGCCTTCAGGCGTTACTGGATACGCGTAAACCCGTGCAGCTCATTTCCGGCTATCGCTCGTTAAATACTAACGATGATCTGCGCAAACGCGGCAGCGGCGTGGCGAAAAACAGCTACCACACCAAAGGTCAGGCGATGGATTTCCACATTGAAGGTCTCTCATTAAGCAATATTCGCAAAGCGGCGTTATCTATGCGCTCAGGTGGTGTAGGATATTACCCGAGTAGCAACTTTGTGCATATTGATACCGGGCCGGTCCGGCACTGGTAATCAGGCGCTTAATGAGACAGGAGCAGCATGAACTATCGCATTATTCCGGTAACCGCTTTTTCTCAGAACTGTTCATTAATCTGGTGTGAACAGACCAAACTGGCGGCGCTGGTCGATCCTGGCGGTGACGCCGAACGTATTAAACAGGAAGTCGCGGCGTCAGGCGTGACGCTGATGCAAATTTTACTGACTCACGGTCATCTGGATCACGTGGGTGCCGCTGCTGAACTGGCAGAACACTATGGCGTGCCGGTAATCGGACCGGATAAAGAAGACGAGTTCTGGCTACAGGGACTGCCTGCCCAGAGCCGGATGTTTGGCCTGGATGAATGTCTGCCGCTGACGCCGGATCGCTGGTTAAGCGAAGGCGACAATGTCAGCGTCGGCAATATCAGTCTTGACGTTTTACACTGTCCGGGGCATACACCAGGACACATTGTCTTTTTTGATGCGGCTTCCCGGCTGCTGATTTCAGGCGATGTCATTTTCAAGGGCGGTGTAGGGCGCAGCGATTTTCCGCGCGGCGATCACAGCCAGCTGATTGATTCCATCAAGCGTAAGCTGCTGCCGCTCGGTGATGACGTGACCTTTATTTCCGGGCACGGACCGATGTCCACCCTCGGTCATGAGCGTCTGCATAATCCTTTCCTGCAGGATGAATTGCCGGTCTGGTAATTAACGTCCCGCAATAAAAAAGGCCGCAACATGTTTGCGGCCTTTTGTCTTTATGATGTTATTACAGGACTGCGACAATAGCCTCGCACAGCGGGGACATATTGTCCGGCGTCATGCCCGCCACGTTCACGCGCCCGGAAGCGACGGCGTACACGCCAAACTCTTCGCGCAGACGCAGCACCTGCTCTTTGGTCAGACCGCTAAAAGAGAACATGCCATTTTGCCGGGTGATAAAGCTGAAGTCGCGATTCGCGCCTTTTTCCTGGAGCGTATTCACAAACAGCAGGCGCATACGCTGAATGCGCTGGCGCATATCGTTCAGTTCCTGCTCCCAGATGGCACGCAGGGCGTCGTTGCTCAGAATTGTTGCTACCACTGCCGCACCGTGAGCCGGTGGGTTAGAGTAGTTAGCGCGAATGGTGGACTTCATCTGGCTGAAGGCACGGTCGGCGGTGGCCGCATCTGCTGCAACCAGCGTACAGGCACCTACGCGCTCATTATACAGGCCGAAGTTTTTCGAGAAGGAGCTGGCAACAATCAGTTCCTGATGCAGCGCGGTGAACGCGCGCAGGCCTTCTGCGTCTTCTTCCAGACCACGGGCAAAGCCCTGATAGGCGAAGTCAAACAGTGGCAGCCAGCCTTTTGCAACAGAGAGCTGCGCCAGCTGTTGCCATTGCTCCAGCGTCGGATCGATACCCGTCGGGTTATGGCAGCAGCCGTGGAACAGAACCACGTCGCCCGCCTGGGCTTCATTCAGGCTTGCCAGCAGACCGTCAAAATCCAGCGCGTGGTTAGCGGCGTCATAATAGTTATACTCGCGAACCTCAAGGCCCGCCGCGTTGAATACGCCCTTATGGTTAGGCCAGCTCGGATTACTCACCCAGACGCGTTTAGCATCGGTATTTTTAGCAATAAAGTCGGCAGCGACGCGCAGTGCGCCCGTACCGCCCGGCGTCTGTGCCGTGCGCGCACGTTTGTCGCTGATAATGGCGCTGTCTTTACCAAATAACAGTTCCTGCGTGCAGCGGCCAAATTCCGGGATACCGTCAATTCCGAGGTAATTTTTTGTTGTCTCGTTTTCCAGCAGATATTGTTCTGCTTTTTTCACGCTGGTCAGCACCGGCGTCTTGCCAGTTTCATCTTTATAAACACCAATACCCAGATTGATTTTTCCCGGGCGGTCATCGGTACGAAACAGATCGGCGAGGCCCAGAATCGGGTCGGCAGGGGCTGCGGTAATGTTCTCAAACATGGCGACGTTCCATTATGATTACGAAGGGAGATCCGCTATCAGGTTAACGGGAGATGAGACAAATGCCAACCGTTTGCGACAAAAAGCGACGGTCTTTTTAAAAGAGAAAACTTTTTACTGGCAGGCATAAAAAAACAGGACCGAAGTCCTGTTTTTCAAGCATATACCAAAGGGATATAGCGATTAGAACTGGTAAACGATACCCACTGCAACAGTATCATCAGAACCAATGCCCAGCTCGTTGTCGCTGTCGATCTGGTTGATGATGTAGTCTACGTAGGTAGACATGTTTTTGTTGAAGTAGTAGGTCGCGCCCACTTCGAAGTAGTTCACGAGATCAACATCGCCCACGCCTTCGATGTCTTTGCCTTTAGACTTGGTGTAGCCCAGGGACGGACGCAGGCCGAAGTCGAACTGATACTGTGCAACCAGCAGCACGTCTTCAGTTTTGTTAGCGTAGCCGCCAGGGATACGGGTCGCGTTACGGGTTTCGCTGTAGGTACCGGCCAGGTAGATGTTGTTCGCATCATACTTAACGGAAGTTGCCCACTGTTCAGCGGTATCACCATGACCCCGCAGGGCAGGATTCTGCTGATCGTTAGTGCGGTCAGCGGCACCGTAGCCACCCACAACGCCGAAGCCGTCAACTTCGTAGCTCAGAGAGCCAGCCCAGCCGTCGCCGTTAGAACGGTTAACGGTAGAACGCTCGTTTTTACCCAGGTACTGGGCAGCGAAGTTCAGGCCGTCAACCAGACCAAAGAAGTTGGAGTTACGGTACGTTGCCAGACCGCCGTTACGACCAGCAAAGAACTGGTCAGCGCTTGCAGTGTCGCCGCCGAATTCTGGCAGCATATCGGTGTAACCCAGTGCGTCGTAAACCAGGCCATAGTTACGACCGTAGTCGAAAGAACCTGCATCGCCGAATTTCAGACCGGCAAACGCCAGACGGGTTTTGTTACCGTTCTGGGCATCAGCGCCTTCAGAGTTGTTACCGTTGAACTGATATTCCCACTGACCATAACCAGTCAGTTGGTCGTTAATCTGAGTTTCCCCTTTGAAACCAAGACGGGCATAAGTCTGGTCGCCGTTACCGCCGTAGCTGTTGTCACCATTGTCTTTAGAGAAATAGTGCAGACCGACCGCTTTACCGTAAATATCAACCTTGTTGCCATCTTTATTATAAACTTCGGCAGCGTTAGCTGCGCCCGCTACCAGCAGGGCAGGGATTACCACTGCCAGGATATTGCGCTTCATCATTATTTATTACCCTCATTGGTTTTTTTTGAACACCTGCCACTGCCGCCAATAAATTCTGTCAATATAAATTTACGGAACCATTGATGAGAGTTTGGTGTCTTTCTGTGTCTGAAGGCATCTTTCCATTCATAACAACGTTTCGCTAGCCTGAAAGTGCTACAAATGTCTTAAATAAGTAACAAAAAGAAATAATGTGTAAGAATTTATTAATTTTGAGGAACTTTGTGAGAGACCTCAAACTTCCGAACTAATCGATGACTAAATCGGCACTGTGTATCCTATATATATGAAATGCTTATATTTAATTTAGATAAAAGCCTTTCTTATCGTAAAGTCGGTCCAATCTCTGTTTTTCCTCTGTTTGCATTTAGCCATCTGGATTTCCGCAATAAGCTGAATTTTTCTGCTATGTATTAAGATTTAGCTTAACCGCAATAAGAATGTGGGGAATTTTTTGTACAGTTTTGTAACGCCGAAACAGAGTGTTACAGGCTGGGGGAGAAAGGGGGTTGAATGCGAGATTTACTGAAGGTTGACTGACAAAAGTTCACAAAGCGAAGAAAAAGCCAGCCGAAGCTGGCCTTGAGAATTTTAGAAGGTTGCGTTGCGCGGCGTGCGCGGGAACGGGATCACGTCACGTACGTTCTGAACACCGGTCACGTATGCGATCAGGCGTTCAAAGCCCAGACCAAAACCGGCGTGCGGTACGGTGCCATAACGACGCAGATCGCGATACCACCAGTAATCTTCTTTGTTAAGGCCCATTTCGGCCATGCGCGCGTCCAGGACGTCCAGACGTTCTTCACGCTGGGAACCCCCAATGATCTCACCGATGCCCGGCGCCAGCACGTCCATCGCGGCGACGGTTTTACCGTCGTCATTCAGGCGCATGTAAAACGCTTTGATCTCTTTCGGGTAGTTTTTAACCACTACCGGGGCCTTGAAATGTTTCTCGGCAAGATAACGTTCATGCTCGGAAGAGAGATCCACGCCCCAGTAGACCGGGTTTTCAAATTTCTGTCCGCAGTTTTCAAGGATGGTCACCGCGTCAGTGTAATCCACCTGGGCGAAATCGGCAGCAATGAAGCGCTCCAGTCGTTCAATAGCGTCTTTATCCACGCGTTCAGCGAAGAATTTAAGATCGTCCATTCGCTCGTTGAGCACTGCCTGGAAGACATATTTCAGCATGGCTTCTGCCAGACGGGCGTTATCCTCAAGATCGGCGAAGGCCACTTCCGGCTCCAGCATCCAGAACTCGGCCAGATGGCGGCTGGTGTTGGAGTTTTCCGCGCGGAAAGTAGGACCAAAGGTATACACTTTGGACAGCGCGCAGGCGTATGTCTCAGCGTTCAACTGGCCGGAAACGGTCAGGAACGCTTCTTTGCCGAAGAAGTCTTTATCGAAATCGATTTTACCCTGATCGTTACGCGGCAGGTTTTCCAGATCCAGAGTGGAAACGCGGAACATTTCGCCTGCGCCTTCGGTGTCCGAGGCGGTGATTAGCGGAGTAGAAACCCAGAAGAAACCCTGCTCGTGGAAGAAACGATGCAGCGCCTGCGCCAGGGTATGACGCACGCGGGCCACGGCACCGATCATATTGGTGCGCGGACGCATATGCGCGACTTCACGCAGGTATTCGATGCTGTGACGTTTTGCGGCCATCGGGTAGGTATCAGGATCGTCAACCCAGCCAGTCACTTCTACCGAGGTTGCCTGAAGCTCAAAAGCCTGGCCCTGACCCGGCGAAGCGGTCACCACGCCGGTAACGATGACGGAACAACCGGTAGTCAGACGCAAAACGTCATCATTGTAATTAGGCAGAGAATTATTAATGACGGCCTGTACAGGATCAAAGCAGGAACCGTCATAAACGGCGAGGAAGGAGATGCCAGCTTTTGAATCTCGGCGGGTACGTACCCATCCGCGCACGGTGACTTCACTGTCAACGGCAACGCGGCCCTGGAGTACGTCGGCTACAGGCACAACGCTCATAAATAGTCTCTCTGTTATCTGTTAAGTAGTCCAATATACACATGAATTCCCCCGCAGCGGGGGGACACCTATGTTACCTGTCATCGGCGGACAGACAAATAAAATTCGCAGTGTGGAGGTAAGAAATTGGAAAATAACAACAGCAAAGGGAGCGCGATGGCTCCCTTTTTGTACTAGCTGGCTTTTTTGACTTTGGGCAGGTCGAAGGCTTTGCGCAGGGCGCGGACAAAGGCTTTGTCGTGGCAGATGGTTTTGCCAGGACTGTCGGAGAGTTTTGCCACTGGCTTGCCGTTACATTCCACCAGCTTAATGACGATATTCAGCGGTTTCACCTGCGGGATGTCGCAGGTCAGACGCGTGCCGATGCCGAAGCCCAGATTCACCCGCGCCGCAAAATGGCGATAGAGATCGAAGGCTTTGTTTAAATCGAGATTATCTGAGAACACCAGCGTTTTGCTCAGCGGATCGATACCCAGTTTCTGGTAGTGGGCGATAGCCTTTTCTCCCCATTCTGCCGGGTCGCCGGAATCATGGCGCAGCCCCTGATAGCGGGTGGCAAATTCCGGGCCGAAATCGCGCAGGAAAGCGTCCATCGTAATGCAGTCAGTCAGCGCGATGCCCAGTTGATCCGGGTATTCATTGAGCCAGGCGGCAAGAGCTGCGCGCTGACTGGTGGCGAGATCCGGGCTAATTTGCTGGTGCGCCTGGAACCACTCATGCGCCTGGGTGCCCATCGGTGTCAGCGACAGCCGCCGGGCGAGATCGTAATTGCTGGTGCCGACAAACCACGGCTCCTGCTGTAGACGGTGGACGATAGCCTGCTGTACGTCGCGGGAGAAACGGCGGCGGGTTCCGAAATCCATCAGCCGGAAGGCGGACATATCGGTATCAGCGGTTAAGCGAGAAAAGGCCGCCAGCTTCTGCTCAAGGGTGTCGAGCGCCATCCGGGTGGTGGCTTCCGGGGAGCGGTAGCGATGAACCAGTTCACTGACCACGGCGAGCAGCGGGACTTCCCACATAATCACTTCCCGCCACGGCCCGCTCAGGCGAATATTCAGCCTGCCGTCTTCATTGCTGACGGTTACCTGGGTGGGGTCATAGCGAAAATCGCGCAGCCAGTCGAGATAATCTTTTTTAAAGAAGGGAAGGCCGGACAGCCACTGGTATTCGTCATCTTGCAGGCTGAGCGACTGCATCGCCTCAACCTGTTCACGAATGGCATCTGCATAAATACCGAGCAGATCGTCTCCACGGCAGCGGAATTCCGCAGCGACCTGAACATCATAGTAGTGGTGGAAAACCGCCTGCTGCATATGCAGCTTGTAGGCGTCCGTATCAAGCAGCGAGTGCAGAATAGGGGAAGCGAATTGTATCATGGTGCGCTGTAGCGTCCTCTCACAGGAGCGTTTCCATCTCAAACCAGGCAGATAAAAGACGCAGGAGTATACCCTGATTATCTGTTTATTAAACCCCGATCACAACACAAGCTGACAATTGGATCGAGAGCAATTTGTGCCTATGTTATATAAATGTAGCAATTAACGCCCTGGCTCCCGAAAAGATGATGATTCTGCATAGCGCGATCCTGGCAACAGGAATAGACTGGGGTCGATACATAACTGAAGATGCTAAAGGTTTTTTATGACACAACAGCCACAAGCCAAATACCGCCACGATTATCGTGCGCCTGACTACCTGATTAGTGATATTGACTTGACCTTTGACCTGGATGCCACAAAAACCGTTGTAACGGCGGTAAGCCAGGTGACTCGCCAGGGGGCGTCTGAGGTTCCACTAAAACTGGACGGCGAAGAGTTGACGCTGGTGTCCCTGCATATCAACGACCAGCCGTGGACGGATTACCAACAAGAAGACCGCCATCTGGTTATTTCCGGTCTGCCGGAGCACTTTACGCTGCGCATCGTCAATGAAATCAGCCCATCGGCCAATACGGCGCTGGAAGGTCTGTACCAGTCGGGCGAAGCGCTGTGTACCCAGTGCGAAGCTGAAGGTTTTCGCCATATTACCTGGTATCTCGACCGCCCGGACGTGCTGGCGCGTTTTACCACCAAAATAATTGCCGACAAAACCCTGTATCCGTATTTGCTCTCCAACGGTAATCGCATCGATCAGGGCGAGCTGGAAAATGGTCGTCACTGGGTGCAGTGGCAGGACCCGTTCCCGAAACCTTGCTATCTGTTTGCGCTGGTCGCCGGTGATTTTGACGTGCTGCGCGACTCCTTTACGACCCGTTCCGGGCGCAAGGTAGCGCTGGAGCTGTTTGTCGATCGCGGTAATCTTGACCGCGCGCCGTGGGCGATGACCTCGCTGCAAAACTCCATGAAGTGGGATGAAGACCGCTTCGGTCTGGAGTACGACCTCGACATCTATATGATCGTGGCGGTGGATTTCTTCAATATGGGGGCAATGGAGAATAAAGGGCTCAACGTCTTTAACTCCAAATATGTGCTGGCCCGTACCGACACCGCGACCGATAAAGACTATCTGGATATCGAACGGGTTATCGGTCATGAGTATTTCCACAACTGGACCGGAAACCGCGTTACCTGCCGCGACTGGTTCCAGCTAAGCCTGAAAGAAGGGCTGACCGTATTCCGCGATCAGGAATTCAGCTCCGATCTCGGCTCGCGCGCCGTGAATCGTATTAATAACGTTCGCACCATGCGCGGGCTTCAGTTTGCCGAAGACGCCAGCCCGATGGCGCATCCGATCCGCCCGGATAAAGTTATTGAAATGAATAACTTCTATACCCTGACGGTATATGAAAAAGGGGCGGAAGTTATCCGTATGCTGCATACGCTGCTCGGTGAAGAAAACTTCCAGAAAGGTATGCAGCTTTATTTCGAACGTCACGATGGCAGCGCGGCCACCTGCGATGATTTTGTTCAGGCGATGGAAGACGCGTCAAACGTCGATCTGTCTCATTTCCGCCGCTGGTACAGCCAGTCCGGTACGCCGGTTGTTACCGTACGCGATGACTACAACGCGGAAAACAGCCAGTACACGCTGACCATCAGTCAGCGCACGCCAGCAACCGCAGAGCAGCCGGAAAAAGCGCCGCTGCATATTCCGTTTGATATCGAACTTTACGACAGCGAAGGGAAGGTTATCCCGCTGCAGAAAGGCGGGCATCCGGTCCACCATGTGCTGAACGTTACCGAAGCGGAACAGAGCTTTATTTTCGATAACGTTGAGACGCCACCGGTGCCATCACTGCTGCGCGAATTCTCCGCGCCGGTGAAGCTGGAATACAAATGGAGCGATCAACAGCTGACGTTCCTGATGCGCCACGCGCGTAACGACTTCTCCCGTTGGGATGCGGCGCAAAGCCTGCTCGCGATCTGGATCAAACTCAACGTCGCCCGCTATCAGCAGGATCAGCCGCTGTCACTGCCCATCCATGTGGCTGACGCCTTCCGTGGCATTTTGCTGGATGAGCATATCGACCCGGCGCTGGCTGCGGAAATCCTGACGCTGCCTTCTGCAACCGAGATCGCCGAGCTGTTCGAGATTATCGATCCAGTGGCGATTGTGGCGGTACGTGAAGCGCTGACCCGCACGCTGGCCACCGAGCTGGCCGATGAATTCCTCGCCGTCTATAACGCTAACAAGCTGGCAGCGTATCGGGTGGATCACGGCGATATCGGCAAACGCACTCTGCGTAACGCCTGCCTGCGCTATCTGGCGTTTGGCGACGAAGCGCTGGCGGTGAAACTGGTCAGCGATCAGTATCATCATGCGGACAATATGACTGATGCGCTGGCGGCGCTCTCCGCTGCCGTCGCGGCCCAGTTGCCGTGCCGCGATGCGCTGATGCAGGAGTATGACGACAAATGGCATCAGGATGGCCTGGTCATGGATAAATGGTTTGTGCTGCAAGCCACCAGCCCGGCGCAGAATGCCCTGCAAACCGTGCGCAGCCTGCTGAATCATCGCTCGTTTACCCTTAGCAACCCGAACCGTATCCGTTCGTTGATTGGCGCATTTGCCAGCAGCAACCCGGCGGCGTTCCACGCGGAAGACGGCAGCGGCTATGCGTTTATGGTTGAAATGCTCACCGAGTTGAACAGCCGTAATCCGCAGGTGGCCTCACGGCTGATCGAACCGCTGATCCGCCTGAAACGCTACGACGAAAAACGTCAGGCGCTGATGCGTGCTGCGCTTGAGCAACTGAAAGGGCTGGAGAATTTGTCGGGTGATTTGTACGAGAAGATCGCCAAAGCGCTGGCCTGATCGTTATAAACTCACTGCAAGCCGGGCAACGTTCGCGTTGTCCGGCTTTTTTTATCCTTATCGGATGATCCGCAATTTATACCTGGACTACTCCGGCTGGCGCACCGAAGACGGGGACATGACTATCCCGGCGGTGCAGCGCCTGCCAGAAAGTGTCCAGCGCGTTATCCAGTCGGCTTTGCAGCCCCGGCGTAAAGCGCGGGCGGTGCTCGTAATCGGTGACCTGGGTATCGTCGGCAAATACGCCGTGTAAAATTTCCTGTGCTTTCAGCGCGCTTAGCACGGGTTTCAGGGCGTAATCCACTGCCAGCATATGAGCGATCGTTCCGCCGGTTGCCAGCGGCAGCACCACTTTGCCCTCCAGCGCTCGCTCCGGTAGCAGATCCAGCAGTGTTTTCAGCGCCCCGGAATAGGCGGCTTTATACACCGGGGTGGCAACAATCAGTCCCTCGGCACCCGCCAGTTGCTCATTGAGCGCCAGCAGCGCAGGGCTGTCAACGCGGGCATACAGTAAATCTTCGGGGGCGAAATTTTGCAGATGCCAGTGACAAACTTCAACGTTTACCGCCGACAGTTTCTCGCGGACATATTCCAGTAAAGCACTTGAGCGGGAAGGAAAGCGGGGGCTGCCCGCGAGGGTGACAATACGCATATCCACTCCTTATAACCAAAAGTTTGAATGGTTTGGGTGCTAATAACCGTGGAGAGGAGAGTCGCACAAGCCCGATGCGCAAAGAAATAATTTATCCGCCGATCAATACCCGGAAAACGCATAACCAGCGCCTTTTCAGGTAAACGTTTGCTTTTATTGCCGCAGGTCAATTCCTTTTTCGACGCGGATCGCCCATAATACGCCCCCGGTTTGCACACCGGGAATCCAGGAGAGTTCATGTACTACCCCTTCGTTCGTAAAGCCCTTTTCCAGCTCGATCCAGAGCGCGCTCATGAATTTACCTTTCAGCAATTACGCCGTATCACCGGAACACCCTTACAGGCGCTATTGCGTCAGAAAGTGCCGGCAAAACCGGTAACCTGTATGGGACTACAGTTTAAAAATCCGCTAGGGCTGGCGGCCGGGCTGGATAAAAATGGTGACTGCATCGATGCCTTTGGCGCGATGGGATTTGGTTCCGTTGAAATTGGTACCGTCACGCCGCGTCCGCAGCCAGGTAACGATAAGCCGCGCATTTTCCGCCTGGTTGACGCGGAAGGGCTGATCAACCGGATGGGTTTTAATAATCTCGGCGTAGATAACCTGGTTGAAAACGTTAAAAAAGCCCATTTTGATGGCGTCCTCGGGATTAATATCGGTAAAAATAAAGATACCCCGGTAGAGCAGGGAAAAGATGACTACCTGATTTGCATGGAAAAGATTTATCCCTACGCCGGATATATCGCCATTAATATATCTTCTCCTAACACTCCCGGCCTGCGCACGCTGCAATATGGCGAAGCGCTGGATGATTTATTACAGGCGATAAAAAATAAGCAGGCGGAACTCCAGGCGCGGCATCATAAATATGTGCCGGTGGCGGTTAAGGTTGCCCCGGATCTTTCCGTGGAAGAACTGATTCAGGTGGCTGATAGTTTAGTGCGCCATAATATTGATGGCGTTATTGCCACCAATACTACGCTGGATCGTTCTTTGGTACAGGGAATGAAAAACTGTGATCAAAGTGGCGGTTTAAGCGGGCGTCCTTTACAGCTAAAAAGTACGGAAATTATCCGTATGTTATCTGCGGAATTAAATGGACGTTTGCCCATCATCGGCGTGGGCGGCATTGATTCGGTCATCGCCGCGCGGGAGAAGATCGCAGCTGGCGCAACGCTGGTGCAAATCTATTCAGGATTTATTTTTAAAGGCCCACCGCTGATTAAAGAAATCATTTCTCACATCTAATCTCGCTATTGTAGCGCTCCAGGGCTTTATTTTCGGCCCTGGTTGATTTATATTCCCCTCTTGTTGCTTATTTAAACGTTATGGTCTTTTATTATTATGGCAACAAGCGAAGCGGCAAAAGGACGAGGCCGAAATCCAAATCTGAAGGGGACAGGAAAACAATGAGATTTAAACCCGACGATAACTGGCGCTGGTATTATGACGATGAGCATGACCGGATGATGCTCGATCTGGCGAATGGAATGCTTTTTCGTTCGCGCTTTGCGCGGCGGATGCTAACGCCGGATGCTTTTGAACCCTCCGGTTTTTGCGTTGATGATGCCGCGCTCTATTTCTCCTTTGAAGAGAAATGTCGCGACCTGGAACTCTCAAAAGAACATCGTGCTGAACTGGTGCTGAATGCGCTGGTGGCGATTCGCTTTCTGAAGCCGCAAATGCCCAAAAGCTGGCATTTCACCACCCATTCCTTCCGCTGGATGCCACAGACCGGAGACGCTGCCTGCGTCTGGTTGAGTGATACCCTGGAGCAGGTCAATCTGCTGGTGGTTGAGCCTGCTGAAAATGCCGCGCTGTGTCTGATTGCCCAGCCGGGAGTGGTGATAGCCGGGCGAACGATGCAACTGGGTGATGCTATTAAAGTGATGAATGACCGACTGCGTCAACACACCTGCATCGCCAGCTATCTGGAGCAGGCTGTTTAATTTTGCAGGCGTAACGCTGTTTTCGGTACGCAGCTACAGCACAGGATGGTTCCGTCCTGGGCGATAGCCCCTTTGCGTAATTCACTGACTTCTCCCTCTACCAGCCGGATACGGCAACTGCCGCACAGACCGGCCCGGCAGGAATAGGGGATCCGAATGCCCTGCTGTTCCAGTTGTTCAAGCAAGATCTGCTGATTGTTACCGCTGAAGCGCTGTCCCTGCCAGTCAATTTCCACTGCGGCATCCGCCGCTCGTTCGACCGCCACGTTTTCCACTACGCGACCCGCGCCGTAAGGTCGGGCAGGGCCGGTGGCAAGCACGCTGATTTCATCGCCAACGCGGATCACGCCGCTATTGCGCGCAATGAGATTTTGCCCGAAATCAACGTCGCCGTTGTCGGCCGTGCGAAAGGTTTGCAGCGTAGCCAGCGGTTCACCGGACGGATGCTTTTGCCCGCGCTCCGGGCTAACGGTCGTGAAAATACAGCGGCTACAGGGCTTGACGATATCAAATACCACCTCGCCGATGCGAATGGTTTTCCAGGTATCTTCCTCCCACGGCTGCGTACCCGCCACCACCAGATTGGGGCGAAACTGTTCCATTTTGATCCCTGCCGGGCAGCGCTGCTGAACGTCGCGCAGCGAGGCTTCACAGGTCAGCAAAAACGGAAAGCCATCGGCGAAGGAGAGCGGGACCGATTCAAAACGCTTGACCCGGCGCGTAGGCTCGGTGCCCACCCAGCGCAGCTGGACGTCGCGGGAAAAAAAGCCGGACAGCCAGCGGTTAATTTCCGCTGGCGCAATGAGTGCGGTAAAATGATTGCCCCACACTTCAGTGGGCTGCCCCTGTGGCGCGAAATCCGCATAGCGGACCAGCGCACTACTGCCATCGGGTGCGGTAAGATGCAGACCATCATGCAGCGGTGCTGGCGTAAAGCGCACCATCTGCGGATACTGACGTGCGGTAATGAACGTTCCATCGGGTTCGGTGAGCATAAAAATACGGTCACACGCCAGACCGCTGATATCCGCAAACGCGTGCGTCAGGCCAATGCCGCGCATGGATTTCACTGGATGGATAAAAAGTCTGGATAACGTAGCCACTACACCTGCCCCTTACGCATGAAAATAAGCCTTCAACTTTATGACATAGCGTTGATATTGGCTATAATGCGCAACAATTTTATTAGAGTAAAAGTGACATTATGAATTCTCTGTTTGCCAGTACGGCCCGTGGGCTGGAAGAGCTGTTAAAAACTGAACTGGAAGGACTTGGCGCGAGCAACTGCCAGGTGGTTCAGGGTGGCGTCCATTTTGAGGGTGACACGCGGCTCTTGTACCAAAGCCTGATGTGGAGTCGTCTGGCTTCGCGCATCATGATGCCGCTTAGCGAATGCAGCGTGTACAGCGATCTCGATCTCTACCTCGGCGTGCAGGCGATCCCATGGACGGAGATGTTCAGTCCTGACGCCACCTTTGCGGTCCACTTTAGCGGGCTGAATGACAGTATTCGTAATAGTCAGTACGGTGCGCTGAAAGTTAAAGATGCGATTGTCGATGCGTTCACGCGGAAAAATCTGCCGCGCCCGAATGTCGATCGTGAATCGCCGGATCTGCGCGTTAACGTCTGGCTGAATAAAGAAACCGCGCATATCTCACTCGATCTTAGCGGCGAAGGTCTGCACCTGCGCGGCTATCGCGATCGCACCGGCATTGCGCCGATCAAAGAAAACCTCGCCGCCGCCATCGTCATGCGCTCAGGCTGGCAGCCGGGCACGCCGCTGCTCGACCCGATGTGCGGCTCCGGTACGCTGCTGATTGAAGCCGCGATGCTGGCAACCGACCGCGCGCCGGGTCTGCATCGCGGACACTGGGGCTTTAATGGCTGGGCGCAGCACGACGATGCGCTGTGGAAAGAGGTAAAAGCCGAAGCGCAGACCCGCGCCCGTCAGGGGCTGGCGGATTACGGCTCGCGTTTTTACGGTTCGGACGTTGATAGCCGGGTGATTGAACGCGCGCGCAGTAACGCCCGCCGCGCCGGGATCGGCGAACTCATTTCCTTTGACGTTAAAGACGTGGCGCAACTGACCAATCCGCTGCCGAAAGGGCCCTATGGCACTGTCATCAGCAACCCGCCGTATGGCGAGCGTCTGGAAAGCGAACCCGCACTGATTGCCCTGCATAGCCTGCTGGGCCGCATTATGAAAAACCAGTTTGGCGGCTGGAATCTGTCGATGTTCAGCGCTTCCCCGGATCTGCTCAACTGTCTGCAACTTCGCGCCGATCGCCAGTTTAAAGCCAAAAACGGTCCGCTGGACTGCGTGCAGAAAAACTATCATCTGGCGGAAAACGACGGCAGCGGTAAACCGGCTACGGTGGCGGAAGACTACGCCAACCGCCTGCGTAAAAACCTCAAAAAACTGGAAAAATGGGCGCGTCAGGAAGGCATCGAATGCTACCGCCTGTACGATGCCGATCTGCCGGAATACAACGTGGCGGTTGACCGCTATGCCGACTGGGTCGTGATTCAGGAATATGCACCGCCGAAAACCATCGACGAGCATAAAGCACGTCAGCGCCTGTTCGATATTATCGCCGCCACGATTTCAGTGCTGGATATGCCGCCGAACAAGCTGATCCTGAAAACCCGCGAACGGCAGAAGGGCAAAAACCAGTATCAGAAGCTGGGCGAGAAGGGCGATTTCATCGAAGTGGGCGAGTATAACGCCCGGCTGTGGGTGAACCTGACCGACTACCTGGATACCGGCCTGTTTCTCGACCACCGTATTGCCCGCCGGATGCTGGGGCAGATGAGTAAAGGCAAAGATTTCCTGAACCTCTTCTCCTATACCGGCAGCGCCAGCGTTCACGCCGGTCTTGGTGGTGCTCGCTCAACAACTACCGTGGATATGTCGCGTACCTACCTCGAATGGGCCGAGCGTAACCTGCGCCTTAACGGGCTGACCGGGCGTCCGCATCGTTTGCTCCAGGCTGATGTGATGGGCTGGCTGAGCGAGGCCGATGAACAGTTTGACCTGATCTTTATCGACCCGCCGACCTTCTCTAACTCCAAGCGTATGGAAGAGACGTTCGATGTGCAGCGCGACCATCTGCGACTGATGAAAGATCTGAAACGTCTGCTGCGTAAAGGCGGCACGATTATGTTCTCCAACAACAAACGCGGTTTCCGCATGGATCACGACGGGCTGGCTGAACTGGGCTTAAAAGCACAAGAAATCACCCAAAAAACGCAGTCCCAGGACTTCGCCCGCAACCGTCAGATCCACAACTGCTGGCTGGTTACCGCCGCCTGAAAGGAAAAGTAAATGTCATTAATTAGTATGCACGGTGCCTGGCTGTCATTCAGCGACGCGCCGTTGCTCGATAACGCTGAACTGCATATCGAAGATAACGAACGCGTGTGTCTGGTCGGTCGTAACGGCGCGGGTAAATCAACGCTGATGAAGATCCTCAATCGCGAGCAGGGGCTCGACGACGGGCGCATTATTTATGAGCAGGATTTGGTCGTGGCGAGACTACAGCAGGATCCGCCGCGTAATGTCGAGGGCAGCGTATACGATTTTATCGCCGAAGGTATTGCAGAGCAGGCCGAATACCTCAAGCGCTATCATGACATTTCTCGCCTGGTGATGACCGATCCCAGCGATAAAAATCTTAACGAGATGGCGCAGGTGCAGGAACTGCTGGATCACCATGGCTTGTGGCAACTGGAAAACCGGATCAATGAAGTGCTGGCCCAGCTTGAGCTGGATGCCAATACCCCGCTGGCGTCGCTTTCCGGCGGCTGGCTGCGTAAGGCGGCGCTGGGACGCGCGCTGGTCAGCAATCCACACATCCTGCTGCTTGACGAACCGACCAACCATCTGGATATCGAAACTATCGACTGGCTGGAAGGCTTCCTGAAAAGCTTTAACGGCACGATAATTTTTATTTCGCATGACCGTTCGTTTATCCGCAATATGGCGACGCGCATTGTCGATCTCGATCGCGGCAAGCTGGTGACCTATCCTGGCAATTACGATCAGTATCTGCTGGAGAAAGAAGAGGCGCTGCGCGTTGAAGAGCTGCAAAACGCCGAGTTTGACCGCAAGCTGGCGCTGGAAGAAGTCTGGATCCGTCAGGGGATCAAAGCCCGTCGTACCCGTAATGAAGGCCGGGTGCGCGCGCTGAAAGCGATGCGCCGCGAGCGCGGTGAACGCCGTGAAGTGATGGGCAGCGCCAGAATGCAGGTCGAAGAGGCGACCCGCTCCGGTAAAATCGTCTTCGAAATTGAAAACGCGAATTATCGGATCGGCGAGAAAACGCTGGTGAAGGATTTTTCCTCCCAGGTACAGCGCAGCGACAAAATTGCGCTGATTGGTCCTAACGGCTGCGGTAAAACCACGCTGCTGAAACTGATGCTCGGTCAGCTTAAGGCCGACAGCGGGCGCATTCACGTCGGCACAAAGCTGGAAGTGGCTTACTTCGACCAGCACCGCGCGGAACTCGATCCCGATAAAACGGTGATGGATAACCTGGCGGAAGGTAAGCAAGAAGTCATGGTTAACGGCAAGCCGCGCCATGTACTGGGCTATTTGCAGGACTTTTTATTCCACCCGAAGCGTGCGATGACGCCGGTGCGCGCGCTGTCCGGCGGCGAGCGTAACCGCCTGCTGTTGGCGCGTCTGTTCCTCAAGCCCAGCAATCTGCTGATCCTCGATGAACCGACCAACGACCTGGACGTTGAAACTCTGGAACTGCTGGAAGAACTGATCGACGGCTATCAGGGCACCGTGCTGCTGGTCAGCCACGACCGTCAGTTTGTCGATAATACGGTGACGGAATGCTGGATCTTCGAAGGCGATGGCAAAATCGGCTGCTATATCGGCGGCTACCACGACGCGCGCGGTCAGCAGGCCCAGTCACTGACGCAAAAAACCGTGGCGCCGGGCAAAACGGCAGAGTCTGCTGCGCCAAAGGCTGAAAATGCTAAGCGTAATGCGGGTAAGTTAAGCTATAACCTACAGCGTGAGCTGGAACAGCTCCCGCAAAAGCTGGAAGCGCTGGAAGCCAACCTCGAATCTTTACAGGCGCAGGTCGCTGATGCCGCCTTCTTCAGCCAACCGCACGACCACACGCAAAAAGTGCTGGCCGATATGACCGCCGCTGAACAGGCGCTGGAAGAGGCTTTTGAGCGCTGGGAATACCTGGAAGCGCTTAAAAACGGCGCATAACTGAGGATCGAATATGTGCGATAGTCACCACGCGGGACGGCATATATTATGCTCGCAGTGCGATCTGCTGGTGGCCTTACCGCCGCTGGCTCACGGTCACAAGGCGGCGTGCCCCCGCTGCGGCACAACGCTGACGACGGAATGGTTTGCACCCAGACAGCGTCCTACCGCCTATGCGCTGGTGGCGCTGTTTATGCTGCTGCTGTCGAATCTGTTCCCGTTCGTGAACATGAACGTGGCGGGTCTGAAAAGCGAAGTGACGCTGCTGCAAATCCCGCGCGTGATGTTTTCTGAAGATTACGCCAGCCTCGGGACATTTTTTATTGTCTTTGTGCAGATGGTGCCAGCATTTTGCCTGATCGCCATCCTGCTGCTGGTCAACCGTGTAGCGATGCCGGAAAAGTTGACCGTTGCGCTGGCGCGCGTCCTGTTCCAGCTAAAAAGCTGGGGTATGGCGGAGATTTTTCTCGCCGGGGTGCTGGTCAGCTTCGTCAAGCTGATGGCCTATGGGGACATCGGTATCGGCAGCAGTTTCATTCCCTGGTGTCTGTTTTGCATCGTGCAACTGCGGGCGTTTCAGTGCGTTGACCGCCGCTGGCTGTGGGATGATATCGCCCCGATGCCAGCCGTGGCGCAGCCTTTAAAACCGGGCGTCACCGGGCTGCGGCAGGGGCTGCGTTCCTGCCCCTGCTGTACAGCGATTCTGCCCGCCGATCAACACATCTGCCCGCGCTGCCATACGGTGGGCCACGTGCGGCGTAAAAACAGCCTGCAATGGACGATGGCGCTGCTGGTAACGTCCATTCTCCTGTATTTACCCGCCAACATTATGCCGATCATGATCACCGATCTGCTGGGTGATAAAATGCCGTCCACTATTCTGGCGGGGGTGATCCTGCTGTGGAGCGAAGGGTCTTATCCGGTAGCCGGAGTGATTTTTATCGCCAGTATTATGGTGCCGACGCTAAAAATGCTGTCGATTGCCTGGCTGTGCTGGGACGCGAAAGGCCACGGAAAACGTGACCGGGAGAGAATGCACCTGATTTATGAAGTGGTGGAATTTGTTGGCCGCTGGTCAATGATTGATGTATTTGTAATTGCGGTCCTCTCTGCGCTGGTGCGCATAGGAGGGCTAATGAATATTTATCCTGCGATGGGCGCATTGATGTTTGCGCTGGTAGTGATAATGACCATGTTCTCGGCCATGACCTTCGATCCGCGTTTGTCCTGGGATCGGGAGCCGGAAGAAAGCCATGAGGAGTCGTTATAAGCATGGAAACGAAAAAGGGTGAGGCCCAGGTGCAGAAAGTGAAAAACTGGTCCCCTGTCTGGATATTTCCGATCGTCACCGCGCTCATTGGCGCGTGGATCCTGTTTTACCACTATAGCCATCAGGGGCCGGTAGTGACGCTGATCACTACCAACGCCGAAGGGATCGAGGGTGGAAAAACCACCATTAAAAGCCGCAGCGTCAACGTTGGGGTCGTGGAAAGCACGACGCTCACCGACGACCTGACCCACGTTGAGATCAAAGCGCGTCTTAATGCCGGAATGGAAAAGCTGCTGCATAAAGATACCGCGTTCTGGGTAGTCAAACCGCAGGTCGATCGCGAAGGTATCAGCGGTCTGGGGACGCTGCTGTCCGGTGCGTATATTGAGCTACAGCCGGGCAATAAAGGCAGCGAACCGGCGAGCTATGAGTTGCTGGATGCGCCACCGCTGGCACCCCCGGACGCGAAAGGTATCCGCGTGATCCTTGACAGCAAAAAGGCCGGTCAGCTTAGCCCCGGCGATCCGGTGTTGTTCCGTGGCTACCGCGTTGGCTCGGTGGAAACCAGCACCTTTGATACGCAAAAACGTTCCATGAGCTATCAGCTGTTTATCAATGCGCCAAACGATCGTCTGGTCACCAGCAACGTCCGTTTCTGGAAAGACAGCGGGATCGCCGTCGATCTTAACTCGGCGGGGATGCGCGTTGAAATGGGCTCGCTGACCACCCTGTTCAGCGGTGGCGTAAGTTTTGACGTGCCGGACGGGCTTGAACTGGGTCAGCCGGTGGCGGAAAAGAGCGAATTTAATCTGTATGACAGCCAGAAAAACATTCAGGAATCGCTCTATACCGATCACATTGATTATCTGATGTTCTTCAAAGATTCGATCCGTGGGCTTCAGCCGGGCGCACCGGTGGAATTCCGTGGTATCCGCCTTGGCACCGTTGGTGAAGTACCGTTCTTTGTACCGGGTCTGCGTCAGGCGCTGAATGACGATTACCGCATTCCGGTGCTGATCCGCATTGAACCTGAGCGTGTTGCCAGCCAGCTTGGAGAAAATCCGGACCTGGGGAGTCATCTGTCCGATCTGCTGAAGCGCGGCCTGCGTGGCTCGCTCAAAACCGGCAACCTCGTAACGGGCGCGCTGTACGTTGACATGGATTTCTATCCAAAAGCCACGCCGGTGACCGGTATGCGTGAGTTTGGCGGGTATAAAGTCATTCCGACCGAAAGTGGCGGGCTGGCGCAGATCCAGCAGCGTCTGATGGAGACGCTGGATAAAATTAATAATCTTCCGCTTAACCCGATGCTCCAGCAGGCGACCAACACGCTGACAGAAAGCCAGCAGACGCTGCGCCGCCTGCAAACCACGCTGGATAACCTGAACAAGCTGACCGCCAGTCAGTCGGCGCAGGAACTGCCTGCGGATATGCAGAAAACGCTGCGTGAGCTTAACCGGAGTATGCAGGGCTTCCAGCCTGGCTCTGCGGCCTATAACAAAATGGTGGCGGATATGCAGCGCCTGGATCAGGTACTGCGTGAGTTACAGCCGGTACTGAAAACCCTGAACGATAAGAGCAACGCGCTGGTCTTTGAAGCGAAAAGCAAAAAAGATCCTGAGCCGAAGAGGGCAAAACAATGAAAAAGTGGCTGATGGTCGCAATGGCGCTGGCGTTATCCGCGTGCAGCAGCAGTGAGGACGCAAAAACCTGGTATCAGTTGCCGTCGGCGCAGCACACCACCCAGAGCGTCGCCAGTCAGGGAAGCCGTCTGCTATGGGTTGAACAGGTGACGGTGCCGGATTATCTCGCCGGAAACGGCGTGGTGTATCAGACCACCGACGTGCAGTACGTTATCGCCAATAACAACCTGTGGGCCAGCCCGCTTGATCAGCAACTGCGTACCACGCTGGTGGCTAATCTCAGCAGTCAGTTGCCGGGCTGGGTGATCGCCTCCCAGCCGCTGGGTAACGATCAGGATACCCTCAACGTGACGGTGACGAGCTTCCACGGACGTTATGATGGTCACGTGATTGTCAGCGGTGAATGGCTGCTGAACCATCAGGGACAACTGATCAAGCGCCCGTTCCATGTGGAACTGGCGCAGCAAAAAGATGGTTATGATGAGATGGTGAAAGTGCTGGCACAGGCGTGGAATCAGGAAGCCACAGCCATTGCCAGTGAGATCAAACGTCTGCCATAAGTAAAATTAATAATGTTAAAGGCGCGTCGGAAATCTTTTCCGCCGCGCCTTTTTTTATTTTTATCATCAGTCCGTTACTGGCTTTACGTCACAATTTTTTCACAAATGAAAGTTTGCTTAGCTCACAAATATGACATCGGTATGAAATTTGCGCATTGACGATCAACTTTTTTCAGGTTATTCGTTACATGTGGTTGCGCGCTTTGTAGCCACTGTTTTCTTTTCCACCAGACCAAAAAGATGAGGGAAACGAGGCATGAAGAGACAAAAACGAGATCGCCTGGAACGGGCACATCAAAGAGGGTATCAGGCGGGTATTGCCGGACGCTCAAAAGAAATCTGCCCCTATCAGGCGCTGAATCAGAGGTCATACTGGCTTGGAGGCTGGCGAGAAGCCATGGAGGACAGGGCCGTTATCGCCTGATTCTGTCTCTTTAAACAAGAAACCTCCGCGCGCGGAGGTTTCGCCTGTTAACGCATCAGAACGCCGAAGTATCCTGGAACAGACCGACTTTAAGGTCGGTAGCCGCATAAATCTGACGACCATCAACCAGCACTTCGCCATCGGCGAGGCCCATAATCAGACGGCGGTTTACGATCCGCTTGAAGTGAATACGATAGGTCACTTTCTTCGCGGTCGGCAGAACCTGACCGGTAAATTTCACTTCGCCCACGCCCAGCGCGCGGCCTTTGCCTTCACCGCCGAGCCAGCCGAGATAAAACCCTACCAGCTGCCACATCGCATCCAGACCCAGACAGCCAGGCATGACCGGATCGCCGATAAAGTGGCAACCGAAGAACCACAGGTCAGGATTGATATCCAGCTCGGCTTCAACATAGCCTTTATCATAGTTGCCGCCCGTTTCGGTCATTTTGACCACACGGTCCATCATCAGCATATTGGGAGCGGGTAACTGCGGGCCTTTCGCACCAAACAGTTCACCACGGCCAGAGGCAAGAAGGTCTTCTTTTGTATAGGATTCGCGTTTATCTACCATGTTCTCAGTAAGCCTTATTTTAGTGAAGCACGCAGGATAGCTAACACGTGTACGCTGAACAAGTCCGATCAGTTTGAACCGAACCCGCCGAGCCAACGCAGCGGCCAGGGATAGCGATGACGCGCGTCCGGCTGAAGAGCCTGGGCTATCCGCTCCTGTATCGTTTGCAGAAGGGTGGTCTGCCCCTCACCGTCCCAGGGGAGCCGGGTCAGTAGAGGAAGCGCATCGGTAACATCATCGATCGCCCAGATAAAGAATTGTTCCGTCGCGACGGCGTCCAGAACCGGCTGTGCAAGGCTTAAGTGTCGCACATTGGCCGCCGGGATAATGATCCCTTGCTGCCCGGTCAGGCCGCGCTGCTGGCAAATCGCAAAAAAACCTTCGATTTTTTCGTTCAGGCCGCCCACCGGCTGGGCGCGACCAAATTGATCCACTGAACCGGTAATGGCCAGATTCTGACCAATTGGCGCATTTGCCAGCGCGCTAATAAGCGCGCACAGCTCGGCCATGGACGCGCTGTCGCCATCCACTTCGCTGTAGGATTGCTCAAAGGTCAGCGAAGCAGAGAAGGGGATTTGCTGATCGAGTTCCAGTTCTGTCATCAGAAACGCCTGCATGATCATCATGCCCTTGGCGTGAATGTTACCGCCCAGCTCGGCTTTACGCTCGACGTCGGTAAACTCGCCGTCGCCAACGTGAACCACGCAACTGATGCGTGATGGCTCGCCAAACGCGCGCGGATGGCCTGGGAATTCCACCACTGAAAGAGCATTAATTTGCCCGACCTGCTCGCCATCCGTTTCAATCAGGATTTGCTCCAGCAGAATTTCATCCTGAATGCGCTCGGCAAGGAACCCTTCACGCCATTCACGCTGAACCAGCATGGTCTGCAATTGCTCCGCATTAAAGACGTTACCGTCAGTAAAAGCAGACACTTCACGCAGCTGGCGGGTGATCCACAACGGACACAGCGGAAGCGTATCCCGATCACCGGTGTACCTCACCGCTTCGCGAATGAATATGGGCCACGCGTCGGCGGCAGGCGCTGGAAGCTGGCGATCGGCGGCAACCTGGCAAATCCACTGGCACCATTGCTGCATATCTTCCGCGTCAACGACCTGGAAGTTATCTTCAAATTCGCTGTAGATCGCGTTTTCAGCCAGCTCCGGCTCCATCTCCTGGAAGTCAGCCAGCGAGTCGCGCTCGCCCACGAGGATCACTTTCAGCGACAGCGGCATAGAGGGAACGCTGACCGGCAGCGGACGGGATTCGTCAAAGGCAACCCAGTCAAAACGCTGGAGGGCAACGATCATCTTCAGGCGCATCCACAGCAGCGGTTGTGCCAGCAGGGTGCGCAGCGAGACTATCAGTACGCCGCCGTTGGCCTGATGGACCAGACCCGGATGCAGAGAAATTTCACCATTGAACTGACGCACGCAGCCGAAAAGCTGCTCGGCCTCTATCCATTCCGCACACACGGTTTTACCGGTACCGGCAAAGTTATCGTCCGGCGAACGGGCTGGCTGAAAAGTGACGTGGCTCCCGTTTACCTGATACTGAACGCCGGTGAGTTTGCCCTGCGGCGGGTAAAGCTGCGTCGCTGTCGCCGCCAGCAGATGCAGATACTCGATCTCTTCCGGGGCTTTTACCAGCATAAAAGGGGATACCGACTGCGGACGCAGTAACTGCTCCAGCGCATAGAGCAGACGGTCCTGGGTGCCGTTTAACAAAGCGTCGTCTTCAGATGCAAAATCTGGCTGCGCAAACACATCCTGATAGCTTTCCGTATCGGGAGTCAGATCGCGCCATGCAAGTTTATTTATGGTCAAAGTCGATAGTTTTTAGTCAGATTCAAAGCGCGCGATTATACCGCATGGCGCAGTGGAGCACACGGAGAATAGATAACCAACGTGCGGTAAAACTGATTTCGAATTGTCGCAGGCGATTTCTGCTCAGCACATCCTGAAAAAACTGTTATCCTGAATGAGTTACACGGTCACATTGAGATCGCGATGAAATATCAACAACTGGAAAATCTTGAGAGCGGCTGGAAGTGGAAGTACCTGGTGAAAAAGCACCGGGAGGGTGAACTGATCACTCGTTATCTGGAAACCAGCGCCGCCAGAGAAGCCGTCGATTTATTGCTAAAACTCGAAAATGAACCGGTTCAGGTGAATAGCTGGATAGATCAGCATATTAATCCCACGCTGTTGAACCGCATGAAGCAAACGATTCGCGCGCGGCGCAAACGACACTTCAATGCTGAGCATCAGCATACGCGTAAAAAATCGATCGACCTGCAATTTGCGGTCTGGCAGAGGCTGGCGGGACTCGCCCAGCGACGCGGTAAAACGCTGTCGGAAACGATTGTGCAGCTTATCGAAGATGCTGAGAATAAAGAAAAGTATGCCAGCCAGATGAGTAGCCTGAAGAGCGATCTTAAGGCGCTGTTGGGAAAAGAATAGAACTTTTGATCGACGATCGACAGGCATAAAAAAACCCCGCAGGGCGGGGTTTTTTATTGACGATAACTTAAGCCTGCGGCTGAGTTACAACGTCTTTGATACCTTTAACTTCGATCTCAACGCGACGATCCGGAGCCAGGCAATCGATCAGGGCAGCGCGAGGTTTCACGTTGTCACAGGTGTTGCCAGTAACCGGGTTGGATTCGCCCATACCACGTGCGGAGATCTTGTTAGCCGGGATACCTTTGGAGATCAGGTAATCAACAACAGACTGAGCACGTTTCTCAGACAGACCCTGGTTGTAAGCGTCAGAACCGATGCGGTCGGTGAAGCCCAGAACCACGACAGAACCGTCTTTCGGATCCAGGTTGCTCAGCTGGCTGTACAGCTGATCCAGTGCCTGCTGACCTTCCGGTTTCAGAGTTGCTTTGTTGAAGGTGAACAGAACGTCAGACTTCAGAGTGAAGTGTTTGGTCTGTACTTCAGGTGCCGGAGCCGGTGCCGGAGCAACTACCGGTGCAGCATCTTCCTGCTGGCCGAAGCGGTAAGAAACACCCAGGCTCAGCAGACCGTTGTCCGGACGAGTACCAACGGTGTTAGCGTCGCCGATGTTGTTGGTCCACTGGTATTCCAGACGGGTAGCAACGTCACGCGTTACAGCCCATTCCAGACCACCTGCGAAGACCGGAGAAACACCGGTATCGTGATCTTTGAAGGTGTCGCCGCTTACGCGAGACTGAGCTTTAGCGTCTGCACGCCAAACCATACCACCCAGACGGGTATAAACGTCCAGATCGTCAGCTACCGGGTAGCTCAGTTTGGTGGTCAGCTGAATGCCCTGTGCTTTGAAAGCGCCATTAACATTGTCGCCTTTGTACGGCATACGGCCTAACCAGTCATAACCCAGTTCGAAACCAACGTACGGGTTAACCTGGTAACCACCGAAGGCACCAGCACCAAGCTGGCTTTCGTGGGTCGGACCATCGTTCGGGATAAACCCGGTGTCATGGTACTGGGACCAGCCCAGTTTAGCACCAGTGTACCAGGTTTCGTCTTTCGGAGCGGCCTGCGCTACGGTAGCGAAGCCAGCCAGTGCCACTGCAATCGCGATAGCTGTCTTTTTCATTTTTTGCGCCTCGTTATCATCCAAAAATCGCCATGAATATTCAAAGAAACTCACGGTTAAATCCTTCACCGGGGGCGTGTCTCAAAAATTACGCTGCCGATATTAACGGCTTAGGTCGAGCACCCCTGGCGATGTAAAGTCTACAACGTAGTTGGAAACTTACAAGTGTGAACTCCGTCAGGCATATGAAAAAAAAGAGTTGCTGAACATATTATGAAACATTTAAGCACGATTTTTGGACAGTGAAACAGCCCGGAAACCGCACCAGACAAGCATTGTCGCGAATTTTACCTGTATAATAAAAAGGTTGCTGACATATTAAAAAAAATGCCAGGAAAAGTCTTAAATGGGATTAATGATACAAATTTGAGTGAATTTTTAGCCCATTGAAGTGTCTGCCGCTTTGATTACTCCCCCTGATGGGACGCATCACAAAGCCCATTGCATGACCTTCCTCAGCCGCCATCACCAGGCGTGAATATTCTTCTTCGGTCAGCTCGTCTGTCAGCCAGCCAATAACCACGCTGTAGTTACCGGTACGCAATGCCCTGATCATGGATTCCAGGGTATTGCACGGTGACATTTGGCTAATTTGCATCACTTTGGTTAAGGGCAATCCGGCAGCCTGAACCCATTCCCGGCTCAGTTTTTGCTGCGGCGTCAGCCAGAGCTGCCAGCGCGATTGCTGACCGAGCTGCTGGAGCAGGGGCAGTAAAAGCAGTTGGGTCATCATGGGCTGGTCTTCACGATAGACAACTTCGCTGATTAAGCCGGTAGAGGTTTGCTCATTAGCAGCATAGACCCTGGGGCTTGCCGTTGACGAAAAAGAAGACCTGCGATTTGCATAACCTGAAGTGTACATAATCAATCCAGCCCTGTTGGTTACTGTATGCATATACAGTATCCCGGTTGCGTATAAAGATCAACCTCATTTTCTGAAAGCGACTCGCAAATTTGGACTTAAGTCATCCTGAAAACGAAATTCATCTTGCCGCGCGGCTCGAAGTTGCCTATTTTCCTGATTAGCGGATCCGTTAGTATAAGTAATGTTTTATCTACATGATTTTTAAGGATTAATCATGAACGATGTTTCTTACAAACGGATTTATCAGTCGCAAGAATACCTTTCATCTTTGGGGGATGTTCGTTATCGGGCGCTCTTTGGCGGTTATAGTCTGGCCATTGATAATACGGTCTTTGCCATGGTGGCTAAAGGGGAACTGTATCTGCGGGTGTGCGAAGAAAGCGCACCCTATCAGGTAAAACATGCAGCGTCACTGCTGACGCTGTTTAAACGCGGTCGTCCGATTTTACTTAACTATTATCGGGTCGATGAATCCCTCTGGCGAGATCCACAAACGCTTGTCCACCTCAGCTCTTTTTCACTACAGGCCGCCCGGCAGGAGAAAGTTCAGCGCCAGCATGAAAAAAGGCTTAAGGATTTGCCAAATATCACCTGTCATCTGGAAGTCATGCTGATGGAGGCCGGAATTGGCACTCAGGAAGAACTGCGTGCGCTGGGTGCGCAGCAGGCATGGCTTAGGATCAGAAAGAAGAAAAAATATTTATCGGTAAAGCTGCTTTATGCGCTGGAGGGGGCGATTGCTGGCGCACACGAAGCAACACTGCCGGTACAAAGACGACAGGAGCTCACCGACTGGCATAACAGCCTGCCTGCCGTTTTCGGTAACCCTTCGGATTAACATGATGCGCTAAACAGCGTAAATCCGCCCCTGTATCCCCATCGCGATCGGGATACAGGGGACACTGAATTTCAGAAGATAACGCCGCCATCAAAATCGGCATGGCCGGATTAACACTGAGTGCCGTTGAGGGTTAAAGCTGTCGCTACAATTTTTGCCCGGTCGTATACCTTCAGGATTTTGGCCTGCGCGTATTACAGAACGGGGTTGTGCAGCGTTAAGCAGGACACTTAACGCTGCCTGTACCGGGTTAAGGACGGGAAGGCGCGACCTGCTGTTGCAGATGGCTAATCTCTGGCAGGAGCGTCACCAGTAGCCCGATTTGTTGCAGTACCAGCGGTTCCGTACTGTGGGTATGAGGTTCAAGATGCCGGATACGCTGGATTAGCTCATCCAGCACCTGCCGCACGCGCGGTTTATCGGCTTCGTTATGATGAAAGGCGTCGTCAACGTAACATACCGCATCGTCCAGCAGCGCCAGCACCTCGTCATTACTGAGCTTTTCGCGGTGCGCGCCCAGCGCTGAAATATAGCTGGTGAAGGTGTGATTCAGGCACAGCAGGCGGAAGGCATTTTCAAGCGTTTCAGCGGAAACCTTCGGTTCAGTGGACATATTTGACACCACCGACGCCAGCTCCGCATTGCGGTTATAGGCATCACGGCGCGCGATTCGGTAAGAGAGACGGTTATCCCGGCCCTGATGATATTGCTCAAGAATGGCGTCCAGATAACGGCAGTTAGCGTTAATGGCTTGCTCCAGCACGCGCGGTAAATTGCGGAACTTCCAGTCCGGCCAGATAAAGCTCACCGCTGCCCAGGCGATGGCGCAGCCGATGAGGGTATCGAAAATACGCGGTAGCGCGACCTCAAAACCTTCGCCCAGCAGGTTAAAGCACAGCAGCACCAGCAGGGTAATAAACATGGTGGCGTGCGCATACTGGACGTTGCGAAAGGCGAAGAACAGCACCCCGGTCAGCACGATAAGGATCAGTTGCCCCTCAATGGACGGGACAAAAAACAGGACCGGCAGGCCAATCGCCACCCCGACCAGCGTACCGAGCACGCGCAGCGCGAGGCGATGACGGGTCGCGTTGTAGTTTGGCTGGCAGACGAACAGACTGGTAAGCAATATCCAGTAGCCGTGGTGCAGCCCGGTAAACTGAATAAACGCGTAGCCCACGCACAGCACCACAGACATCCTCACCGCATGGCGAAACAATGCGGATTCCGGGGAAAAGTTGCGGCTTAAGCGCAGGCGGATATCGCTAAACCCATGCAGGCTGTCATCCGCCAGCAAATTTTCGGTCTCGCTGCGCGGTTGCGGTTGACCTGATTCAATGGTCGCCAGTTGGGCGTCTATCGCCCGCAGATTATTAAGCAGAAAGCCCAGCGCTTTGATTTGATCGTCCGGCACGCCGGATGCCCGCACCCGATCGAGCGCCGCATCGAGATGAGTAAACGCTTTTTCAAAGCGCGGATCGTGCTGCCAGGGCGTACGCAGGCGTATTGCCTGGGCGAGCTGCTGGCAGGCCTGCGCCTGCATTGACAGCAGACGCTGAAAGCGAAACATCACGTCGCTGTAGCGGAAGCTGTCGCGCAGGGTCTGATACTGAATATGCGACGAACTGGCGCGTTCATGAATATCCTGGGCGACAAAATAGTAATGCAGCGTTTGCCGGGTACCGCGCTGTCCACGGTCACCGCGCAGGCGCGTGAGCAATGACGCTTTGGTCTGATTCAGGATCGCCACCAGTTGACCGTTTGCCAGCGCCAGATCATAGGTTGGAGCCTGGCTTTCATCTTCAATATCAGGATCAAAGAGGCGGGATTTCAGCTCCAGATAGTGCGCCAGCTGCTCATAGCTGCGGGCCAGATTATCCTGCAACGGGCGAATCGGAAAAATAAGGTGTCCGCTAAGCGTCAGCAGGTTATACCAGACCGCACCGGCCAGCAGCAGTAGCGGCTGCTGATACCAGTGCGCATAAAGCGAAACGCCAAGCATGGTGTAAATGGCGATCAGCAGCGCACCAAAGGCGATGGTCGCGTAGCGCTGGCCCAGCCCGCCCAACAAAATAAAGCTGCTGGTGGAAATCGTCAGGCCGAGGGCAAACAGCCACGGCCAGTCAAACAGCAATTCTACCGACGCCGAAGCGATAAAAAAGCTGACCAGGGTAATGGCGAGATTGCGCAGCCGCCCGGTAAGACGATCGTCGAGATCGGCCAGCGCAGCGGCGACCACGCCGAGCGTCAGCGGGATCGTGAGTTTCACCTCTCCCAGCCACCACGGCAGCGCAGTGCTGCCGCATAAAGCGATGAAAATTCTGACGTTATAAAGCCAGGCGCTATTCCCTGTATAGCGGCGGATCAGGGGGCTTAGCATAGCGATAATAATCCTGTTGACTGAAAGCAATAAGGTGCGGCGCAATCCATTTTGATGAAGACCGCGCGGCAATCTAAGGGCCAGAAAGCGGCTGGCGTTATTGTTATAAGCGTTGCCGGAAGCCAGACGAGCGGGCAGAAATGTTCTTCGGCATAAATTTCAGGATATTCAAAATGGTGCGCATACAGCCTCAATAATAATACGGGAATAACGCTTTGCGGCAATTGTAACGTTTTTTTGGCTGGAGCACCCGGTATCTGACGGTTAAACTGATGAGCAACAGGTACCGTCAGGATCAAATGTAGCATGGAACTGAAAGCAACCTCTTTAGGCAAACGCATGGCGCAGCACCCCTATGACCGGGTGGAAATCCTTAACGCCGGGGTCAAAGTGTCCGGGGAACGTCATGAATATCTCATTCCTTTCAATCAGCTCATTTCCGTTCACTGCAAGCGCGGGCTGGTATGGGGCGAACTGGAGTTTGTCCTGCCGGAAGATAAAGTTGTGCGGCTGCACGGAACCGAGTGGGGCGAAACCCAGCGCTTTCATAATCATCTTCTCGCGCTGTGGCAGCAGTGGAGCGCGCAAATGAGCGACATCGCTGCCGGGGTGCTGAACGAACAGCTTGAGGAAATTGCCCGCAGCAGCGCCGGGGGCACATGGCTGACCCGTCAGCAAACGACGGGGCTGCAAGAGAAAATTCTGCGTGCGCTGGATGCTCTGCCGGTGCCGACCAGCCGCCTCGACAATTTCGATAACTGCCGCGACGCCTGGCAGCAGTGTCAGGCGTGGCTGAAAGACAGCGAAAGCTGCCGACTGGCGCATAACCAGTCCTTTACTGAAACCATGCTCGCTGAGTATGCGGAATTCTTTGAACAGATCGAAAGTTCGCCGCTTAACCCGGCCCAGGCGCGGGCGGTGGTCAATGGCGAGCCGTCGCTGCTGGTGCTGGCTGGCGCTGGCAGCGGCAAGACTTCAGTGCTGGTGGCGCGTGCGGGCTGGCTGCTGGCGCGCGGTGAAGCGGCAGCGGATCAAATCCTGCTGCTGGCGTTTGGCCGTAAAGCGGCGCAAGAGATGGACGAACGCATTCGTGAGCGGCTGCACACCGAAGAGATCAGCGCGCGCACGTTCCATTCGCTGGCGCTGCATATTATTCGTCAGGGCAGTAAAAAAGTGCCGGAGGTGAGCGCGCTGGAAAACGACGCCGCCGCTCGCCAGAAGCTGCTTACCGATGTCTGGCAGCAGCAGTGCCAGGAGAAGAAAGCCCAGGCCAAAGGCTGGCGGCAGTGGCTGGAAGACGAAATGGCGTGGGAATTGCCGGAAGGAAGTTTCTGGAATGATAAAAAAGTGCTCCGGCGTATAGGCAGCCGCCTCGACCGCTGGGTCAGCCTGATGCGGATGCATGGGGGAGCGCAGGCGGAGATGATCGCCTCAGCGCCGGAAGAGGTGCGCGACCTTTTCAGCCGTCGCGTCAAACTGATGGCCCCGCTACTGAAAGCCTGGAAAACGGCATTGAAGGCGGAAAATGCAGTGGACTTCTCAGGTCTTATTCATCAGGCCATCAACGTGCTGGAGAAAGGGCGCTTTATCAGCCCGTGGAAGCACATTCTGGTGGACGAGTTTCAGGATATCTCGCCACAGCGTGCCGCGCTACTGGCGGCGCTGCGTAAGCAGAATACCCAGACCTCACTCTTTGCGGTGGGCGATGACTGGCAGGCAATCTATCGTTTCAGCGGCGCGCAAATGTCGCTGACCACCGCGTTTAATCAATATTTTGGGGAAGGCGACCGCTGCGCGCTGGACACGACCTACCGCTTCAACAGTCGCATCGGTGAGGTGGCGAACCGCTTTATTCAGCAGAATCCTCACCAGCTAAAAAAACCGCTTAACAGCCTGAAGGCGGGCGATAAAAAAGCGGTCACGTTAATGGCCGACGACCAGCTTGATGCCCTGCTGGACAAGCTCAGCGGCTATGCCCGCCCGGAAGAGCGTATTCTGCTGTTGGCTCGTTATCATCACCTGAAGCCAGCCACGCTTGAAAAAGCGGCAACCCGCTGGCCGAATCTGAATCTGACGTTTATGACGATCCACGCCAGTAAAGGACAGCAGGCGGATTACGTGATTATTTTGGGTCTGGAAGAGGGGCAGGAAGGTTTTCCGGCCCCGGCACGGGAATCGGTGATGGAGCAGGCGCTGCTGCCGCAACCGGAAGACTACCCGGATGCGGAAGAGCGCCGCCTTTTGTACGTGGCGATCACCCGTGCCCGGCAGCGCGTCTGGCTGCTGTTTAACAAACAACAGCCGTCTGATTTTGTCGAAGACTTAAAACAGCTCGACGTGCCGGTCGCGCGCAAGCCGTGATTATTTCAGGCGTTCGGCAAGATAGCGTTGATAATCGGGGATCAGGATCTCAATGCTGTCGCTGAACTGCGGCGACTGAATAATAAAGTCAGCGGTGGAGACGTTAGTGGCAACCGGAATATTCCACACCGTTGCCAGCCGCAGCAGGGCCTTGACGTCAGGATCGTGTGGGACGGCATTGAGCGGGTCCCAGAAAAAAATCAGCACGTCGATTTTGCCTTCGGCAATCAGCGCTCCGACCTGCTGATCGCCACCCATCGGGCCGCTTAACATTGCGTTTACGTCAAGCCCGGTCGCACGCTGGATCAGCTTGCCGGTCGTCCCGGTAGCATACAGTACATGCTGCGTCAGCAGCGGCTGGTGACGCTGGACCCATTTCATCAACATCTCTTTGCAGTGATCGTGCGCGACCAGCGCAATATGCTTACGCGGCGGTAGCGAGCGTGTCGTCAGTTCCATAATAAATATCCATCGTTTGATTTGGCTACAGATTACTGGAAGTGACTGCAGCTGCAAGGTGCGTCAGCAAAAAATGTGAATTCATCAGCCTCTCTTTTTCAGACCACCCGGCCTTGTGGGTTCGATGGTTGCTCTGCCAGGATTAGCGTACACTGGCTGAAACTGCCCGGAGGATAAGATGAAAGAGAACGATATTGCAGGCATCCTGACATCCACCCGTACCATTGCGCTGGTAGGCGCGAGCGATAAACCCGACCGTCCCAGCTACCGGGTGATGAAATATCTGCTGGATCAGGGCTATCACGTGATCCCGGTTTCACCGAAAGTGGCGGGGAGCACGCTGCTGGGTCAGCAGGGCTATGCGACGTTAGCCGAGGTGCCGGAAAAAATCGATATGGTTGACGTTTTCCGCAATTCCGAAGCCGCATGGGGCGTGGCCCAGGAAGCGATTGCCGTCGGGGCGAAAACGCTGTGGCTACAGCTGGGCGTCATTAACGAACAGGCGGCGGTGCTGGCTCGTGATGCCGGGCTGAATGTGGTGATGGATCGCTGTCCGGCGATTGAAATTCCGCGTCTGGGTCTGGCGAAGTAAATAAAAAAAGCCCGCCGGTAAAGCCGTGCGGGCTATTTTCAGATTAGTGACACAGTCTGGGTGACTGGAGCTGGCGGCGAATGGAACGGGCCAGTTCGTCCATTGAAGGCTGTTCCGGATGCTCTTCCAGCATTTCATTACTTAACTGCGCTTCAGCAAGATAGGTATGGACCGGTTGCCCGCTGTCATCCTCCATAACGACATGGTACCAGGGTGCGGCACGCAGTTCGTCTGTTACTTCAAGTTCCTCAGCATCTGGCTCGTCTAAAGAATACTCAGGATCGACATCCACAATAACGCCCAGATAGCCCAACAGGGTGTGGCGCACCTGCTGACCAATGCCGTATTTGCTGGCAATCATAGTCACCTCCAGGGGAAAATTGCTCTACCATCCATGTGGGGCTGATTTTCCCTTTTTCAAGTTACATGACGCGACAGGCAAACCCTTTCAGATA
This sequence comes from Superficieibacter sp., assembly GCF_032071645.1. NCBI lineage: Bacteria > Pseudomonadati > Pseudomonadota > Gammaproteobacteria > Enterobacterales > Enterobacteriaceae > Superficieibacter > Superficieibacter sp. The sequence continues at coordinate 208,754 of NZ_DAMAPU010000003.1, forward strand.
GAGTCCTTCCGGGTAGGTGGCGATCACCGGATGATCGGCGGCCTGACGGAACTGCTCTATAAATTGTATATCACGACCGGCATCTATTGCGGCATCGGCGACGATTTTCTGGAATAAATCGGTGGTCATCAGCCCGGAGCAGGAAAACGTCAGCAGCACGCCGCCGGGATTCAGCAGTTGGATCGCGAGCATGTTGATGTCTTTGTAACCCCGGCAGGCACCCTGCAACTGGCTTTTGTTTTCCACAAACTTGGGCGGGTCCATCACGATAACGTCAAACTTCTCGCCGTTGTCGCGGTATTTGCGCAGCAGCTTGAAGACGTCATCACGGACAAATTCCGCTTTGCTGAGATCCAACTGGTTCAGCTCCACGTTCTGCTTCGCCACATCGAGCGCTTCCTGAGAGGTGTCCACGCTAATCACCTGACGGCAGCCACCCATCAGCGCCGACACGGCAAAGCCGCCGGTATATGAGAAGCAGTTCAGCACCCGGGCATTCTCAACATAGCGGCGGGTCGCCAGGCGGCTGTCGCGCTGATCGAGATAGTAACCGGTCTTGTGCCCGGCTTTAATATCCACCAGCAGCTTCATGCCGTGTTCCTGAACAGGCAGCAGGGCAGGCGGTTGTTCACCCGTCACCGGTCCCTGAGTCAGCTCCAGACCTTCTTTCTTACGCACCGCGACATCGCTGCGATCGTAAATCGCGCATTCCGGCCACAGTGACTGCAACGCGGAGATTAACGCCGCGCGCTGGTACTCAGCGCCTGCACTCAGCAGTTGCAGCACCAGGAAATTGCCAAAGCGGTCAATGGTTATGCCCGGCAGACCGTCAGATTCCCCGGCGATCAGACGCCAGGCATCCAGTCCGTCACGTTTTGCCAGCCAGTCGCGCCAGACCTGCGCGCGTTGCAGGCGGCGCACGAAAAAGTCGATATCAACAGATTCCTGCTGATCGAACGTCCAGACGCGGGCGCGGATCTGTGAATCGGGAGAATACGCCCCGCGCGCCAGCCATTTACCCTGGTGATCGACAATATCAATCGTCTCGCCCTGGCTGGCTTTACCTTCCATACGGGCAACCGCGCCGGAGAAGATCCATGGATGGCGGCGCAACAACGATTTCTCGCGCCCTTTGGCTAACACTAAACGTACGCTCATAGTTTACTTTTCTGTCAAATGAAGGGATCGGGCGCATTTTCCCGACTTCGGCCGGGAAATGCAACGCGTTACGAAACACATCGTCGGTATCCTGGAGGAAGCGATGTGCTGTTAAACTTAGCCAGTGGTTCTTAAACAGTGAGGTTTTTATGTCTGATGCAACATCGGCCCGCTGCGTAAAATGTTGGGTTCACGGCAGGGTGCAGGGCGTCGGTTTTCGCTACACCACCCAGCACGAAGCGCAAAAGCTTGGGCTGACTGGCTACGCGCGTAATCTCGACGACGGCAGCGTGGAAGTCGTCGCCTGCGGTGAGGGCGAACAGGTCGAGAAACTATTGGCGTGGTTAAAAGCGGGCGGCCCACGCAGTGCCAGCGTGGAGAAGGTTCTGACGGAACCCTCCCAGGGCGATCCCACGTGGACCAGCTTTAAAATCCGCTATTAAATACATTTCACCGGTTTGGGCAGGCCCGCAATTTTAGTGGCCTGCTTAGCCGGGCCTTTCGGAAACAGACGATAAAGATAGCGGCTGTTGCCTTTCTCCTCGCCAAATTTATTGGCCATCGCCTTCACCAGCATACGGATCGCCGGGGAGGTGTTGAATTCCAGATAAAACTCGCGCACAAAGCGCACCACTTCCCAGTGTTCCGGGGAGAGGGTAATGCCTTCCTGTTCAGCAATTGCGCCCGCCAGCGCTTCACTCCACTGGTGGGTATCTTTCAGATAGCCTTCGCTATCGGTTTCAAACTCACGGCCTGCAAAATTCAGCATAATCTTTCACAACGTCATTAAACTGGCGGCAGTTTAGCAAAAAACAAAGCCCTGCATAAGCAGGGCTTCGGGAATGGCCTGGCGAACGGTTAGTCCCGGCTGGCAAATCCGAGGATGCTCAGCAGGCTGATAAAGATATTGTACAGCGAGACGTACAGGCTCACGGTCGCGCGAATATAGTTGGTTTCGCCGCCGCGAATGATATTGCTGGTTTCAAACAGGATCGCCCCGGATGAGATCAGGATAAATACCGCGCTAATCGCCAGGTGCAGCGCCGGAAGTTGCAGGAAGATATTGGCAACCATTCCGACCAGGACCACGACGATCCCTGCCATCAGCATCCCGCCGAGGAAGGACATATCTTTGCGGGTGGTCAGTACGTAAGCCGAGCAGCAGAAGAACACCAGCGCCGTACCGCCCAGCGCCATGCCGATCACATCTCCCATGCCCGCAGAGAGGTAGGCGTTGAGGATTGGGCCCAGGATGTAGCCCAGGAAGCCGGTGAAGGCGAAAGCGGCCAGAATGCCGGAAGGCTTATTCGCCAGTTTGTAGGTCAGGAACATCAGACCGTACATGCCGACCAGCGTCAGGATCAGCCCCGGAGAAGGCAGCGCCAGCACGGTGCTGGCGGTGGCGGTAATCGCCGAAAAAGCCAGCGTCAGGCTGAGCAGAAAATAGGTATTACGCAGCACTTTATGCGTGCTAAGCAGCGATGAACGATCGCGTGATGAGGTAATAATACGATCCATGAAATCACTCTCTTATAGACAGGTATAATTACCGAGAATAATAGGAAATTACAGCCCAGCGGCAAATCAGTTTTACCCATCTTTACTCACTTCATATATGCACTCCAGAATAAAATAACAAGAAATGCGCTGCTGGCAGAATGAACGTATGAACTTCAGGGCAGGCGAGATCAACGTCTTATAGGTCGTGAAAAATGATTGCTTTGCCTGCTAACTGCCGTTATGAGTGAAGAGGTCGTTGATAAATATTCACTGGATGAGGCAAAGGAAATGAATCTAACAAACAATAAATCATACAGATACACGTTACTGGCCGCAGCGGTAGCCTGCGCAGCTGCGCCTGCACTGGCGGCAACGGTGCCTGCCGGTGTTGAGCTGGCGGCCCGGCAGGAGCTGGTGAGGAATAATGGTAGCGAGCCTGCATCGCTGGATCCGCATAAAGTAGAAAGTGACGTTGAGTTTAATCTTATCAGCGATATGTTCGACGGGCTGGTGGGCGTAAAAGCTGATGGTACTATTGAGCCGCATCTCGCCCAGTCGTGGGAAAATAAAAATAATACGGTATGGATTTTCCATTTGCGTCCGGGCATAACCTGGTCTGATGGCACGGCGATCGTTGCGCAGGATTTTGTTTATAGCTGGCAGCGGCTGGTCGATCCTAAAACCACCTCACCTTACGCCAGCTATCCGGGCAATATGCACATTGTAAATGCTGCCGATATTGCGCAGGGTAAAAAAGCCCCTGACACGCTTGGCGTGAAGGCGCTGGACGATGCCACGCTTGAGGTAACGTTAACCCAGCCGACCGCCTCGTTCCTCGCAATGCTGGCGCACCCGTCGCTGGTGCCGGTCGATAAAGTGCTGGTTAACCGTTTTGGCGATCAATGGACCAAACCGGAGCATTTCGTCAGCAGCGGCGCGTACAAGCTTTCGGAATGGGTGGTTAACGAACGCATCGTGGCGCTGCGTAATCCGCGTTACTGGGATGATAAAAACACAGTCATTAATAAAGTGACCTATCTGCCGCTCTCCGCCGAAACTGCCGACGTGAACCGCTACCGGGCGGGAGAAATTGATATCACCTATACCGTACCGGTCAACCAGTTTAGCCAACTGAAAAAAACGCTGGGCGACCAGGTTAATGTCTCCCCGCAGCTGGCAACCTATTATTACCAGTTCAATACCACCAAAGCGCCGTTCAACGATCCGCGTGTGCGTCGCGCGCTGAATATGGCGCTCGATAAAGACATCATCGCCGAAAAAGTGATGGCACAGGGGCAGCGCGCCGCATGGGTGATTAGCCAGCCGGAAATCGGCGGCGTTAAACTTCACGGTCCGGACTACGCAAGCTGGCCGCGTGACAAACGTATTGCCGAAGCGAAGAAACTGTTGGCAGAGGCGGGCTTTGGTGACGGTCATCCGCTGTCGTTTAATCTGCTGTATAACACCATGGAAACCCATCAGCGCATCGCTATCGCTGCCAGTTCCATGTGGAAGAAAAATCTTGGCGTGGAGGTAAAACTGCAAAATCAGGAGTGGAAAACCATGCTGGACGCGATGCACACCGGCAGCTTTGACGTGGTTCGCTATGCGTGGATTGCCGATTACGACGATGCGGCGACCTTCCTGAACAATTTCCGTACCGGCGATAGCGAAAACACCAGTAAATACACCAACCCGGCTTATGACGAGGCGCTGGTCAATGCGGCGAAATCGGCTGATGTGAAAGCGCGGGGGAATTATTACCAGCAGGCAGAGGACATCCTGGCGCAGGACGTTCCGGCCATCCCGGTTTATCACTATGTTCGCACCCACCTGGTCAAACCGTGGATCGGCGGATTCGCCCCGGACAGCCTGGGTTATTACTACAGCAAAGACCTGTACATTAAAAAACACGAAGATAAGCGCTGATTAAATCGCCAGGCTGCTGTTATTTCAGGCGAATAAGCCTTTTTTGGCGGTTTTTCAGGCGATTGAACAGAATAGGGCTTTACACGGCGCATAGGGATGTTTATAGTGCGCCTCATTACGGAAGTGTGGCCGAGCGGTTGAAGGCACCGGTCTTGAAAACCGGCGACCCGAAAGGGTTCCAGAGTTCGAATCTCTGCGCTTCCGCCAGATTAAACAAGGGGTTATCGAAAGATAACCCCTTTGTTTTTTTGGCTGTTGGTATATCTTTCTGATTTATTGCCTCAAAAATCGTATTTTTCCGCCAATTCCTGACAGCTTTTTCTCACCCGATCACGTAGTTTTTTTGTCTCTTCCGCCACCAACCACAACTCATCCAGTGTCATTTTTCCCATCTCGTTACAGGGGATGATCACAAATCCACATCGCCTGACATGCTCTAAACAGGAATCGGGGTGCATCAAAATCTCACCATCAGCAATTGGTCGCCGGGCTACAGGAATATCGTTTTCATAATAAATTTCTTCACGGCGGGTGTTGACGACGGGCTTCGCTGGGGTTAGTGAGATAGATTGCTGGTGCAACTGCTTTTCGCATTCGATGAAATATCGGCGAATCTGACGCCCTTTGTCATTGCGCTCTACCATGGCCAGTTCTTTGGCGGTGACTAAGGTGAGGTGATAGTCTTTTCGATGGCGGCCCACGGTATTTTTTCCAGAATTGGAAAAAACTATAAAATCTTGATTTTCGGTAAAGCTGTAATCAGCGATCTCAGTATGGACGTAACAGGCGGCTACAGCATTATCTACATTGGGTGTTTTTTCGGAAGTGGTGAATTTTCCAGATGGCATCAACTCAAGCGATTTGAACGGGATTTCAGTCAGCATGAACACAGCTAAAACGTAATAATAATGACTGGAGCACACTATGATCGGTTTATCCCCGCAGGCGCGGGGAACACATCATCCCTTCTAATTTATTTCAAATATCCTGCTTCATTTTTATTCGGTACAAAGAACTAATGCAAAAAATCAATAAGCAGTTAAAAAGAACGGCAACAATCATGAGAATAGTTGTGAACCAGTTATACCACTGATTTTCCATCACAAAACCGTATTTATTTTCGTACCATGAAAAAAGTGCTTCATCGGGTACGAAGTAGCAAAGAAGGCTATAAATAACGGCCAGTGAAAGCAGCTCAATAAGCCATAAAAAAACGTGTCTGATTGGTTTCATTAATATACCTGGACCGTTCCGAATGCCTTTAATTGTGCAGTAATCATCACAGGTGGGGTGCTAATTAAAGCCTGAAGAAGTATTGCGTAATCCGCATGACTGGGTATCGTGATACATCCGTCACTGATGCCTGACTGTCCTGCTGGGTGCAATCGGAAATTTCCCCGCTCAACGCAATCTATAAACGACGTGTCGTCCAGTTGGTTGTCATCTCGATAAAGGGCAAACCACAAATCCCTGTTAGAGCCACTCTCAAGCTCTTTGATCATCGAATGCCAGTGCGTTTTGAACCCTCCTCGTGGGCGCGTGACAATGTAATATTTGCCCGGCGGTAATGGTCCCTTTCCCACCACAGCCACTGTATCGGGATTGTTACGGTATTTCCCGGTGTTTCCTGAGTAGGCCGAGAAGAAACCCACCCCAGCGCAGCTCAGTGTTGATAGCTGCCCACCATTCAGATGAAAGGTGCATTGGATCATCTGTCGTTCCATGCGTCAGAGAATTGAATATTGCCATCGCAATATTTCCATGTGATCCGCTCGTATCTCAGGGACACATTTTCCATGTGGTTATGCTTTTCGGTAGCCGGATTTTTTATATCGAGCATGTGGGGGCATGAGCTGACGACCTTTACGTTCTCCAGCAACATGTTGAAATATTCAACTTCCTGCTCGGCGTCATTGATGCGATACCACTTAAATTCGGCGCTCTTAAGTGTCTGGCCGGTAGCGATGGCTTTATAAATATAGGGGCTGGATGAGTCGAATTCTTTTTGAAAACTGAGCGGGGCATGTTGGCGGGTGCCAGTGATTTTGCCGGTGTTATTGTCCGTGGGTAAGTTCAATCCATGCCCAAACGACAGAACTTCAATACTGCCTTCGCGATCCCTGACATCGACTGAGCCTTTGATATCCGCGCCGCCGTCGTCCTTCAACCACAGGTATGCTGGTATTGCCATTTTAAATGTCCTTATTACTGGTTTTGTTACTAAAGTCCTTACTAATATTTAACTATAAACCCTAAACTCTTTAATGTTGTTAAGTAATACGTGCCATATAAATCGATGATAATTCAAGCTTTTAAAATTCACTGAGGCAATTGCTATTTTCAACCTGAATGAATGATTTTGCTGACAAACCAATCTCGCTGGATTTGTTTTTTTTGCTTTTTACCCTCTCTCATCCTGTTTCCCTGAATCTGCATCAGCGTTAAATGCCCGTTGAACACCGCACCCGTATCAATATAATGCTGATTCGCTATATGTAGCGGGGTGGACAATGGCGTATGCCCGAAGATAAACCCCTCCGCGCCGCTAATGTGCTGCGAGCGGCCTCGCTGCGCGGCGGTGATCCGTTCCCGGCTCCAGACGACTTTTTCTTCATCAATGGGTTGATCCATGGCGTAATGGTCAGCGGGATAATCCGCGTGGCAAATAACGTAGCGTTTATTCTGGCTCCTGACCTCCAGGATGAGCGGCAACGCGGCGACCTGTCGTAACAGCGACCGGACCCGCTGCTGATCTTCTCCCGCCAGCCGGAAATACCAGTCGCCGCCGTTAATAAGCCACAGGCTGGTATTACCGCCTCTGTGCAGTGCGTCGAGCATCATCTCTTCATGATTTCCGCGTATCGCCTGAAACCAGAGCTGGTTCAGCAGTTCCAGGCAGGGCAGATTTTCGCTTCCCCGGTCGGTTAGATCCCCAACGCTGAGCAGTAAATCTTCCTGCCAGGAAAAGCCGATGCCACTGAGTTTATTCATAAGCAGGCTATAGCAGCCGTGTAGATCGCCTGCCACCCAGATATTGCGCCAGTGCGTGCCGTTAATTTGTTGGTAAACGGCCATATTAACCTCCGCGATAAAAACTCATGATTAAGTATGGGCGCAGACCTTTTCGCGCGTGCCCGCTCTGGGATTAATCCTGGCTTATGCGGTGAGACACAGGGTTCCACGCCCATCGTCTATACTTATTATCCTGATGTTCCTGAAGGAGAGAAAAATGCTGAATATTGAAAAAGACGATCCGCGCGAAGCGCCGGAATCCGGTGATAAAAAACCGACCCCGGAAAAGAAATAAATCTCTCAGGTCGCTAAGGCGGCCTTTTTTTCGCCCTGAATACGCGCAAGGTCACAGATCGGAAATCACAAACGCAGCGAGAGTCCGGGTTCTGTCATAAATCTGTCACAATTAACGAACGATTAACCTTTGAGGGCAAGGTATGAAAAAGACATTTCTCGCAGCTGGCGTCGCCGCATCGTTGTTAATGACCGCAGGCGCACAGGCGCAGACGACGCCGGAAGGATATCAGCTCCAGCAGGTATTAATCATGAGCCGTCATAACCTGCGCGCGCCGCTGGCGAATAACGGCAGCGTGCTGGAGCAGTCTACGCCGCAAAAATGGCCGGAGTGGGATGTGCCGGGCGGTCAGTTAACCACCAAAGGCGGAGTCCTTGAAGTGTATATGGGACACTACATGCGCGAGTGGCTGGCGGAGCAGGGGATGGTCACCTCCGGCGAATGCCCGGCCCCGGAGACCGTTTACGCTTACGCTAACAGCCTGCAACGTACCGTCGCCACCGCCCAGTTCTTCATAACCGGCGCGTTCCCCGGCTGCGATGTGCCCGTCCACCATCAGGAAAAAATGGGCACGATGGACCCGACCTTCAACCCGGTGATCACCGATAACTCGCCAGCCTTCAGCCAGACGGCAACGACGGCAATGGACAAAGAACGCCAGCAGATGCAGTTAGCGGAGAGCTACAAGCTGCTGGAGCAGTTGACCGATTACAAAGACTCACCGTCCTGTAAAGAAAAACAGACCTGTTCGTTGACCGACGGGAAAGACAGCTTCAGCGCCAAATATCAGGAGGAGCCGGGCGTCTCCGGGCCACTGAAAGTCGGTAACTCACTGGTGGACGCCTTCACCCTGCAATATTACGAAGGCTTCCCGATGGATCAGGTGGCGTGGGGTGAAATTAAAACCGATCAGCAGTGGCGCGTGCTTTCCCGCCTGAAAAACGGGTATCAGGACAGCCTCTTCACCTCGCCGGAAGTGGCGCGCAATGTGGCAGCACCGCTGGTGAAATATATCGACAAAGCGCTGGTCAAAGAGGCGGATAAAACGCCAAAAATTACTCTGCTGGTGGGGCACGATTCCAACATTGCTTCACTGTTAACGGCGCTGGATTTTAAACCCTATGAGCTTCACGATCAGTATGAGCGCACGCCCATTGGCGGCAAAATTGTCTTCCAGCGCTGGCATGACAGCCAGAGAAATAGCGACCTGATGAAGATCGAGTATCTGTATCAGAGCAGTGAGCAGATCCGCAACGCTGATAAATTAACGCTTCAGGCACCCCCGCAGCGCGTAACCCTGGAGCTTACAGGCTGCCCGGTGGATGCTAACGGCTTCTGCCCGATGGATAAATTCACGGCGGTAATGGATGAAGCGGTGAAATAAGCATCGTCACCGCAGTAACAACTGACGGGAAGATGGATTCAGGCGATCTTCCCGTTTTTTTATTATTATTTTCAGACTAATTTATTCATGACGGTTATATTATGCAACTCCATAACAGTAACCGAAAGAATTAATGCCGATGAGAGTGTTTTACCCGTTCGCCTGGTGTTAAAATCCACCCGGTACAGATACGCGCGGCAATCAGGAACGGCGATAACGTATCGGCAAAATATTATCTTTGGGCGTTTGTAATGATTAAATTTGTTTATAAAAATCGCAATAACCATACTCACTGGGATCGCTGCGAAAAAGGCCATGCCCCTTTCATTGAACTGAGCAATGTTAATGATATGTACGTCAATATTTTCTATGACGTAACAAACTATCGTCTCGATCAGGAGCAGACCTCAGAGGATATCAAAAAAATCTATTTAGCCTATCTTGAATTCTTCAGCCTTAGTGAACCTTTTATTGATGATTTATTCGCCCAGTATTATTTCTTAAACCTGATTGTCCGTCGTGAACACGCGGAGTTTATTGCCGGAAGGTTGTATGATTATCTGCTGGGGAAAATAAAAGCATAGCCCGCGTAAGAACAGCAATTATTATTCAGCCGGGCATTTTTTATGCGCGCATAAACCTCATATTATTGGGCGCGAATTGACGCGTACTCTACAATGAGCTTCGTAGTATGCACAACGACGGGTATCACCCCCGGCACCGGGCCCTCCAGTCAATTCAAAATAACCCGACGGGCTAACGACCGGATGCCGGTGCGGAGGCTCAATGCATCAGACGTTCTTACGTTCGATAGTCTGTTCGCCCCAGAAGAGCGAATCTTTATCGGTTTTCTCAAAGGCGCGAATCAGCACTTCATCATTGCCTTCTTCCCAAATCTTCTCGACAAGCGTTTCATCATAGTCAGCCAGTTCAAAAATGGCCTCTGCAATTTCTGGCGAGGTATTACGTAAACTGGCCCATTCACCAACGCGATGAGCTTTAGCTTCCTGAGTAGGCATATCTGTTTCTCCTGAGAAAATTAGCCATTGAGTTTTACTGCCAGTCCTGCAACGTATTCGCCCTGATAACGGGCAATTGCCAGCTCTTCCTCGCTGGGCTGGCGGGAGCCATCGCCCCCGGCAATCGTGGTCGCCCCATACGGCGTACCACCGCGAACCTGGGAAATATCAAACAGTTCCTGTGCGCCGTAGCCAATCGGCACAATCACCATTCCGTGATGCGCAAGCGTTGTCCAGGTGGAGGTAATAGTTTGTTCCTGGCCGCCGCCGGTACCGGTCGAACTGAACACGCTGGCCACTTTGCCGCGCAGGCTGCCGTTCGCCCACAGGCCACCCGTTTGATCGAGGAACGTCCGCATCTGACCGGCCATATTGCCGAAGCGGGTGGGGGTGCCGAAAATAATAGCGTCATAGTCAGCCAGCTCCTGCGGCGTTGCCACGGGCGCATCCTGACGCTTACCGCCTGATTTCTCGAACAGTTCATTCGGCATGGTTTCCGGGACGCGTTTAATCACCACTTCCGTGCCGGAAACCTTTTTTGCGCCCTCGGCAATGGCGTTTGCCATCGTTTCAATGTGTCCGTACATGGAATAATAGAGCACCAGAATCTTTGCCATTTCCTCTTACTCCTTACGACTTCAGATTTATATATTCCTTTAACTCTATGTCGTGATGGCAAAAGTGCAAACCTGCGGCGGGATAATCAGAGCAGACTGAGAAGGGGAAAGCGCCGCGTTAACGACGCGCGGCACCGCTCACTGGCGGAAAGAGGCAGCAAAGAAAAAAACGCGTCACCGTGGTCACCGTGAAATGTTTACTCGTCGGTTGCCTGTCTAATGTCCGCAACCAGTTGAAGCGCCCTGGTGTAAAACTCGGTTTTTTGCCGGGGGCTTAACGTGTCAATATGTCTGGCGAGATCGTGACGCAGCAGATGTTCATGGAGGAGCCCGCCGACGCCAGCCTGATGAATACGTTGAAGTAAAGCGCCCCTTTCCTCGTGATTAAGCGATTGAAAAACCATTGACCACACCGAAATCAGCGAGTCTTCCGTCTGGGAAGGAACCTGGTACGGCGTGTCACATTCCTGCGCCGTGCGGGGCGGTTCGCTGTTGTGCATGCCGTATGCCAGCCACTCTACCGACACACCCTCCAGCCTGGCGATTTGCATTGCCACACTCAGCGACGGCTCAGTCCCACGGTTGATATAGTTGTTGAGGGTTGAATAAGAAAGCTGCCAGTCCTTCGCTGCCGCGCGCGTACTTCGGCTGCCGATTAAAAACCGTAGCCGATCGGCCAGTAACTCATCCTGGGCGTGTTGCGCGTCTGGATTGCCCACATTATTCGTCATTATTCACATCCCATTACTATCAATGCGATTGATTCAAATAGAGATCAAAATGATGTGATTTAAATCACATTCTGGTGTTTTAAGCCTTTGTATGATCTCAAAAGAGATCAAAACTATATGCGGTTTAGTAAATCGCAGTCATCCCGTGGGGTTATCCCAAAAAGTAATGGAGAAGGTTAATCGAAATATGGTCACAAATGAAGATAAACGCGCAGATTGGCACCGGATCGACATCGTCGCGGCTCTGCATAAACGGGGAGTATCTATACGCAAGCTGTCGGTGCGATCCGGCATGAAACCCGACACGCTGAAAAACGCGCTCTCGCGGTCCTGGCCGAAAGCGGAGCGTATCATCGCCGACGCCATTGGCGTAGCGCCGGAGCAAATCTGGCCCAGCCGCTATGCGCGTCACAATAATAACCCGCCGTTGCTCAGCCAGCAGCGCGAGCAGGCACCCAGACGGCCTTAATGCGGATGCGCTTCAAGTCGCCCATACTCTGGGCGCATCGACAAAATCAGACACATTTTTCTCCCTCCGCTTTTTTCCAAAAATAATAAAAACTTATCAAATACGGCGATGCCGAAGCCGTAAAAAATGCCGTGAATCGTTGCAGGATATTAATGCTGGCTGGTCAACAAATTCTGTTCCACTATGCTTATTTCTACACGGCGCAGTTGAAGATTCTTGCAGTTTGCCGTGAGGTGAAAGAATACTCTTTTACTGAATGCAGTATGATGTCTAATCAATAATGGAGGTCAGTAATGGCAAACCATCGTGGTGGTTCCGGTAATTTTGCAGAAGACCGAAACAGAGCATCAGAAGCAGGCCGTAAAGGTGGTCAGCAGAGCGGCGGGAATTTTAAGAACGATCCCCAGCGCGCCTCTGAAGCTGGCAAAAAAGGGGGAAAAAGCGGTCACAGCGGTAGTCGAAATAGTTAGCTGACCGTTCTCTCAGGAGTACGCAACATCAGTAGTACAAAGCAACTGTTCTCTGAAGTCGAAGTAAGTACCTGAAATCACCCCCTGACCGCCGGGTTTATACCTGGCGGTTTTTTATTGCGGCGATTATCTGGCGGGCGGCAAAGGACAGCTTAAATCCCCTTCCTCACATTGCAGCATTGAGCCGAGCCATGCGTTGCGCTCTTCCGTTTTTTCCGTCAGGCACTGATTGTGAATTAACGGCTGCACGCTGCCGCCTTCGGTGCCTGATGCAATCAGTTCGCAGTCAGCATCGCGCAGGGCGATCCACTTTTGCTGCGCTTTTTTCAGCAGTTCTTTCTGCGGCTCTTCGGCGCGTTTAAGCGCGGTATTCCACGTTTCATTCAGCTTTTTATCGGCCGCCTGGTATTGGGCCGCGCTGCACTGATTCATCGCGGCCTGCGTGGAGGCATCGCCGCATTCGTCAGCGAAAGCCGGAGCGCTTATCAGCATCGCCGCCATAAGTAAGGTCGTTTTTTTCATCTTTTACCTCAATAAATAAGGCTCCCGCGCAGGAGCCTTTACAGAGTAACCAGTGCTTAACCAATTGTCATCAGGCTGGCATTGCCCCCGGCGGCGGCGGTGTTGATACTGAGAGATCGCTCAAGATACAGACGTTCCAGCGCAATCTCCGTCTCGCCTCTGGCAAGGCCAATCACCGGGACGATCGCGCCTTCGCGCGCAGCAATATCGCTGCAAAGCTCGCGCAGCTTATCGGAATCACCGTGGAAGATAACCGCATCCAGCGCCTGGGTGGTCACGGGCTGGGCTGAGGTAAAGGTGATTCGCGCCTGGATTGGGGCAGGGAGCTTTGCAAAAAGATCGCGATGCAGCGGATCGTCATTCCACAGAATGCGACCGCCCACGGCCATCACCGCCGCCAGTTGTACCAGCGCGTCATCGTCGTTATCTGCGAGGCTCAGCACCGTCTCGCGCGGCAGCAGCGTCCAGCTATTGCGCTCCCCGGTAGGGCCGGGCAGGAGGCGCTGGGTACCCGCCTGCGCCAGTTCGCCATAGTGCTGGCACAGTGCCTGAAGGTCAGGTCGCGATGCCGCCCACTGCGTCAGCGCGGTCAGCGGCTGGGTGAGAAGCGCTTTCACCTGCGCGTCCACCGGGCGTTCCGCGTCGTGGCGGGCCAGCGTTTTACGTAGCGCGTCCTGCGGACGATTCGCCAGCAGGCGGTACAGATACAGCGGACCGCCCGCTTTTGGACCGGTGCCGGAAAGTCCCTCGCCACCAAACGGCTGCACGCCGACCACCGCGCCCACCATATTGCGGTTGACGTACAGATTGCCGACCTTCGCTTTGCCCGTCACCTGGGCGATGGTTTCGTCGATACGGGTATGCACCCCCAGCGTCAGGCCGTAGCCTGCGGCGTTAATCTGCTCAAGCAATTGCGGCAGTTCGCTGCGACGGTAGCGCACGACGTGCAGCACCGGGCCGAAGATCTCTTTGGTCATTTCATCGAAGCTTTCAAGCTCAATCAACGTCGGCATAATAAACGTGCCGCTTTGCCATTCGCGACGATCGCCGCTGACATCGCGCGCGGCCTGGAAGACGCGACGGCCTTTGGCGCGCATCTCCTGAATATGGCGCTCGATATTGGCTTTCGCTTCGGCATCAATGACCGGGCCAATATCGGTGGTCAGGCGACCCGGGTTGCCCATCCGGCATTCGGCCATCGCCCCGCGCAGCATGGTCAGCGTATGTTCCGCCGCGTCTTCCTGAATACACAGTATCCGCAGCGCGGAGCAGCGCTGTCCGGCGCTGTCAAAGGCCGAGGCCAGCACGTCGATGACGACCTGTTCCGTCAGGGCGGAGGAATCGACGATCATCGCATTCAGGCCGCCGGTTTCGGCAATCAGCGGCGTCTGGCGACCCTGCGCATCCAGCCGGGTGGCGACGCTGCGCTGGAGGAGGGTCGCCACGTCGGTTGATCCGGTAAACATCACTCCGCGCACGCGTTCGTCAGCGGTCAGCCGCGCGCCGACGGTTTCGCCCTGGCCTGGTAACAGTTGCACCACACCCGGCGGCACGCCGGCTTCCAGCAGGATCGCCACGCCCTGGGCGGCAATCAGCGGCGTTTGCTCCGCCGGTTTTGCCAGCACGCTATTACCGGCGGCCAGCGCTGCAGCTATCTGACCGGTAAAAATCGCCAGCGGGAAGTTCCACGGGCTGATGCAGACCACCGGACCGAGCGGGCGATGGGTTTCGTTATCAAAATCATCGCGCACCTGCGCCGCATAGTAGTGAAGGAAATCCACCGCCTCGCGCACTTCGGCAATCGCATTGCTAAAGGTTTTACCTGCCTCACGCACCAGAATGCCGATCAGCGTTTGCATCCGGCCCTCCATCAGCACCGCCGCACGTTGCAGAATGGCGGCGCGCTCCTGCGGAGGCGTGGCAAACCACACCGGGGCCTGGCTGACTGCGCTGGCCAGCGCACGATCCACTTCGTCTTCGCTGGCTTCCCGGACATAGCCGACGATATCGCCCGGCTCCGCAGGGTTTATCAGCGGCGTCATTTCGCCTTCCGGCACCGCCTCTTCGAGTACAGGCAGCGCCAGCCATTTCTGGGTGGCGCTGTTCAGCAGGGCCGAAGACAGCGATGCCAGCCGGTGTTCATTCGCCAGGTCCAGCCCGGCGGAGTTAGTGCGTCCTGCGCCGTACAAATCGCGTGGCAGAGGGATTTTAGGGTGTGGCAGACCGACTTCACCTTCCCGCGCCGCCAGTTGTTCCACTGCGGCTACCGGGTTCGCGACCAGCTCGTCAAGCGGCAGGGTGCTGTCGGCAATCCGGTTGACGAACGAGGTGTTCGCGCCGTTTTCCAGCAGGCGGCGCACCAGGTAGGCGAGCAGCGTTTCATGAGTGCCCACCGGGGCATAAATACGACACGGACGGTTGAGCTTGCCGTCGGCAATTTTACCCACCACCTGTTCGTACAGCGGCTCGCCCATTCCATGCAGGCACTGGAATTCATATTGCCCCGGATAGTAGTTTTGTCCGGCAAGATGATAAATAGCCGCCAGGGTATGCGCGTTGTGGGTGGCAAACTGCGGATAAATCAGGTTCGGCACCGCCAGCAGTTTCTTCGCGCAGGCAAGGTAGGAGACGTCGGTGTACACCTTACGGGTATAAACCGGATAACCTTCCAGCCCCTCCATCTGGGCGCGTTTAATTTCGCTGTCCCAGTACGCGCCTTTCACCAGGCGGATCATCAGACGGCGACGGCTACGGGTCGCCAGGTCGATCAGATAATCAATAACAAACGGACAGCGCTTCATGTAGGCCTGGATCACAAAGCCAATGCCGTTCCAGCCTTCGAGCTCCGGTTCAAAGCACAGTTTTTCCAGCAAATCGAGGGAGATTTCCAGACGATCGGCCTCTTCAGCATCAATATTAATGCCGATATCGTACTGGCGGGCCAGCAGCGTCAACGACTTCAGGCGCGGATAGAGTTCGTCCAGCACGCGGTCATACTGCGCCCGGCTGTAGCGCGGATGCAGAGCCGAAAGCTTAATGGAAATTCCCGGGCCTTCATAAATGCCGCGCCCGTTAGAAGCTTTGCCAATCGCGTGGATCGCCTGCTGGTAAGAAACCATATACGCCTGGGCGTCGGCTGCGGTTAACGCCGCTTCACCGAGCATATCGTAAGAGTAGCGAAAGCCCTTTTCTTCAAGCTTACGGGCATTGGCCAGCGCCGCAGAAATGGTTTCGCCGGTCACAAACTGCTCGCCCATCAGCCGCATCGCCATATCCACCCCTTTGCGGATCAGCGGCTCGCCGCTCTTGCCGATGATGCGGTTCAGCGAATGCGACAGACTGGATTCGTTATGCGTGGAGACCAGCCGCCCGGTAAACAGCAAACCCCAGGTGGCCGCGTTGACGAACAGGGACGGACTGCGACCAATATGCGACTGCCAGTTGCCGTTGCTGATTTTGTCGCGGATCAGGGCGTCGCGAGTGGCTTTATCAGGAATACGCAGCAGCGCTTCGGCGAGACACATCAGCGCGACGCCTTCCTGCGAGGAGAGAGAAAACTCCTGCAACAGCCCCTGCACCATACCCGCCCGCCCGCTGGCGTTTTTCTGTTCGCGCAGAGTTTGGGCCAGCCGGTATGCGAGCTGGTGCGACTGCTCATCAATGGCCTGCGGCAGGCGCGCCTGCTCCAGCAGCATCGGAACGGCATCCGTTTCGGCACGCCGCCAGGCAGCGGTGATCGCCGCGCGGTTAACCGACTGCGGCAAAATATTTTCGGCAAATTCGAGAAACGGCTGGGGCACATCTTCCACTGGCGGCACGTTTTCTTCCGTTTCTGCGGCATGATGCAGGGCAGGGATCTCCGCGATGGGTTCGTTGCTTTCCAGCCTTTCCAGGTAATTAAAGATCGCCTGCTTGATTAACCAGTGCGGCGTGCGGTCAATCCGGTTTGCCGCCGCTTTGATTCGCTCGCGGGTGGCGTCATCCAGTTTGACTCCCATTGTGGTCGTCCCCATGCCTTACTCCTGTTATTCGATAATTGATGTCCTGTGAATATCCGGCATGTTGCAACTTTGTGCAACCTTGTTAAATGTGACGGCGCTAACAGGGCTGAAAAGAGGGTGATTGTTAATTAAAAGTTATACAGGTTGCGGTGTGGATAATGATGCGGCGCGTTGTTCAGTGAGCGGGTTAACATTTTTTGCAGGTGCAACCGGCAAAAACGTGAGCGAGTGCAACCTTGATGAAAATCATATTTGTGCAGAGTGAAAAATGATGTGAATGCTGTGTTAAACCATTTGTGAATAACAAAAGGTTACGGCAGGATACGGTCGCCTGACGAGAAAAGTCTGGGGCCACCCCGTTCCGGTGGCGCAATAAGCGGCGATCAATACGCCGCTCAATCACTCTGGAGAAGTTTAATGGCTGTTAGCACCCCGATGCTGGTGACGTTCCTGGTTTATATATTTGGCATGATATTAATTGGTTTTTTTGCCTGGCGTTCCACCAAAAACTTTGACGATTATATTCTCGGCGGTCGCAGCCTGGGTCCTCTGGTGACGGCGCTGTCCGCTGGCGCATCGGATATGAGCGGCTGGCTGCTGATGGGGCTGCCAGGGGCCATATTTATTTCCGGGATCTCCGAAAGCTGGATCGCCATTGGCTTAACGCTTGGTGCCTGGATCAACTGGAAGCTGGTCGCCGGACGCTTGCGCGTTCATACCGAAGTCAACAATAACGCCCTGACGCTGCCAGATTATTTCACCGGTCGTTTTGAAGATAAAAGCCGCGTGCTGCGGATTATCTCCGCGCTGGTGATCCTGCTGTTCTTCACCATCTACTGTGCATCAGGCATTGTGGCGGGCGCACGCCTGTTTGAAAGCACCTTTGGTATGAGCTACGAATCTGCCCTGTGGGCAGGTGCGGCGGCGACCATCGTGTATACGTTTATCGGCGGTTTTCTGGCGGTGAGCTGGACCGACACCGTCCAGGCCAGCCTGATGATTTTCGCCCTGATCCTCACGCCGATTATGGTGGTGGTTTCGGTAGGCGGTTTTGATGATTCGCTGGAGGTCATTCGCCAGAAAAGCGTTGATAATCTCGATATGCTGAAGGGGCTTAACTTTGTCGCCATCATCTCGCTGATGGGCTGGGGGCTGGGTTATTTCGGACAGCCGCATATTCTGGCGCGTTTTATGGCGGCGGATTCCCATCACACCATTGTTCATGCCCGCCGTATCAGCATGACCTGGATGATCCTCTGCCTGGCCGGTGCCGTGGCGGTAGGGTTCTACGGCATTGCATACTTCAACAATAATCCGGCGCAGGCCGGTGCGGTCAATCAAAATGCCGAACGCGTATTTATTGAACTGGCGCAAATCCTGTTTAACCCGTGGATTGCGGGCGTGCTGCTTTCGGCGATCCTCGCGGCGGTCATGTCCACGTTAAGCTGTCAACTGCTGGTCTGTTCCAGCGCGATCACCGAAGATTTGTACAAAGCCTTTTTACGTAAAGGTGCCAGCCAGACAGAACTGGTGTGGGTAGGGCGCGTGATGGTGCTGGTGGTGGCGCTGGTCTCCATTGCCCTTGCGGCAAACCCGGAAAACCGCGTGCTGGGACTGGTAAGCTACGCCTGGGCCGGTTTCGGCGCGGCGTTTGGCCCGGTGGTGCTGTTCTCAGTGCTGTGGTCGCGAATGACCCGCAACGGAGCGCTGGCCGGTATGATCATCGGCGCGGCAACGGTGATTGTCTGGAAACACTTTGCCTGGCTCGATCTCTACGAAATCATCCCCGGCTTTATTTTTGGCAGCCTCGGCATTGTGATTTTCAGCCTGCTGGGTAAAGCCCCGTCGGCCTCAATGCAGCAGCGTTTTGCCGAAGCGGATGCGCATTATCACAGCCCGCGTCCTGCGCCTGTGACTGAATAATGACCTTCAGGCGAATAAAAAAGGCGGAGGAAACTCCGCCTTTTTTTTATGGTTCACTCATCACGCGGGTGACTGTGAACTGGCATATTAAATAATTGCCTGACTGACGCAAAATTCGCTTGTTTTTCTTCTTGCCGTAATGATAATCACTATCACTAGTATTTACGTTTCTTTTCATCCGTTGACCGTAATTTATATAAGGGCGTCTGATGTTTGTCCCATTTCTCATTATGTTGCGCGAAGGGCTGGAAGCGGCGCTGATTGTCAGCCTTATTGCCAGCTACCTGAAGCGGACGCAGCGAGGCCGCTGGATCGGCATCATGTGGATCGGTGTGCTGCTGGCGGCAGCCCTCTGTCTGGGGCTGGGGATTTTCATCAACGAAACCACCGGCGAGTTCCCGCAAAAAGAGCAGGAATTGTTTGAAGGGCTGGTGGCGGTGGTCGCGGTGGTCATCCTGACATGGATGGTGTTCTGGATGCGTAAAGTCTCGCGCAACGTCAAACAGCATCTGGAACAGGCGGTGGACAATGCTTTCCGGCGCGGGGGCAATCAGGGCTGGGCGCTGGTGGCGATGGTCTTTTTCGCCGTGGCGCGTGAAGGTCTGGAATCAGTTTTCTTTCTGCTGGCGGCATTCCAGCAGGATCTGGGGATGTGGCCGCCGCTGGGCGCGGTTCTGGGCCTGACCACCGCCGTGGTGCTGGGATTTTTACTCTACTGGGGCGGCATTCGCCTTAATCTCGCCGCGTTCTTTAAATGGACCAGCCTTTTTATCCTGCTGGTAGCGGCGGGCCTGGCGGCAGGAGCGATCCGCGCATTTCATGAGGCCGGATTGTGGAACCATTTTCAGGACGTTGCTTTCGACTTAAGCGGCGTGCTCTCAACGCATTCGCTGTCTGGCACGTTGCTGGAAGGCATTTTTGGCTATCAGGAAGCGCCCAGCGTCAGCGAAGTCGCGGTTTACCTGCTTTATCTGCTACCTGCGCTGGCGCTATACCTACTGCCGCCACGCCTGCAACCTGACGTCGTACAATAATGATATTAGTTACAACATACTTATTTAAGGATGGACTATGACAATCAACGTTAACCGCAGTGCCCTGCAACTGAGTCTGGCAGCGCTACTGATTTCGGCTTTTGCAGCGCAGGCGGCGGAGGTGCCGCAGGTCAAAATCACCGTTAATGATAAGCAGTGCGAGCCGATGAACCTGACGGTGAAAGCAGGCAAAACGCAATTTATCATCCAGAATCACAGTCAGAAGGCGCTGGAGTGGGAGATCCTCAAAGGGGTGATGGTAGTGGAAGAGCGGGAAAACATCGCGCCTGGCTTCACCCAGAAAATGACGGCTAACCTGCAACCCGGCGAATACGAAATGACCTGCGGCCTGCTCACTAACCCGAAAGGGAAGTTGACCGTGACTGGCGCGGCCACGGCAGATGCCGCGAAAGGCAATGCGCTGCTCGGCTTAAGCGGGGCGATCGCCGACTACAAAGCTTATGTCACTGTCGAAACGGACGCGCTGGTGAAAGGCACCAAAGCGTTTACCGATGCGGTTAAAGCGGGCGATGTCGAAAAAGCCAAAGCGCTGTACGCGCCGACCCGTCAGCATTATGAACGTATCGAACCGATTGCTGAACTGTTCTCCGATCTCGATGGCGCGATTGACGCCCGCGAAGATGACTACGAGCAGAAAGCGGCCGATCCGAAATTCACCGGTTTCCACCGCCTCGAAAAAGCGCTGTTTGCTGATAACAGCACCAAAGGGATGGAGAGCTACGCCGACGGCCTGTACACCGATGTCGTTGACCTGCAAAAACGCATCAGCGAGCTGGCGTTCCCGCCGTCAAAAGTGGTGGGCGGAGCCGCCGGGCTGATTGAAGAAGTTGCTGCCAGCAAAATCAGCGGTGAAGAAGATCGCTACAGCCATACCGACCTGTGGGATTTCCAGGCCAACGTCGACGGCGCGCAGAAAATTGTCGATCTCCTGCGTCCTCAGTTGCAGAAAGAAAACGCCGCGCTGCTGGCGAAAGTGGATGCCAACTTCAAAAAGGTCGATGGCATTCTGGCGAAATACCGCACTAAAGACGGTTTTGAAACCTACGATAAGCTCACCGATGCCGACCGTAACGCCCTGAAAGGGCCAATTACCACCCTGGCGGAAGATCTGGCGCAGCTGCGCGGTATTCTGGGTCTGGATTAGCATGATGTCTGATGACGATCGCAGCGGCGTGAACGAACCCTCTCGCCGACGTTTACTGAAAAGCCTCGGTGCGCTGGGAGGCGCGCTGGCGGTGGGCGGTGGCTGTCCGGTCGCTCATGCCGCTAAACCGCAAAGCGCGCCGGGGACGCTCTCCCCAAATGCGCGCATGGAAAAGCAGCCGTTTTATGGCGCGCATCAGGCAGGGATCCTGACGCCGCAGCAGGCATCAATGATGCTGGTCGCATTTGACGTGCTGGCGGGGGATAAAGCCGAACTGGAGCGTCTGTTGCGTTTGCTCACCCGACGGATCGCCTTTCTCACCGAAGGCGGTGACGCGCCCGATACGCCGAATCCGCAGATGCCGCCGCTGGACTCGGGGATCCTCGGCAAAACCATTGCCCCGGATAACCTGACCATAACGCTTTCGCTGGGGAATACGCTGTTTGACGAGCGCTTTGGCCTGGCCGCGCAGATGCCCAAAAAACTGCAAAAAATGCCGCGTTTTCCTAATGATTCGCTGGATGCCAGCCTGTGTCACGGCGACGTGCTGCTGCAAATCTGCGCCAATACCCAGGACACGGCGATCCACGCGCTGCGCGATATCATCAAGCACACGCCTGATTTGCTGAGCGTCCGCTGGAAGCGAGAAGGGTTCATCTCCGATCACGCCGCGCGCAGCAGGGGCAAAGAAACGCCAATTAATTTACTTGGTTTTAAAGACGGCACCGCTAACCCGGATAGCCAGAACGCTCCACTAATGGATAACGTGGTGTGGGTAACGGCAGAGCAGGGCGAGCCTGCATGGGCCACCGGCGGCAGCTATCAGGCGGTGCGCATTATTCAGTTCCACGTTGAGTTCTGGGATCGCACGCCGCTGAAAGAGCAGCAGACTATTTTTGGCCGCGATAAAGCTTCAGGCGCGCCGCTGGGGATGCAAAACGAGCGCGACGAGCCGAATTACGCTGCCGACCCTGACGGAGATATCATCGCGCTGGACAGCCACATCCGGCTGGCAAATCCGCGTACTCCGGAAACCCAGTCCAGCCTGATGATGCGTCGGGGTTACAGTTATTCGCTTGGCGTTACCCATTCCGGCCAGCTGGATATGGGGCTGCTGTTTGTCTGCTATCAGCATGATCTGGAGAAAGGTTTTCTGACCGTGCAAAAGCGGCTGAACGGCGAGGCGCTGGAAGAGTATATCAAGCCCATCGGCGGCGGATTTTTCTTCGCGTTGCCGGGGGTAACCAACCGCGAACGCTATCTCGGCCAGGGGTTACTGGAAGCAATCTGATGCACTTTTTGTTCGCCAGATCATAATTTTTTCCTCTTTCCAGGGCATTGATATAATTCTGTAATATAAATGTAAGAGGCTTACGCGTACGCAAAAGAAGGCTGTTTTTGTTATGTTAAAGTAAAAATAATGTTGCGTTTTTGCAAAGATTTGATTTACTTTTCATATGAGCGGTAGTCCACGACAGGATGTCACAACATCGGGAGATCGTGAATGGTAGCGTCCGGTACTGGACATTTAACATCGATAATCCATCCCTGTTTACGCGGAGGCCGCGCCTTCGTCACCTCTTTCTTTACCACCTTACTTACCCCTTCCAGGGCAGCTAACGAGTTTTCCGACGCAATGCGCGGTGCGTTCAGCCGCGCGTTGATGTCTGTTAAAACGCAAGTCATGGCTTACAAGGAAGCCAAACCTCAGATGTTTGTGTACATAATCGCGCCGAATGCCGCGCGTGGATGTTAATTAACAACTCAAGGTGCTATCCATGGGAAGACAAAAAGCAGTGATCAAAGCTCGTCGTGAAGCAAAACGTGTGCTGAGACGGGATTCGCGGAGTCATAAACAACGTGAAGAAGAGTCGGTCACATCGCTTGTGCAGATGAGTGGCGTTGAATCAATTGGTATGGCGCGGGATTGCCGGGATAATTCACCGATTGTGGCACGCAATGAAGCTCAGGCGCAGTACCTGAATGCTATTGAGACGAAGCAACTGATTTTCGCTACGGGTGAAGCGGGATGTGGCAAAACCTGGATTAGCGCGGCGAAAGCCGCTGAAGCACTGATTCATAAGGATGTGGAAAGAATTATCGTCACTCGTCCGGTGCTTCAGGCCGATGAAGATCTCGGCTTTTTACCGGGTGATATTTCGGAGAAGTTCGCGCCCTATTTCCGCCCCGTTTATGACGTACTGGTCAAACGGCTGGGCGCGTCCTTTATGCAATACTGCCTGCGCCCGGAAATCGGCAAGGTAGAAATCGCGCCGTTCGCCTATATGCGCGGACGTACCTTTGAAAATGCGGTTGTCATTCTCGACGAGGCTCAGAATGTGACCGCTGCGCAAATGAAGATGTTTTTAACGCGCCTCGGGGAGAACGTGACGGTCATCGTCAACGGTGATATCACCCAGTGTGACCTG
The DNA here is from genome assembly GCF_032071645.1 of Superficieibacter sp. Taxonomy (NCBI): domain Bacteria; kingdom Pseudomonadati; phylum Pseudomonadota; class Gammaproteobacteria; order Enterobacterales; family Enterobacteriaceae; genus Superficieibacter; species Superficieibacter sp. Next base: position 232,412 of record NZ_DAMAPU010000003.1, read on the forward strand.
CCTTCACACGTCAACTCCGGGCTAAGCGACGCGCTGGCACGATTTGAAGAAGATGAGATGGTGGGGATCGTGCGCTTCACAACGGACGACTGCGTGCGCTCAATGCTATGCCAGCGTACGCTGCAAGCCTATTACTGACACTTATACTGAATGCAAAGCCCGGGAAACCGGGCTTTGTTGTTTTTGGGGGCGGGGATATATATAAGAAAAGAGCCCGTACTTGCGCAGGGGCTCTCAACTTTAAATATGGCGGTGAGGGGGGGATTGACTCGCTGCGCTCGCCCTGCGGGCAGCCCACTCACTGCGTTCGTGGTCTGTCCAACGGGCTGTCGCCCGTTGTCGAACCCCGGTCGGGGATTCTCATCCCCCCCTTTCCGGGGATACATATAAGAAAAGAGCCCGTACTTGCGTACAGGCTCTCAACTTTAAATATGGCGGTGAGGGGGGGATTCGAACCCCCGATACGTTGCCGTATACACACTTTCCAGGCGTGCTCCTTCAGCCACTCGGACACCTCACCATATTGTATTGCTGCCTGACCTTGCGGGGGCAACGGGGCGCTACTATAGGGAGTTGCTTGAAAGTGGTCAAGCAGATTTTGAGGTTTATCAATCATCCGGTTAAGCATTAATCATTATTGTGGCTGAAGACGCGAAATTACTTTATCGCGCCATTGCGCTCGTCGTCTGTCCAACGGACTGTCGCCCGTTGTCGAACCCCGGTCGGGGATTCTCATCCCCCCCTTTCGGGGATACATATAAGAAAAGAGCCCGTACTTGCGTACAGGCTCTCAACTTGAATATGGCGGTGAGGGGGGGATTCGAACCCCCGATACGTTGCCGTATACACACTTTCCAGGCGTGCTCCTTCAGCCACTCGGACACCTCACCATATTGTCATTCCGGCGTCACCGGAACGGGCGCTAATGTAAGGAAATCCTTGGCCGCCGTCAACGCTCTTTTCATGTCACAAGGTGCGTTTAGACAAACTTCATCCAGGTTGCTTTCGGAATAAACGAAAAATGTCTTTTTTGTCGCCGACGGGGTTTTTTCAGGACACCCCTGCGGAATTTGGTATCCTCAAAAGCGGAAGAAAATAAAAATAAAGCATCGCGTCCGCACGCGGACGATCGTCTTACAACGTCAGGAGTTCTGTATGGATATCATCTTTTATCATTCCACTTTTGATTTTCACTTCTGGAAACAGGCGCTGGAAAGCAAGCTGCCCGGCGCGCAACTCCGCCAGTGGGAAGAGGGCGATAACCGTCCCGCCGATTATGCGTTGGTCTGGGAACCGCCGGTGGAAATGCTGAAAGGTCGCGATTTAAAGGCGGTGTTTGCCCTCGGCGCGGGCGTCGATTCAATCCTCAAAAAGCTTCAGGACCACCCGGATATGCTGGCGGCGTCCACCGAACTTTACCGTCTGGAAGATACCGGGATGGGCGAGCAGATGCAGGAATATGCGGTAAGCCAGGTGCTGCACTGGTTCCGCCGCTTTGACGAGTATCAGGCACTGAAACGTGAAGCTCGCTGGGAGCCGCTGGACGCCTTTGAACGCCAGGACTTTTCAATTGGGATCCTCGGCGCGGGCGTGCTCGGCGGTAAAGTCGCTGAAAGCCTGAAAGCATGGGGATTTCCGATTCGTTGCTGGAGCCGCAGCCGCAAATCCTGGCCCGGCGTCGAAAGCTTTGCCGGGCAGGACGAACTGGCCGATTTTTTAAGCGGAACGCGCGTGCTGATCAACCTGCTTCCCCATACCCCGGAAACCGTCGGCTTGATCAATTTTGCCCGCCTGAATCAGTTGCAGGATGACAGCTATCTGCTGAACCTGGCGCGTGGTGTTCATGTGGTGGAAGACGACCTGCTGCGTGCGCTGGAGAGCGGCAAGCTGAAAGGCGCGATGCTGGACGTTTTCAGCCGTGAGCCGCTGGAGCCGGAAAGCCCGCTATGGGCGCATCCGCGTGTGGCCATGACGCCGCATATCGCAGCGGTTACGCGGCCTGCGGAAGCTATCGACTATATCGCCCGGACTATTCGCGGGCTTGAACGTGGAGACGCCGTGACCGGGCGCGTCGATCGTCGTCGTGGTTACTAAAACCTGCCCGGTTTTAGTTAATATCGCCGGGTAATTCCTGTTATCCTTGCGCAAAATATCAGAGGAGAGAACGATGTATCCTGTCGATCTGCATATGCATACCGTCGCCAGCACCCACGCTTACAGCACGCTGAGCGACTATATCGCCCAGGCGAAGAGTAAAGGAATAAAGCTTTTTGCCATCACTGACCATGGCCCGGATATGGTCGATGCGCCTCATTACTGGCACTTTATTAACATGCGCATCTGGCCGCGCGTTGTCGATGGCGTCGGCATTCTGCGCGGCATCGAAGCGAACATCAAACCGACGCCCGGCGAGATTGACTGTACGGGTCCCATGCTGACCTCACTGGATCTGATCATCGCCGGTTTTCATGAGCCGGTTTTTGCGCCGCAGGATCAAGCCACTAATACCGAGGCGATGATCGCGACGATAGCGAACGGCACCGTGCATATTATCAGCCATCCGGGCAATCCGAAGTATCCGGTCGATATCCCCGCCGTCGCCGCTGCTGCCGCAAAACACAATGTGGCGCTGGAAATTAATAACTCGTCATTTACCCATTCCCGGCTGGGAAGCGAAGCGAATTGCCGTGCGGTCGCCGCCGCCGTTCGCGATGCCGGAGGCTGGGTGGCGCTGGGATCGGATTCGCATACCGCCTTTACGCTGGGAGAATTCACTGAATGCCGTAAGATCCTCGACGAAGTGAATTTCCCCGAGGATCGCATCCTCAACGTGTCACCCCGGCGTCTGCTTGATTTTCTGGAGTCGCGCGGCATGGCTCCCATCCCTGAATTTGCCGATCTTTAATTTTATTAATGGAATTTATGCATGAATGAGTTTTCAATCCTGTGCCGCGTTCTCGGTTCGCTCTATTATCGCCAGCCGCAGGACCCGCTACTGGCCCCGCTGTTTACGCTGATTAAAGACGGCAAACTGGCCGCCAGCTGGCCGCTGGAGCAGGACGAACTGCTGTCACGTTTGCAAAAAAACGTGGATGAAGACGCGCTTGCCAGCGACTACGCCGCGTTGTTCACCGGGCCTGACTGCCGGGTTACCCCTTTCCGCAGCGCGTGGGTTGAAGGCGCAACGGAAGCTGAAGTGCGCGTCTTTCTGAGCGCGCGCGGTATGCCTCTGGCAGAGACGCCGGCCGATCATTTCGGTACGCTGCTGCTGGCCGCTTCCTGGCTGGAAGATCAATCCACAGAGGACGAAAGCGAAGCCCAGGAAACCTTGTTTGCCGAATTTTTGCTGCCGTGGTGTGATACTTTCCTCGGAAAAGTCGAAGCCCATGCGGTGACCGCGTTCTGGCGCACGCTGGCACAAATCACCCGCGAGGCGATTGGCGCGATGTGGGAAGAGCTACAGGAAGATGAAGCGGAATAAATGTGATTTAAATCACAATTAAAATGTAATGACGTGCAAGTGATGACATTAATTGTGTAGCAGATCTCTTTTACCAGACGCGCATCTGCTATGATGCGCGTCATGAACATACTTCTCGCGATTGCTATTACAACGGGTATTCTCTCCGGTTTGTGGGGGTGGGTTGCCGTTTCTCTGGGGCTGTTAAGCTGGGCCGGATTCCTCGGCTCGACAGCTTATTTCGCCTGTCCGCAGGGTGGCCTTAAAGGGTTGCTCATTTCTGCCTGTACCTTAACGAGTGGTGTCATCTGGGCGCTGGTAATTATGTACGGTAGCGCGCTGGCTCCACAGGTTGAAATACTCAGTTATATAATGACCGGGGTTGTCGCTTTTTTAATGTGTATCCAGGCGAAACAACTGCTCCTGTCTTTTGTGCCCGGCACGTTTATTGGCGCCTGCGCGACGTTTGCCGGGCAGGGTGACTGGAAAATAATTGCGCCGTCTCTGGCATCAGGGCTTATTTTCGGTTACGCCATGAAAAATAGCGGCCTGTGGCTTGCGGCCCGCGCTCAGAAAAAAACGCTCACCTTTAATACCCCTGAATAAAAGCCGCGCGGCGGCTTTTATTTTTCCCACACTATAAAGTATTTCAAAAAACTATTAATCCATTTCTGCTGCCGTTAAATAATTCATCTCATGAATAATATATGGAAATATTTTGTGTTTTTATGACACAGGCGGTTTCTTTGTTTGTTGATAAGGAGTAAAGATTGTAATCAAAGATTAGCATTATTTATGGTTACAGGCCGTTTATGGCAAAGGAGAATGACTCATGGGTTTAACGTTACGCACTTTATTGAGTATATGGATTGCCCTGGTGGCCTTTATTTACTCCTCTAATTCCCCGGCTGAACAAAACGCGTCGGGAGGAGTCATTCATTTTCGGGGGCAAATTGTCGAAGGTCCCTGTGAGATCAAATCCGATGCCGGTCAGATCCAGCTAAATTGCCTGCGCGACGGAACAAAGCGGACAACTTATCATGACCTCACCCTGTTTCAGAAAGTAACCCACGGGACGACGGTTTCAACCAGGCTGGAGTATCTGGACTCGAAGCGCAATCAGGGACTCTATACCGTACATTATCGCTAAACGCACGGTGCGCTTTGCCATCCACTCAGGGCGCACCTTCTTCTCGGCACTGGATTAAGATAAACTGAATAACATTGATGCCAGCAGGAGAAAATTATGTCATCACGCATTCAGGTTATTCGGGGTGACATCACCACAATGCAGGTGGATGTCATTGTTAATGCAGCGAACTCCTCACTGATGGGCGGCGGTGGCGTCGATGGTGCAATTCACCGTGCCGCAGGTCCTGCCCTGCTGGAAGCGTGCAAAGTGGTGCGCCAGCAACAGGGAGAATGCTCGCCGGGCCATGCGGTCATTACCCTTGCCGGGGATCTTCCGGCGAAAGCAGTGATCCACACGGTGGGTCCGGTATGGCGCGGCGGCGAACACAACGAAGCGCGACTGCTGGCAGACGCTTACCGCAACAGCCTGCAACTGGCCCGCGACAACGATTTTCACTCTATCGCCTTTCCGGCAATCAGCACCGGCATCTACGGTTTTCCGAAAGCGGCAGCCGCTGAAATCGCATTTAATGCCGTTTCGGATTACATTACCCGGCGTCCTCAGCCAGAGCAGATATACTTGGTCTGTTATGATGAGGAAAATGCAGGACTTTATGAGCGATTACTCACCCAGCAGGGAGATGAGCCACTCGCATAGTACGCGGCTGGGGCGAGCAATCGCTCCGGCTCGTGCTGCGCATCCCGACCTTTGCGGTCTTTTACCCCTTGACGACAGCCTTGATGCCTTCGCGGCGCGTTACCGGCTGGCCCAGATGGCCGAACGCACTCTCGACGTGCAGTATTACATCTGGGAAGACGATATGTCGGGACGCCTGCTTTTCCGCGTCCTGCTTGAAGCCGCCGAGCGCGGCGTTAAAGTCCGTCTGTTATTAGATGACAATAATACGGTAGGGCTGGACGATACCCTCCGGCTGCTGGATGCCCACCACAATATTGAAGTTCGCCTGTTTAATTCCTTCTCCTTTCGCACGCTGCGCATTCTCGGCTATCTCACGGATTTTGCGCGTCTGAACCGGCGGATGCACAACAAAAGCTTCACCGTTGACGGGGAAGTGACCATTATCGGCGGGCGCAATGTGGGCGACGCCTATTTCGGCGCGGGCAAGGAGCCGCTGTTTACCGACCTTGACGTGATGGCGCTCGGCGAAGTGGTGAAGGATGTAGCGGAAGATTTCCAGCGCTATTGGGAGTGCAAATCGGTTTCCACGCTTCAGAAAGTGCTGGATATTGCCGAAGAAGATATTACCCGCAAGGTAGAGATCCCCGACGAGTGGCTGAACGATAAATACGCCCGGCTCTACCTGCACAAGCTCAAAACCACGTCGTTTGTTTCACGGCTGGAGGAAGGATCGCTTCCGCTGCTATGGGCGCATACTCGCCTGTTAAGCGACGATCCGCGTAAAGGGCAGGGGAAAGCCCGCAAGCGAACCCTGCTCCCCCAGCGCCTGATGAACGTGATGGGCACGCCGGAAAAACAAATCGATATTATCTCTTCGTATTTTGTTCCCGGGCGTGCCGGGGTGGCGCTGATCCTGCAACTGGTGCGTAAAGGCGTGAAGGTGGCTATTTTGACCAACTCGCTGGCGGCGAACGACGTGGCGGTGGTGCATGCAGGCTACGCCCGCTGGCGTAAAAAACTGCTGCGTCATGGAGTGGACATTTTCGAGCTAAAGCCAACCAACGGTAAGGCACCCGGTCTGCATGATAGCGGCCTGACGGGGAACTCCGGCTCCAGCCTGCACGCCAAGACCTTCAGCGTCGATGGCAATAAAGTGTTTATTGGCTCGTTTAACTTCGATCCGCGCTCGGCAATGCTGAATACTGAAATGGGATTCGTGATTGACAGCCAGCCGCTGGCGCAAAAAATTCACCATAATTTCCTGAAAAGTCAGCGGCACGCGGCCTGGCAGCTCACGCTCGATCGCTGGGGAAGGGTGAACTGGATTGAAGAAGAGGAGGGGAAAACGATCGTGCTGAAAAAGGAGCCGAAAACCCGCTTCTGGCAGCGGGTGCTGGTGCGGCTGGTTTACCGTTTGCCGGTAGAGTGGCTACTGTAATTTACCCCCTCATGCCTGAGGGGGCGCAATTATTTAACCGACACCGCTGATTTCTCTGCCTTAACCTGCGGCTTACCGGAGAACAGGAAGCGCAGCAACGGAATGCGCAGGTGAATCTCATACAGCACCAGCGCGCAGCCCACCACGAATACCAGCCCGGTAAAAAAGCCCAGCGTGTTAGAACTGATCTGCGGCGTGATCCACGCCCCGTAAAACAGCGTCAGCGGATGGTGAACCAGATAGATAAACAGCGAGGCGTTAACAAAATAGGTGACGCGCGCCGACTGGAAATTAAGCAGGCGATGACCAAATGAAAAAACGACGTTAACCATCCACAGACCGAAAACCATGGTGATCACCGATTCCGTTTCGTACATCCAGGCATCGCCGCTGCCGTAGCGCTGATTTAACAGGTAAGCGGCAAAGCCCACCACTGCACCTGCCAGGCACCACGGTGAAGGCGTGGTAAACAGATCTTTCAGTCGGGGATAAATAAATGCCAGCGCGCCGAGCACAAAGAAGGGAATATAGAACAGCGTCTGCATCACCACGAAATTAAATAACCCGTCGCTTAAAATCGGCGAATAGACAATCAGCAGCGTGCGGCGAATACAGGCATAAGCAATACCGAGCAGCAGGAAAATAATCGTCAGTTTGCCCATCGTCATATGGGCAAAAAACGCAGCCCGCTGCTGTGCCAGACGTTTACGCAGCAGGCTAAACAGTCCCAGTCCGACCGTGGTCAGAATGACCAGCACCAGCAAAAACCACAGGTGGGAAATCAGCTCCCACACCAGCGTATTATACTTTTCATACAGAGAGAGCGTATGCCAGGTCTCTGTTTTACCCTTCACATATTGCAGCATAATAAATTGCGGCAGCGTCAGAAGGGGAATGGCGGTGAGCATCGGAATACCGACGCGCTCAACGCGAACTTTCCACCATTTTTTGAGTGGATAACGCAAAAATAACATGTATGAAAAGTAACCGGATATAACGAAGAAAACCTGCATCCGAAAAGCATGAATAAAATCATTAAACAGGGTCAGCCACCAGGATGATTCGGCGCTATTAACGTGCCAGGTGTGACTGGAATAGATTAACGAGATATGGAAGGGGATCCCCAAAAGCATCAACCATGCGCGAATGGAGTCCAGGAAATATTCACGTTGTGCGGGTACTTTGTTCATATAATTCTTAGCATTCTCAGACTTTTCGTCTTATCACGAGGCGCGATAATGTTAACATCCGCTGCAACCCTACACCAAGTCCGAAAACCTGTCTCCAGGATAAGCACGTAAAGTGCAAACAGCGCTGGAAGTTGCTTTAACCCTAAGCCGCAAGCTGAACAAAACGGGGATTATGTTGTCGGATTGCCAAAGTTTCCATTAAAATGGATCGGATCGATTTAAGCACACAAAGGGGGAAGTGCTTACTTACTATGAAAAATAAATCACAGATGATAAAAATGCGCTGGTTAGGCGTAGCCATAACGTTGTCCCTGTGCACCTCATCTGCATGGGCGTTCTCCATTGATGATGTGGCAAAACAGGCCCAGTCACTGGCAGGTAAAGGCTATGAGGCACCTAAAAGCAATCTGCCCTCCGTCTTCCGCGAGATGAAATATGCGGACTATCAGCAGATCCAGTTCAACCACGACAAGGCTTACTGGGGAAAAATCAAGACTCCATTTAAGCTCGAATTTTATCATCAGGGGATGTACTTCGACACGCCGGTCGCCATCAATGAAGTCACCGCGAACGCCGTGCGTAAAATTAAATACAGTCCCGACTACTTCAATTTTGGCAATGTTCAGCACGATAAAGACACCGTCAAAGATCTGGGTTTTGCTGGCTTCAAAGTGCTTTACCCGGTTAACAGCAAAGATAAAAACGACGAAATCGTCAGTATGCTCGGCGCAAGCTATTTCCGCGTGCTGGGTCAGGGCCAGGTCTACGGCCTCTCTGCGCGCGGCCTTGCCATAGACACCGCGCTACCGTCCGGGGAAGAGTTTCCACGCTTTCGTGAATTCTGGATTGAACGACCAAAAGCGACGGATAAACGTCTGAATATCTATGCACTGCTGGATTCTCCACGCGCAACGGGTGCATACCGCTTTACCATCATGCCAGGCCGCGACACCGTGGTTGACGTGCAGTCGAAAGTCTACCTGCGCGATAAAGTCGGCAAACTCGGCGTCGCGCCGCTGACCAGCATGTTCCTGTTCGGGCCAAATCAGCCATCGTCCACCACTAATTATCGCCCGGAACTGCACGACTCGAACGGCCTGTCGATTCACGCCGGTAACGGCGAGTGGATCTGGCGTCCGCTCAATAACCCACGCCATCTGGGTGTCAGCAGTTTCGCGATGGAAAACCCGCAGGGCTTCGGCCTGCTCCAGCGCGGTCGTCAATTCTCACGTTATGAAGATTTAGATGACCGTTACGATCTGCGTCCAAGCGCATGGATCACTCCGAAAGGGGATTGGGGCAAAGGCAAAGTGGAGCTGGTGGAAATCCCAACCAACGATGAAACCAACGATAACATCGTCGCCTACTGGACGCCTGACCAGCTTCCTGAAGCCGGTAAAGAGATGAACTTCAGCTATGCCATCACTTTCAGCCGTGATGAAGATAAGCTGCACGCGCCGGATAACGCTTACGTGACCCAAAGCCGTCGTTCAACCGGTGACATCAAGCAGTCCAATCTGATCCGTCAGCCTGACGGCACGCTCGCCTTTGTGATTGACTTCGCCGGGGAAGAGATGAAAAAACTGCCTGCGGAAACCCCCGTCACCGCGCAGACCAGCATTGGCGACAACGGCGAAATCATCGAAAACACCGTGCGTTATAATTCCGTCACCAAAGGCTGGCGTCTGACGCTGCGGGTGAAAGTGAAAGATCCTAAGCAGACCACTGAGATGCGCGCCGCGCTGGTGAACGCTGACCAGACGCTAAGTGAAACCTGGAGCTATCAGCTACCTGCCAATGAATAATACAACGAAGTATATCGACGCACTGCCGCTCACGGACGCTGAAAGAGCGGCACTTCCAGCCGATAAGGATATTCAGGCGGTACACGAAGCGCTTGATGGCGATCATCAGCGCTTCAAACGGGAAGATGATTCACCGCTCGGCTCAGTCAAATCACGTCTGGAGCATAGCTGGCCTGAGTCTTTGCACAAAGATCAGCTGATGAAAGACGATCTCGGACGCACGCAGCTCAACGCGATGCCGAAGGCAAAACGTTCCTCAATGTTTCCCGACCCGTGGCGGACCAACCCGGTCGGACGCTTCTGGGATCGGCTGCGCGGACGCGAGCATCAGCCGCGCTATTTGTCGCGTCTGACCAAAGAGCAGCAGGCCAGCGAGCAGCAGTGGCGTATGGTCGGAAGCATCCGCCGTTACATCCTGCTGTTACTAACCCTCGCGCAGACCGTGGTCGCTACCTGGTACATGAAGACCATTCTGCCGTATCAGGGCTGGGCGCTGATCAATCCTGGCGATATGGTCGGCCAGGATCTGCTGGTCTCCTTTATGCAGCTTCTGCCGTACATTCTGCAAACCGGGATCCTGATCCTCTTTGCAGTGCTGTTTTGCTGGGTCTCCGCCGGTTTCTGGACCGCGTTGATGGGCTTCCTGCAACTGCTTATCGGGCGGGATAAATACAGTATCTCCGCATCGACAACCGGCAACGAACCGCTGAATCCAGAACACCGCACGGCGCTGATCATGCCGATCTGTAATGAAGACGTGGATCGCGTTTTCGCGGGCCTGCGTGCAACCTGGGAATCGGTAAAGGCGACCGGGCAACAGCAGCACTTCGACGTCTACATTCTCAGCGACAGCTATAACCCGGATATCTGCGTTTCTGAACAGAAAGCGTGGATGGAGTTGATCGCCGAAGTGCAGGGTGAAGGACAAATTTTCTATCGCCGCCGCCGCCGCCGCGTGAAGCGCAAAAGCGGTAACATCGACGACTTCTGCCGCCGCTGGGGTAGCCAGTACAGCTATATGGTGGTACTGGATGCTGACTCGGTAATGACGGGCGAGTGCCTGACCGGTCTGGTGCGCCTGATGGAAGCGAACCCGAACGCCGGGATCATTCAGTCTTCGCCGAAAGCCTCCGGCATGGACACCCTCTACGCTCGCTGCCAGCAGTTTGCCACCCGCGTTTACGGCCCGCTGTTTACCGCCGGGCTGCATTTCTGGCAACTTGGGGAATCGCACTACTGGGGCCATAACGCCATCATCCGCGTTAAGCCGTTCATCGAACACTGTGCGTTGGCCCCACTGCCGGGCGAAGGCTCCTTTGCCGGGTCTATCCTGTCGCACGACTTCGTGGAAGCCGCGCTGATGCGTCGTGCGGGCTGGGGTGTGTGGATCGCCTACGATCTGCCAGGCTCCTATGAAGAGCTGCCGCCAAACCTGCTTGATGAACTGAAGCGTGACCGCCGCTGGTGCCACGGCAACCTGATGAACTTCCGCCTGTTTTTGGTGAAAGGGATGCATCCGGTTCACCGTGCGGTGTTCCTGACCGGCGTGATGTCCTACCTGTCTGCGCCGCTGTGGTTTATGTTCCTCGCGCTTTCCACCGCCTTGCAGGTGGTCCACGCGCTGACTGAACCGCAATACTTCCTTCAGCCCCGACAGCTGTTCCCGGTCTGGCCGCAGTGGCGTCCCGAACTGGCGATTGCGCTGTTTGCCTCAACGATGGTGCTGCTGTTCCTGCCGAAGCTGCTCAGCATCATTTTGATCTGGTGCAAAGGCTCGAAAGAGTACGGCGGCTTTATCCGCGTCACGCTCTCGCTGCTGCTGGAAGTGTTGTTCTCGGTGCTGCTGGCTCCGGTGCGTATGCTGTTCCACACCGTGTTCGTGGTCAGCGCCTTCCTCGGCTGGGAAGTGGTCTGGAATTCGCCGCAGCGTGACGACGACTCTACCTCCTGGCTGGAAGCCTTTAAACGTCACGGCTCGCAGATGCTGCTGGGTCTGGTATGGGCGGTCGGAATGGCATGGCTGGATTTGCGTTTCCTGTTCTGGCTGGCACCGATTGTGTTCTCACTGATCCTTTCGCCGTTCGTGTCGGTGATCTCCAGCCGTTCCACGGTCGGGCTGCGCACGAAACGCTGGAAGCTGTTCCTGATCCCGGAAGAGTATTCGCCGCCGCAGGTGCTGGTCGATACTGACCGTTTCCTGGAGCTTAATATTCAGCGTTCGTTAAAAGATGGCTTCATGCATGCAGTCTTTGATCCGTCCTTTAATGCGCTGGCGACCGCGATGGCGACCGCTCGCCACGGCAAGGGGAATATCCTCGAAATTGCCCGCGACCGTCACGTTGAGCAGGCGCTTAATGAAACGCCGGAAAAACTCAACCGCGACCGCCGTCTGGTACTGCTAAGCGATCCGGTTACGCTCTCGCGTCTGCATTATCGCGTGTGGAGCGCGCCAGAGCGCTACTCCTCGTGGGTAAATTACTATCAGCAACTGGCGATTAACCCGCTGGCGCTGAAGGTGAAATCATCCTGATCGAATACCGGCCATCTGGCCGGTATTTTTTTATGTGGGGAAGGGCGATGAGAATTGTGCTGGTGATTGTAATGACCATTCTGCTCAGCGGCTGCGGCAGTATTATCAGCCGTACCATTCCCGGACAGGGGCATGGCAATCAATATTATCCTGGGGTGCAGTGGGATGTTCGCGATTCCGGCTGGCGCTGGCTTACGGTCCTGGACCTGCCGTTTTCACTGATCTTCGACACGCTGTTACTGCCGGTGGATGCGAGTCATGGGCCGTATGAGTAACGGCCCACAACGCATTTGCGGTTAAGCGTCAGTCACGCACGTCCCACTCGTCAGCCGCCGCGCGGCCTTCTTCGGTATCCAGCGGGGGCGCAAGCTGAAACTCGCCTTCATCCCACTCGTGCAGCGTATTTTCTTCCAGCCACTCCTGACGAAGTTCAATTTCGTCGTAGTCGTCGTCAAACACGCTTTGCGCCGCTTCACCGTTTAAAATGGGCAGACATTCGCCATTTTCGCCTTCCTCAGCAAAAAATTCGGCCTGCCACATAATGTCCCCATCCTGTAACACATACTTCTGAATACTCAGCTGCTGGATGCTGGCATCCTCTTCTTCCACTTCCGGGCTGTTGGCGAGGAATTCTTCGCGCGCCGCATCAATGGCTTCTTCGAGTGTGGCGTACATGGTCATGCGTGTCTCCCTGTGATTCGACGTAATGTTCAGGAAAGAATAGCTGAATATTTGCCGGTGCAAGCCTGAAGCGAAAAAAATCATCCTTCTGAGGGATATGTATGATGAAACCCAGCTTATTCAGTTGGTTGCTTCAGCGGGGGTGTACGTCGCCGACGCAGGCTCAGCGAAGAATAGATCACGTTAATCAGCACTACCCCCGCCGTCACGCAGAAAACCGCGCGAAAGCCGTAGCTGGCAGAAACCGCCGCGCCAATCAGCGGACCGGTGACGTTGCCAATGTCGCGGAAAGACTGGTTGTAGCTGAAGATCCGCCCGGCAATCTGATTGGTTGAGTTGTACACCAGCAGCGTCTGCACTGCGGGCAGCAGCGCGCCATCGGCTGCGCCCAGCAGGAAGCGCAGAATGCCCAGTTGCAGCGGCGTTTGTACGAATGACATCGGGATCAGCAGCAGCACGGAAGCCACCAGCGCGGCGATTAAGATTTTCTCCGGGCCGATCCGGTCGCCGAGCTTGCCGAGGCGCGGCGCACTCAGCAGCGCCGCCACGCCGGGCACCGAGGCTATCATCCCGCTAATAAACGCGATATTACTGACGTTACCCGCCAGCTCGCGCACGTAGAGCGTGAGGATCGGCGCGATCGATCCGGTCGCCACCTGAATAATCAGGGTGGTAATAAACAGACTGAGTACCAGACGGGGATTTTTCAGCGAGCCAAGCACTTCGCGGGCGTGAAGCATTTCTTTTTTGTTCACCGGGGTAAAGCGCTCGTGGATAAAAAACAGCGTCAGCAGAAAGCAGAGAAACAGCACGCTGGCGGTGATAAAAAATACCGGGCGTAAACCGTAGCTGTCCGCCAGCAGACCACCCGCCAGCGGGCCAAGCAGCGCCCCGCTGACGCCGCCAGTCGACAGCGTCCCCAGCGCCCAGCCGCTTTTATTACGCGGCATCTGAGTGGCGATGAGCGCGTTGGCATTAGGAATAAAACCGCCAAGCAGCCCGAGCAGGGCGCGCAGGATCAAAAATTGCCAGATATTCTGCGCCATTCCCATCAGCAGCATGACGATGGCCATGCCCAGCGCGGAACGCAGCAGCATAATTTTTCGCCCCTTGCGGTCAGCAAGCCCGCCCCACAGCGGCGAAGCAAAAGCGGAAAACAAAAAGGTAATACTGAAGACCAGCCCCGACCACATATTCAGCTCGCTGTGATCGGTAATGCCGAGTTGCTCGACATACAGCGGCAGGAAGGGCATCACAAGGCTAAACGCGGCACCGGTCAGGAAGCAGCCAAACCAGGTGACTGCCAGATTACGTTTCCAGTTTATCGGGGTGTCTGAAGAGGGCATAGGCTCCCGTTAGGTTGCGTTGCGTTATATAAACATAGCCAAAAATCATAAGGGTGCTAATTATGCGCCGCAGGCAGGGAGAGAACAATCGGGACAGCTTTTATCGCTAACGCAAAAAAATGCAGCTCGCGGAGAGCTGCATGGGCGGTCAGTAGCGGGAAGGCATCCCTTCCGGGCGTGTTTTAAAGCGCCGGTGCAGCCACATATATTGCTCCGGGGCCATCATGATGCACTTCTCGACAACTTTGTTCATCCATGCGGCGGTCACTTCCGCGCTCTCCAGCGGCGGATTGCACTCCGGCTCAAGAGCGATCAGTTCATAACCTTTGCCATCGGGCTTGCGGCGCGGAACGAAAGGCGCAATACAGGCTTTCGAGGTACGCGCCAGCATCCAGGTTCCTGAGGTTGACGCCGCCTGTTCGACGGCGAAAAAGGGCACGAAAACGCTGGTGCGCGGGCCGTAATCGTGATCCGGCGCGTACCAGATCACATCGCAGTTTTTTAGCGCGCGGATCATTCCCTTCACATCTTTGCGGTCGATCATATCTTTATTAGAGCGCAGGCGGCCCCACGTTTGCAGCCAGTCCAGCACCGGATTGTCATTCGGGCGATAAACGCCAATCCCCGGCAGATGCATACCAAAAATGCGCGCGCCCATTTCCAGGGTCAGAAAATGCACGCCGATCAGCAAAATTCCCCGTCCCTGAGCGATTTGCTCTTTGATCGCATCCATCCCACGCTCTTCGGTCCAGCGCGCCATTCGGCGATCGGACCAGAACCACGCCATGCCGGTTTCCAGCAGGCCCATACCGACAGATTCGAAATTTTTGCTTACCAACTCGTCGCGCTGTGCGGTGCTCATTTCAGGAAAGCAGAGTTCCAGATTACGCTCGGCGATTTTCGCCCGGCGTTTCATTGCGCGCCGGGCCAGATGCCCGAGGCTGTGTCCGAGGCGGTAAAGAACCGGGTAGGGTAGCTGAACCACCAGCCATAAAGTGCCAATACCCAGCCAGGTTAACCAGTAGCGCGGATGAAGCAGCGCTACGGTGAATTTTGGTAAATGCGTCATGTCATTCCTGTTATTCGATCTACAACTCCCTCTATTGTCGCATTTTTTTATCACTTGCCAACATAACGGGCGACAGGGAGCGTAGAAAAAAAGCAATTGTAGATTGTAAGTGTTTAAGATGAGTGAAATGTAGCTAAAAATGTGGGGATGTAAATTGGCGGTTATTGCTATATCATGCCGACCGCTTATGACATTCACTCACGATTGCAGGAACGTACACCATGCCAGTGTTACACAACCGCATTTCGAATGAGGAACTGAAGGCGCGGATGCTGGCCGAAACCGAACCGCGCACGACGATCTCATTCTACAAGTATTTTACTATCGCCGATCCCAAAGCTACGCGCGACGTGCTGTACACCGCGCTGACGGCGCTGAACGTTTTCGGGCGCATTTACCTGGCGCACGAAGGGATTAATGCACAAATCAGCATTCCACAAAGCAACGTTGACGCCCTGCGGACATTACTGGATAGCGTTGACCCGGCGCTTCAGGGGCTGCGCCTGAACATTGCGCTTGATGACGACGGCAAATCTTTCTGGGTGCTGCGCCTGAAAGTGCGCGACCGTATCGTCGCGGACGGTATTGACGATAGCAGTTTTGACGCCAGCGATGTGGGTCAGTATCTGAAGGCCGCGGAAGTGAACGCCATGCTTGACGATCCCGACGCCCTGTTTATCGATATGCGCAATCACTACGAGTACGAAGTGGGGCATTTCGAAAACGCGCTGGAAATCCCTGCCGATACCTTCCGCGAGCAACTGCCCAAAGCGGTTGAGATGATGCAGGAACATAAAGACAAGAAAATCGTAATGTACTGCACCGGCGGCATCCGCTGTGAAAAAGCCAGTGCGTGGATGAAACATAACGGTTTCAGTAAGGTCTGGCACATTGAGGGCGGGATTATTGAATATGCCCGCCGCGCCCGCGAACAGGGGCTGCCGGTACGTTTTATCGGTAAAAACTTTGTCTTCGATGAGCGCATGGGCGAACGCATCTCCGACGAGGTGATTGCGCACTGCCATCAGTGCGGCGCGCCCTGTGACAGCCACACCAATTGTCTGAACGACGGGTGTCACCTGCTGTTTATCCAGTGTCCTGCCTGTGCGGAAAAGTATGCCGGATGCTGTAGTGAAACCTGCCAGAGCGAACGCGCGCTCCCGGAAGAAGAGCAGCGCCGCCTGCGGGCCGGGCGGGAAAATGGCAATAAGATCTTTAATAAATCGCGGGGCCGTCTGAATACCCGCCTGGGTATCCCCGACCCGGAATAAGAGTCGTAAACCCGGCGGCAAACGCCGCCGGATACAGGTTATTTCTGCTGTACGCCTTCCACCGAAATGATCAGCTCAACATCCTGCGATGCCGGGCCCAGATCGGTTTTAATATTAAATTCTTTCAGGCTGATTTTGCCCGCCGCTTCAAACCCGGCGCGTTTGCCGCCCCACGGATCGTCGCCCTGGCCGATCATCTTCGCCTTCAGCGTGACCGGTTTCGTCACGCCGTTAAGGGTCAGATCGCCGGTGACATCCAGTCCGTCACCCGCCGCTTTCACAGCTGTCGACGTAAATGTCGCCTGCGGGAATTTTGCGACGTTGAGGAAATCCGCGCTGCGCAGATGTTTATCACGCTCGGCGTGGTTGGTGTCCACGCTGTTGGTGTTCAGGGTCACGTTCACTTTATCGGCGGCAGGATTTTTCTCGTCAAAAGTAAAGGTCCCGTCGAAGTCGCGGAACGTGCCGTACAGCCAGCTATAGCCAAGATGCTGGATGCGGAAATTCACGAAGGCGTGTTGACCTTCCTTGTCAATTTTGTAATCGGCGGCAATGGCGGAACCGGCGGTCAGCAACAGACTTCCGAGTAATAATCCTTGCAGGCTTTTTTTCATTTTACGCTCCAGAGTCAGGCGACGATTTTCCCAGCATACGGCGCAGGGTATCGTCTTTATCGATGAAATGGTGTTTGAGGGCGGCGAGGGCGTGCAGTACGGAAAGTCCTACCACGCTCCAGGCCAGCCACAGGTGCAGAGTGCCCGCCAGATCGGCCTGCGTACCGGCATCGGTTAGCGTCGCGGGGACGTTAAACAGACCAAATACGCTGATGGGCTGACCGTCGGCGGTCGAGATCAGATAGCCGCTGATGACAATGGCTATCAACAGAACATAAAGCGCGATATGCGCCAGCACTGCGCTAACGCGGGTCAGTCGGGAGTAGTGCGCCAGCGGCGCGGGCGCGGGGGAAATCACTCGCCAGACAAGCCTGATCACCAGCGCCATCATGAGCAGGATGCCGATGCTTTTATGTAATTCCGGGGCTTTGTGATACCAGCCGTCATAATAGCTCAGCGTCACCATCCACAGACCCAGCGCAAACATGCCGTAAACGGCAATAGCCACCAGCCAGTGCAGGGCGATTGAGACAAATCCATAGCGATGAGATGAATTTTTCAGGTTCATTCCCGGAGTCCAGGTTGTAATTATGTCGACTTACAATGCTGGCCGGGAAAATATATTGCAACATCAATTTCACATATTTCATAACTATTTAAACTTACTCAATAAATTTGAATTTATTATCGTTTTTTATTCATGATATTCGGGCTTTATACCTCAATTGTTGCATCATGGCGGGATTGTGACAGCGAAAAGTCATTCAAAAATTTGGCGCTAATTTTAAGATTTATTAAGTTATGTCAGCTTTTGTCAATGCAGGGGGCACGCTGGCGAATATAAGTACAAAATATGAGTCAGCTAATAATTAATGCGGCCCGCAGGCCGCAAACATTATTGCCGGAAGCGGGAAAGGGAGAATGGCGTTAAATCGAATTCGCTGGTTTTATCCTGCGCAAACAGCGCGGCAATTTCCCCCAGCGCCGGGGCGAATTTGAAACCGTGACCGCTAAGGCCGGTAATGAGTAGCGTATTTGGCTGACCGGGCAGGGTATCAATAATAAAATCTTCGTCCGGGGAATTATCATAGGTGCAGGCCGCGCCGTACAGACAGCCGCCAATGCCGGGAAGAATATTGCGCAGGAAAGAAAATGACTCCGAACCGTCGCTGGCAACCGTGCCAAACGCTTTACGTTCCTCAGGAGAGCGGATCGTCTGGCCGCCGTTATGCCTGCCGATTTTCAGCTCATTGTTTTCTGCCGGGAAGCCGTAAAACTGATCGCCATTGGGCATCTCACCGGTAAAGGCCGGAAAGTGATTCTTGCTGCTGTAGCGCCCGTCGGCCTGATGCCAGGCAAAAATTTTGCGTACCGGCTGTAGCGGCAGGTCCGGGAGCAGCTTCGTCACCCAGGTTCCCGCGCTGATCAACGCTTTGCGCGCGTGGTATTCGCCATCGGCAGTTTCGATGCTCACGCCGTCGGCATGATGGCGGATCGCCGTTACCGGACAATTAAAAAGCTGCGCACAGCCCGCGTCACGCGCCATCTGCACCCAGCTTTTGATCGCCAGCTCGCTGCGCAGTACGCCAGAATTTGCTTCGAAGAGACCGGTAAAATTATCGGGAATGCGAATTTCCGGCCAGCGGGCCATGACCGCCTGCGCGTCCAGCTGTTCGACATCCAGACCGAAGCGCCGGGCGCTGCTGGCGACGTTTGCCAGAAAGGAGGAATCCGCCGGACCGAGGTTGATCACGCCGGTGCGCTCAAATACCGCTTCGCCGGACGCTTCGGCAAAGGCGTCCCATAGCGCCTGGGCGCGGAGCACCAGCGGAACGTATTTTTCCCCTTCGCCATAGGCATGGCGCATCAGGCGCGTGTCGCCGTGGTGACTTCCTTCCGTATGCGGAGGCAGATGGGCATCGGTCATCAGCACCTTCAGCCCGGCACGCGACGCGTAGTAGCCAGCGGCAGCGCCAACGGAGCCACTGCCAATGATTAATAGATCGTATTGCATAATGCCTCTGTAAATTAGCTAACCTGACAAGAATTAGCATACGTTTATTATCCGGCAGCGCAAATAAGAAAGGCACCCGGAGGGTGCCTGTTGAGTGAATTTTAAGCATTAAACTAATGCCTGCGATACTCATTTTCCTGGTAGTCACCGGATTCTATTTTCGCGATACCGGCTTCTAATATTGAAATAAACTGACGGGCGACGTCAGTTGTCAGCCACAGGGTCTGACCAATTTCTGCTTCATTGGTCTCAGGCTGATTGGGGGTCTGGTAATGTAAACGCAGCATCAGTGCATCGTAGCTGTCTACGGTGCTGATGTCCCATCCGACGAGGGGATGGGTCTGGATGACTTCATTATTTTTTTCCATCATGACCCCTTTCTGTGCGTTAAAAGATAATAGCTCTCGGGTTCAATGCGTTTTTCTGAAGCAACTTAAGTATATCAATGATCGGGTAAAATGTTCCATTAAAACTATTTAACCAGAAATATTTCTTCGCAGGCACGTCTTTTTTGAACAATTAAGCGTGAGCTTGTTCGCTAATTTTTATTAAGTCAGCAGATCAATAAGATATTGACTAAAAAAGCAACAGACATCAGATGAAAAAAAAAGCCGGGGCGACCCGGCAAACATGCACAATGAGGGAGCAAAATTACTCAGTAATGAACCAGTCGTCCGCGCTCTCCCAGGTTTCCTGGAGAATTTCACTGATACGGTCTTTGTCTTCTTTCAGCCCGCCGAACACCGACAGGTTATTGGCGGCAGCGTAACGTACGCTGACGTTACCATCACAATCAGGAAAATGAGTGAGAACGCGTCGGGACAGCTCGCCCGCAAGGGCGTCCAGCGCACCGGGCGGTAACGTGGTGGTTCTGGCGATAGTGACTTCAATACGCATAATTGCCCCCTGTGAATGCACTGTATGTTTATACAGTTTAACGCATTGAGATACAACAGGGGGCGCAAAAAATTATTTTTTTACCGTCCAGCGCACCGTCTCACCGGCGAGGAACGGGATGAGGGTATCGTCGGAGAGGGCAATGGACTCAGCCACCGTGCTTTCCTCGCGCACCAGCTCAATGAAGGTGTCGTTAACCGGCAACTGATAAAAGCGTGGGCCGTTCAGGGAGCAGAACGCTTCGAAGTGGGCTAAGGCATTCATCTCTTCGAAAACGGTGGCGTAGCTGGCAAGCGCGGTCGGCGCGTTAAAGCAGCCCGCGCAGCCGCAGCTCGCTTCTTTGCGATGACGGGCGTGCGGGGCGGAATCCGTGCCGAGAAACGCGCGATCAAAACCGCTGGCAACCAGCTCACGCAGCGCCTGCTGGTGAATATTACGCTTGAGGATCGGCAGGCAGTAAAGATGTGGACGCACGCCGCCGACCAGCATGTGGTTGCGGTTAAACATCAGGTGCTGCGGGGTAATGGTGGCGGCGAGGCGCTCATTACCTTCGCGGACATAATCCGCCGCATCTTTCGTGGTGATGTGTTCGAAAACCACTTTCAGTCCCGGCAGACGCTGGCGCAGCGGCTCCATCACCGTGTCAATAAACCGCGCTTCACGGTCGAAAATATCGATATCCGCATGAGTCACTTCGCCGTGAACCAGCAGCGGCATCCCCAATTTTTCCATCCGTTCCAGCACCGGCATTATGGCATCAATATGGGTCACACCGTGGCTGGAGTTAGTGGTGGCGTTCGCCGGGTAGAGTTTGGCGGCGGTAAATACCCCTTCGCGATAACCGCGCTCCAGCTCAGCCGGGTCAAGCGAGTCAGTGAGATAACAGGTCATCAGCGGGGTAAAGGTATGGTCGGCAGGCACCGCATCCAGAATGCGCTGGCGGTAGGCAATGGCGGCATCCACAGTGACTACCGGCGGCGCAAGATTGGGCATAACGATCGCCCGGCCATAGACTTCACTGGTATAAGGCACTACGGTTTTCAGCATTTCACCGTCACGCAAATGAAGATGCCAGTCGTCAGGGCGGCGGATTTTAATAACTTGCGGTTGTTCTGTCATGGAAGCGCTCCGGCAGGTGAGAGTCAGTCATCAGGGCTGTTTTTGCCGGGCACTAAGAATAGGCGGAAACGTTTTCGTTTGCACTCTTTTCTTCAGCATCGTCGGATTTCGCCGGGCAGAAAAGTGCCCGGCGGCGCGTTAATGGGTAAAAGGAATGACGATCTCGCCAGGTTTGACTTCGAGACCTTTAGCGTATTTTTTCGCCAGCGCTTCGCCCTTGCTGCTGTCTTCACGCAGCACATACGCGGGCTGGTGGTTGAAGTAATTGCGCAGCGACTGGTTAAGATAAGGCAACAGCGTCTGCACGACCGGCTGCATTTTCTCCGGCTTAACGCTGGCGTCGATCACTTCCATTTCCTGTAAATAAATCGCGCCCTGCTCTTTATTGAAAACAGGAAGGGCTTTGAGTTTCAGGACGATGGTTGCTTTCTGGCTGCCAAACAGTGAATTCATATCCAGTGCGGCATCGCCATTCAGCGTAACTTTATTGGCCTCTTCCCGACCAATGGCGCTGGTAAGATTATTTAAGACAATGTGCGCGTCCGCCACTCCCGGCAGACCGATGTCTTTGGCGAAGTTATTTCGTTTTTGCAGGGCCTGGTTAATTTCATTTTCGCTCACCGTGTACTGGGTAAGCTGATTACAACCTGCCAGCACGCCGCTGATAACAAGCGCTGCGGCAACAACAATCTTCTTCATGGGTTTCCTCTGCATTACGCAATGATGCTCATCCTGGCATAATCCAGCATGTACTGTCAGCAGCGAATTGAACAGGGGAAAAGGCTTAAAAAGCGGGCGGACGCGAACGTCCGCCCGAGGATCAGGATGCAATGGACGTCAGCAGGTTAATTTGCGTCTGCTTCGCCATATTATCGCGGTAATCCGCCACCCTGGTGGGCCAGGTGATACCGGCGACAATCGTCAGGTTGCGCAGCAGCGGGAACAGGTGAATGTCATCTTCGGACAGCTCGCCGTTAACCGCGTTCGGCTGCACGATAAGCTTATCGAGATCGCGCAGTTCATTACTGATTTTTTTAATCAGTCCTTCTGAATGGGAAAGGTGATCGGCAAAGCTGCCAAGGGTCGCCTCTTTTTTCTCCGTAAAATAACGTCGTGCTTCGGGCGTGGAGAATTCATCAAACGGCGATTTTGCAAAACGCGGGATCAGCAGCCGGTTAACATAGGTATTTACCTTGCGCAGCCACTCTTCAATCGCCGGATTGCGTGCGCCGGTCAGCAGGGGTTTCCCATCGACTTTATCGACATAGTGAACGATATCAAGACTTTCCGGCAGATAGCGGCTGTCGTCTTTTTGCAGGATAGGGGCCATCTTCTGGCCGATCATTTTGATCGGCGTGGCCTCATCGTCGCTGAGCAGCGTAATAAGCTCCACAGGGATATTTTTGAGGCCGAAGATCATACGGGCTTTTACACAGTAAGGGCAGTGGTCGTAGATATATAGCTTCACGTTTCTCCTCCAGGTATTACCGTCCAGATGTTCAGTATGGAAGAGAAACAGACGCTTATCAAATCAGGTGCGCGGCTCGAGCATCCCGGGAGCGGCGCGTTTCTGGCTGAACTGCCACCACAGCGCCAGCAAGGTCATCAGGCCAATGACCCCCAGCATAAACCACGGCAGCTCGGCCTGGCCGGAGGCTTTCCCGGCATCAAACAGCCAGCCTCCGCCCGCGTAACCCAGTGCGCCACCAAAGGCTAACCCCAGCCGACTGAAGCCCATATAGCTCCCGCGTGCGCGTGCATCGGCCAGCTCCGCGCTGAGGGTTTCGCGCGCCGGTTCAGCGATAATCGAGCCGATATAAAAGGTGCAGATGAGTGTAAAGAGCTGCTGCAAATTGCCCACCAACCCGATGGGCAACATGCTGAGCGTCATAATCAGCAGCCCGGCCATCAGACGATGTTCGAGGCGAAAGCGTTTTTCGCTCCAGCGGGCCAGCGGATAAAGCAGACTGAGCGACAGCGTGGCTTCAATGGCGTACATCCATTTCACCGCTGAAGGCGTGCCCGCAATATCGTTAACCATAATCGGCAGCATTAACATCACCTGCACCGCCAGCATGTAGTAGCCGGTGAGGGTTAATACATAGGTTACAAAGCGTTTGTCGCGCAGCACTCGCGTCAGCCCCTCGCGCACCGGCGTTTTCACCGTGGACAGTTTCCACGCGGGCAGATACCAGGCGTTAAACGCCGCGCAAACCACAAACAGTACTGCGCCGACGCTACATACAAGGCTGAAGTCATACTGTAGCAGCCAGCTTCCCAGCAGCGCGCCGATCACCGCCCCGGCGCTGTCCTGCATCATCAGCAAGGAGAAAAAGCGCCCCCGTTGATGGGGACGCACCAGCTTGACCACCAGCGCCGAGCGCGGCGGGTCAAACAGCGTTCCGCCCAGCCCGGAAAGCAGGCAGGAGCACCACAGCATCCACGGCTCCTGGGCTATTGCCATCGTGGCAAACCCCGCCGCACGCATCAGCATCCCGGTGACAATCATCGGTTTCGCGCCGAAGCGGTCAGCGATCGCCCCGCCAAAAATGCCCAGACCCTGCTGTACTAACTGGCGCAGGCCGAGCGCAATCCCGACCATCAGCGCGGCCCAGCCCATTTGATCGACAAAGCGAATCGAAATCAGCGGAAAGACGACGAAAAAGCCGAGCACTACCAGCATGTTATCGATGAGCAGGAAATATTTACCCAGGCTCCTTGCCTGCGAGATACGTGACATTTCCCCTCCGGGAAATTAAAAAGGCGAGTACCCGGTTATTCTGCGGCGCGGGGCGCTTTTTTCCCACCCTCACCGCGACAATATTTTTTTATCAAAAGAACGCTTTGATTGATGCTTTTCATCGAAAAAGGGATGTAGCGCAGAAAATGGTATGTTGTTGTTTTCACACCGACCCCGACGACAGGTATAGTTAAATGACCAGGGCAAGAAGTAGAAGAAGGAGTGGGGAATGTTTGGCTATCGCAGTAACGTGCCGAAAGTACGCCTGACCACGGACCGGCTGGTCGTGCGTCTGGTTCACGACCGTGACGCCTGGCGGCTTGCTGATTACTACGCGGAGAATCGACAGTTTTTAAAACCCTGGGAGCCGGTACGCGATGATAGCCACTGCTATCCGTCAGGCTGGCAGGCGCGGCTGGGCATGATTAACGAATTCCACAAGCAGGGCTCAGCCTTTTATTTTGCGCTGCTTGACCCGGACGAGAAAGAGATCGTCGGCGTTGCCAACTTCTCAAACGTGGTGCGCGGCTCGTTTCACGCCTGTTATCTTGGCTACTCCATCGGGCAGAAATGGCAGGGGCAGGGGCTGATGTTTGAAGCGCTGACGGCGGCAATCCGCTATATGCAGCGCACCCAGCACATCCACCGAATTATGGCCAACTATATGCCGCACAATCAGCGCAGCGGCGGCCTGCTGGCGCGTCTGGGATTTGAAAAAGAGGGTTACGCCAAAGACTATTTGTTGATTAACGGCGAGTGGCGTGACCATGTACTGACGGCGCTGACGACTCCGCAGTGGATCGCAGGCCGATAAGGAGAATGCAATGAAGTATCAGTTATCCGTGACGGAAGCGCGCGTCATCGGCAGCCTGCTGGAAAAGCAGGTTACGACGCCTGAGCAGTATCCGCTGTCGGTTAATGCGGTGGTGACCGCCTGTAATCAGAAAACCAACCGCGAGCCGGTGATGTCGCTAAGCGAGCAGGCGGTGCAGGAACTGCTCGACGCCCTGGTGAAGCGGCACTACCTGCGCACCGTCAGCGGGTTTGGCAATCGGGTGACAAAATACGAACAGCGTTTTTGTAATTCGGAATTTGGCGATCTGAAACTCAGTTCTGCTGAAATCGCGCTCGTTACCACGCTGCTGCTGCGCGGTGCGCAAACGCCGGGCGAGCTGCGTAGCCGCGCCCAGCGAATGCACGAATTCAGCGATATGGCAGAAGTGGAAAATACGCTGGAGAAACTGGCGACCCGCGAAGACGGGCCGTTTGTGCTACGCCTGCCGCGTGAAGCCGGGCGACGTGAAAGCCGCTATATGCATCTTTTCAGCGGCGATGCCGACAGTGCAATAGCGGTGGCGGAGCCTTCCGCGCTGCCCGCCGACGATTTGAGCGCCCGCGTTGAGGCGCTTGAAGGGGAAGTCGCTGAACTTAAACAGCGGCTGGAATCGCTGCTGGCACATTTGGGAGAATAACAGTGACGGCAAAATTACGAATTGGCGTGGCGGGACTGGGCGGCATCGCCCAGAAAGCGTGGCTGCCGGTACTGAGCGCGGCGAGCGACTGGACGCTACAGGCAGCCTGGTCGCCGACGGAAGAAAAAGCACGGCGCGTTTGTGACAGTTACCGCTTGCCGTATGCCAGCTCTCTCTCCATGCTGGCAAGCCAGTGTGACGCGGTTTTTGTCCATACCACCACGGCTTCTCACTACGCTGTGGTCAGCGAACTGCTGAATGCCGGGGTCCACGTCTGCGTTGATAAACCGCTGGCGGACGATATCGACGATGCCGAACGGCTGATTGCGCTGGCCGCGCGTAAAAACCTGACCCTGATGGTCGGTTTCAATCGGCGCTTTTCGCCGCTGTACCGCGAGCTTAAGGCGCAGTTGCCCACCGCCACCTCGCTGCGGATGGATAAACACCGCACCAACAGCGTCGGTCCGCAGGATCTGCGCTTCACCCTGCTGGACGATTATCTGCACGTTGTCGACACCGCGCTGTGGCTGGCGGGCGGCAACGCTATCCTGCAATCCGGCACCCTGCAAACCACCGAGCGGGGCGAGATGCTGTATGCCGAACACCATTTCAGCCATCAGCATGTACAGATCACGACCAGTATGCACCGACGCGCGGGCAGCCAGCGTGAATCGGTGCAAGCCGTCACCGACGGGGCGCTGTATGACATCACCGACATGCGTGAATGGCGCGAGGAGCGGGGCGCAGGCGTGGTGACGCGCGCGATCCCCGGCTGGCAGAGCACCCTTGAGCAGCGCGGTTTTGTCGGCTGCGCCCGGCATTTCATTGAGTGCCTGCAAAATCAGACCGTTCCGCAAACGGCGGGGGAGCAGGCGATTCTGGCGCAGTATGTTGTTGAAAAATTGTGGCGCGCACAGGCAAACCAATAATCCGCTGTAACATCTGACAGTAGTAATTCATGGTAATCCAGGTAGACTAATCGCCTTTTCCAGCGCCTGCGATGCAGGCGTTCTGCCCTGTGTTGGGAAAACACGTTAATGAACCTATTAAAATCGCTGGCTGCCGTCAGCTCTATGACCATGTTTTCTCGCGTGCTGGGATTTGCCCGCGATGCTATCGTGGCGCGCGTTTTTGGCGCAGGCATGGCAACGGACGCCTTCTTTGTCGCTTTTAAGCTGCCCAACCTGCTGCGGCGTATTTTCGCCGAAGGCGCGTTTTCACAGGCGTTTGTGCCGATCCTCGCGGAGTACAAAAGCAAGCAGGGCGAAGACGCGACTCGCGTATTTGTCGCTTATGTCTCCGGGCTGCTGACGCTGGCGCTGGCCATTGTCACCGTCGCCGGGATGCTGGCGGCCCCCTGGGTGATCACCATTACCGCGCCGGGCTTTGCCGATACCGCCGATAAATTCCTGCTCACCACCCAGTTACTGAAGATCACCTTCCCCTATATTTTGCTGATTTCGCTGGCCTCGCTGGCGGGTGCCATTCTGAACACCTGGAATCGATTTTCAGTGCCGGCATTTGCGCCGACCTTCTTAAACGTCAGCATGATCGGCTTTGCGCTGTTTGCCGCGCCGTATTTCCATCCGCCGGTGCTGGCGCTGGCATGGGCGGTGACGGTAGGCGGGGTGCTGCAACTGGTGTATCAACTGCCGCATCTGAAAAAAATCGGCATGTTAGTGCTGCCGCGCCTGAGTTTTAAAGATGCAGGTTCCATGCGGGTCATTAAGCAGATGGGACCCGCCATTCTCGGCGTCTCAGTCAGCCAGATTTCACTGATTATCAATACTATTTTTGCCTCGTTTCTGGTCTCTGGCTCGGTTTCGTGGATGTACTATGCGGATCGCCTGATGGAGTTCCCCTCCGGCGTGCTGGGCGTGGCGCTGGGGACCATTCTGCTGCCTTCGCTGTCAAAAAGTTTCGCCAGCGGCAATCACGATGAATACAACCGGTTGATGGACTGGGGACTGCGGCTGTGCTTTTTACTCGCTCTGCCGAGCGCGGTGGCGCTGGGGATTCTGGCTAAACCGCTGACCGTTTCGCTGTTTCAGTACGGTAAATTCACCGCCTTTGATGCCGCAATGACCCAGCGTGCGCTGGTGGCCTATTCGGTCGGCCTGATGGGGCTTATCGTGGTGAAGGTGCTGGCACCCGGCTTTTACTCGCGTCAGGACATCAAAACGCCGGTGAAAATCGCTATCGTCACGCTGATTGTCACCCAGTTGATGAACCTGGCGTTTATTGGTCCGCTGAAACATGCCGGGCTGTCGCTGTCTATCGGGCTGGCGGCCTGTCTGAACGCTGGTCTGCTCTACTGGCAACTGCGCAAGAAAAAGATTTTTACCCCGCAGCCGGGCTGGGGCAGCTTTTTATTACGGCTGATCGTGGCGGTACTGGTGATGGCAGCGGCGCTGGTCGGCGTGATGTACCTGATGCCGGATTGGTCACTGGGCACGATGCCGCTGCGTATTCTGCGTCTGTTTGCGGTGGTGATGGCAGGGGTTATTGCCTATTTTGCCACTCTGGCGGTGCTGGGATTTAAAGTGAAAGAATTCGCGCGCCGGACGGCGTAAAGACAGATCAGGGGAGCGGCCTGCGCGGAGGCTGCTCCCGCATATTCAACGCATTCAGATAGAAAACTTTTTCCCGCCGCGACTGGCGGTCGAGGCCTGGCCATCCGCGCCGTACAGTCCCGGCTCCTGGTGCGGTTTTAGCACCTCAAGCGCCTGCTGGTTGCGCACAAG
This sequence comes from Superficieibacter sp., assembly GCF_032071645.1. Taxonomy (NCBI): domain Bacteria; kingdom Pseudomonadati; phylum Pseudomonadota; class Gammaproteobacteria; order Enterobacterales; family Enterobacteriaceae; genus Superficieibacter; species Superficieibacter sp. Next base: position 260,573 of record NZ_DAMAPU010000003.1, read on the forward strand.
CTGCCCTTCCAGAAGCCAGCCGTTATGCTGGTTTAACTCACGCAAATGCTGCGTTTTTTCGGTGATCGTGCTCCAGCGCTGTGCCACGTCATCATTGGCGCTGCGTTGCGCGTTTTGTTCATCGCGCCGCTGCTGCTCAAGATAATCCAGGGTTGCCAGAAGCGAACTTTTTTGTTCGGTAATGCGTTGTAGCGCGCTGCCGTTAACGCTGCCAGCGGAAAGCTGCTGCTGCTCGGCATCCATCACGTCTTTCAGCGCGGTAAGCGTGACGGTCATTGTGTCCAGTATTTCTGGCAGACGACTCATACGGTTAATTACTCTGCAAAAAACTCTGTGCGTCGCGGATCAACGCGTCGGCAATTTTACCGGTATCCATCTTCAGCTCGCCGTTGCGAATCGCGGTTTTCAGCGATTCGATGCGTTCAACGTTGATATCGTCTTTACCCGCCTGGGTCAGTTTCGCCTGCGCATCGCTGAGCGTGACGCTGGTACTGTTCGCCGCCGTTGATTTCTCCGCGCGCGTTTTCGGCGTGGTGAGTTCGCTGGCTTCGCGAGGTTGTACGGTGCTAACTGGTTTCAGGGGCGATGTACGATCAATGCTCATTCTTTTGTCCTCATCGAGGGGTTGTGGCGCGGCTGCCCGCCATCATCGTTTGTTAACACTCTATCGGCAGGAGCCGCGATTTCTTTAAAATATTATAGGCTAATCAGAACATTCCCGTCCGCATTCACAATTCCACTCACCACCTGGCCGGAAGACATCCGCACTCGGGCGTTCTGGGCAATGGCGGCATTATTAAGTGCCTGACCTTCGCTGTTCACGCTAAAACCGTCGCCGCTGGCAATCACCTGCACCCGCTGTCCGGCTTTAATCCGCCATGACTGGCGCAGCATAAATTGCTGGATCGGCTGATTAACGGCCAGATCGCGCAGGCTGACGGCCTCCTGCACCTGATTGAGATCCAGTAACGTGCGCGGCGGAAGCTGGTCGAGGCGACCGCGTTTTAGCATCACGCTGCGGGTAGAAAGCGTACTGCCACGCGCCACCGGGGCGGCGGCTACCACATAATTTCCCGTCGCCTGCACCTGAACCTGGATATAGCGTTTTTCGCTGCCGCACTGCGCCAGCACGTTCACGTTGCCCCAGAGCTTTGCATTGCCCTGCACGCTAAGCGCGGGCTGTTCGCACTGCGGCAGAAGCGTGGCGGCACTCTTTACCTGCACCACGACTTCATCGCTGAATCCCGCCAGCCGCTGGGCGAAAAAAGCCGAAAGCTGCGCATTGAGATCGCTGGCCCCGGCAAGCGGAGACAGGAACAGCAGGGCAGCAGCAAAGGTGCCTTTCAGAGCGGGCATGGCAAACTCCGGTCGATTCAGGAATAGAGGGATTCTAACCGTTGTCACCGTCTATCAACGCAACAAATAGCGACGCATTATGCGTTTATTCCGTCGATAACGCGCGCGTAAGGGGAATTAAGCTGTTGCCTGAAACTTTGCCACCAGCGGAGGAGACATGCTCGATAAACTCGACGCCGCGTTACGCTTTCAGCAGGAAGCCTTAAATTTACGCGCGCAGCGTCAGGAAGTGCTCGCTGCCAATATCGCCAATGCGGATACCCCAGGGTATCAGGCGCGCGACATGGATTTTGCCAGTGAACTGAATAAAGTGATGGAACGTGGGCGCGTTGAAACCTCCGGGGTTCAACTGGCGCTCACTTCTGCACGTCATATACCTGCCCAGACGATTTCTTCACCCTCTGTTGACCTGATGTACCGCATCCCCGATCAGCCTTCGCTGGATGGCAATACCGTCGATATGGACAGAGAGCGGACGCAGTTCGCCGATAACAGCCTGCAATACCAGACCGGGCTGACGGTACTGAGCGGGCAAATCAAAAGCATGATGAGCGTGCTGCAACAGGGTAACTAATGTATGGCTTTACTCAATATTTTTGACATCGCCGGTTCCGCGCTTAACGCGCAGTCCCAGCGTCTGAACGTCGCCGCCAGTAACCTGGCTAACGCCGACAGCGTGACCGGGCCTGACGGCGAACCGTACCGCGCTAAGCAGGTGGTGTTTGAAGTGAACGCTGCGCCCGGCGCGGCAACCGGTGGGGTGAAAGTCTCCGGCGTCGTTGAAAGCCAGGCTGAAGACAAACTGGTCTACGAGCCGGGCAATCCGCTGGCGAACGCCCAGGGTTATGTGCGGATGCCAAACGTGGATGTGGTGGGCGAGATGGTCAACACCATGTCCGCCTCGCGCAGCTACCAGGCGAACGTCGAGGTACTGAATACCGTCAAAACCATGATGCTGAAAACGCTGACGCTTGGCCAGTAAAGGAGAGGCAAATGTCTATTGCTGTTAATTTAAACGATCCAACCAATACCGGTGTCAGTTCCACCAGCACCGGAACCAGCACCAATGCCGTCACCGGCAACAGCGCCTCCGACTTACAAAGCAGTTTTTTAACCCTGCTGGTCGCGCAGTTAAAAAATCAGGATCCGACTAACCCGCTACAGAATAATGAACTGACCACCCAACTGGCGCAAATCAGCACCGTAAGCGGAATTGAAAAACTGAATACCACGCTGGGATCGATCTCCGGGCAGATCGACAGCAGCCAGTCATTACAGGCCAGCACGCTGATTGGCCACGGGGTGATGATCCCTGGCACCACCGTGCTTTCCGGTAACAAAACCACCACCCCGTTTGGCGTGGAGCTACAGCAGGCCGCTGATAAAGTCACCGCCACCATTACCGATAAAAGCGGCAAAGTGGTGAACACGATTGATATCGGCAACTTAACCGCTGGCGTCCATACCTTTAGCTGGGATGGCACCATGACCGACGGCACCGCAGCACCGGAAGGCTCCTACAACGTCAGCATCGCCGCCAGCAACGGCGCGACACAGCTGGTGGCCCAGCCGCTGCAATTTGCACTGGTACAGGGGATCACCCGCAGTGATAAAGGCAATACGCTGGATCTGGGCACCTACGGCACCACCACCCTCGACGAAGTTCGGCAAATTATTTAATCAGGAGTAAGTTATGGCCTTTTCTCAAGCGGTTAGCGGTCTGAATGCTGCGGCCTCTAACCTCGATGTCATCGGTAACAACATCGCCAACTCCGCCACCTATGGCTTTAAGTCGAGCACGGCGTCGTTTGCGGATATGTTCGCGGGCTCCAAAGTCGGGCTGGGCGTCAAGGTGGCGGGGATCACCCAGGATTTTAACGACGGCACCACCACCAATACCGGACGCGGCCTTGACGTGGCGATCAGCCAGAACGGTTTTTTCCGTCTGGTCGACACTAACGGCTCGGTGTACTACAGCCGTAACGGTCAGTTCAAACTGGATGAAAACCGCAACCTGGTGAACATGCAGGGTTTACAACTGACCGGCTATCCGGCGACCGGCACCCCGCCGACGATTCAGCAGGGCGCGAACCCGACCGGCATCTCCATCCCGAATACGCTGATGTCGGCGAAAACCACCACCACCGCCGCGATCCAGATCAACCTGAACTCGTCGGATGCCATTCCCACGAAAACCACGTTCAACATTTCCGATGCGGATACCTACAACAAAAAAGCGGCAATCACCGTTTTTGATACCCAGGGTAACGCGCACGATCTCAACGTCTATTACGTTAAGACGGCGGACAACAAATGGGATGTCTGGACCCAGGATTCCAGCGTGGCCGATGCGCCCGTGGTTAAAGCCGCGCAGATGAATTTCGATAACAACGGCCAACTGGAAGGCGTGTATAACTACACCGCCAGCACCACCGCGCCAGGCACCTGGACGCTGAGCAATACCGCCAACGCGCAGCCGCAAATTAATGTCACCACCGGCGCAATGAACGGCGCGGCTCCGGCGACCTTTGCGCTGAGCTTCTTTGACTCCATGCAGCAAAATACCGGTGCAAATAACATCGTTGCCAGCTCGCAGAATGGCTACAAGCCGGGCGATCTGGTGAGCTATCAGATTAACGATGACGGTACCGTAGTCGGTAACTACTCCAACGAGCAGTCGCAGGTGCTGGGACAGATCGTGCTGGCGAACTTCGCCAACAATGAAGGACTGGCGTCTCAGGGCGATAACATCTGGGCAGCGACCCAGGCATCCGGCGTTGCGCTGCTGGGCACCGCCAACAGCGGTAACTTCGGCAGCCTGACCAACGGCGCGCTGGAGGCTTCCAACGTCGATTTGAGTAAAGAACTGGTGAATATGATCGTCGCCCAGCGTAACTATCAGTCTAACGCGCAGACCATCAAAACCCAGGATCAGATCCTCAACACCCTGGTTAACCTGCGCTAAGCGCCTGACGGGATAGCTTAATGGATCACGCAATATATACCGCGATGGGCGCGGCAAGCCAGACGATGAATCAGCAGGCGGTGACCGCCAGCAACCTCGCTAACGCGTCCACGCCGGGCTTTCGCGCCCAGCTTAACGCGCTGCGGGCGGTGCCGGTTGAGGGTCTGTCCCTCGCCACCCGCACGCTGGTGACCGAGTCCACGCCGGGTGCCGATATGACGCCGGGGCAGCTCGATTACACCTCACGTCCGCTGGATGTGGCTTTACAGCAGGAAGGCTGGCTGGCGGTGCAGACCGCTGACGGCGGCGAAGGATATACCCGCAACGGTAGCATCCAGGTCAGCCCAACCGGGCAACTGACCATTCAGGGGCATCCGGTGATCGGCGAAGCTGGCCCCATCGTGGTGCCGGAAGGCGCGGAAATTACCATCGCGGCGGACGGCACGATTTCCGCCCTCAATCCGGGCGATCCGGCAAATACCATTGCGCCGGTCGGCCGACTGAAGCTGGTAAAAGCCGAAGGAAATGAAGTGCAGCGCGGCGATGACGGCATGTTCCGTTTAAGCGCGCAGGCGCAGCAGACCCGTGGCCCGACGCTGCAGGCCGATCCGACCATCCGCGTGATGTCGGGCGTACTGGAAGGCAGTAACGTAAAACCCGTCGCGGCGATGACCGATATGATCGCCAGCGCCCGGCGTTTTGAAATGCAGATGAAGGTTATCAGCAGCGTGGATGAGAACGCGCAGCGGGCTAACCAGTTGCTGTCAATGAGCTAATAACAGGATAACCATGAACAGTTCATTATGGATCGCCAAAACCGGTCTTGATGCCCAGCAAACCAATATGGACGTGATCGCCAACAACCTGGCGAACGTCAGCACCAACGGTTTTAAGCGTCAGCGCGCGGTATTTGAAGATTTACTTTATCAAACGATTCGTCAGCCGGGCGCGCAGTCGTCCGAGCAGACCACGCTGCCTTCCGGTTTGCAGATTGGTACGGGCGTGCGCCCGGTTGCTACCGAGCGTCTGCATAGCCAGGGCAACCTGTCGCAGACCGACAACAGCAAAGACGTGGCGATCAAAGGGCAGGGCTTCTTTCAGGTGATGTTGCCGGACGGCACTTCTGCCTATACCCGCGACGGCTCTTTCCAGGTCGATCAGAACGGTCAACTGGTGACGGCAGGCGGCTTTCAGGTCCAGCCTGCGATCACCATTCCGGCCAATACCCTGAGCATCACCATTGGTCGTGACGGGGTAGTGAGCGTGACCCAGCAGGGCCAGGCCGCGCCGGTGCAGGTGGGACAGCTAAACCTGACCACCTTTATGAACGATACCGGTCTGGAAAGTATTGGTGAGAACCTGTACACCGAAACGCAGTCGTCCGGTGCGCCGAATGAAAGCACGCCGGGACTGAACGGCGCTGGCTTGCTGTATCAGGGCTATGTTGAAACCTCTAACGTCAACGTGGCGGAAGAGCTGGTCAGCATGATCCAGGTGCAGCGCGCGTATGAAATCAACAGTAAGGCCGTGTCCACGACCGACCAGATGCTGCAAAAACTGACGCAACTCTAAGGTGCGGCTGGTGCGGTTTTGCCGCACCAGCGCCCTGACTTTGAAGATGAAAGCAATGCAAAAACACGCGGCGTACCGTTATCCGCTTTTGGCTGTACTGGCGATCTCCCTCAACGGGTGCGCGCTGATCCCCTCCACGCCGCTGGTGCAGGGGGCGACGAGCGCACAGCCCGTTCCCGGACCGCTGCCGGTGGCCAACGGCTCCATTTTTCAGTCCGCCCAGCCGGTGAACTACGGCTATCAGCCGCTGTTTGAGGACCGTCGTCCGCGTAACGTCGGCGATACCCTGACTATCGTGTTGCAGGAAAACGTCAGCGCGAGCAAAAGCTCGTCGGCTAACGCCAGCCGCGATGGCAAAACCAATTTCGGCGTTGACACCACGCCGCGCTATCTGGAAGGACTGTTTGGCAACGCCCGTGCGGATGTCGATACTTCCGGCGGCAATACCTTTAACGGTAAAGGCGGTGCCAACGCCAGCAATACCTTTAGCGGCACGCTGACGGTGACGGTGGATCAGGTGCTGGTCAACGGCAACCTGCATGTGGTCGGTGAGAAGCAGATCGCCATCAACCAGGGCACCGAATTCATCCGCTTCTCCGGGGTGGTTAACCCACGGACTATCAGCGGCAGCAACACCGTCGCCTCGACGCAGGTCGCGGATGCGCGCATCGAGTACGTCGGCAACGGCTACATCAATGAAGCGCAGAATATGGGCTGGCTCCAGCGTTTCTTCCTTAATTTATCGCCGTTGTAAGCGAGGTGATCATGTTTAAATCCCTGATTGGCATTGCCCTGATCCTGATGGCAGGCGCAGTACAGGCCGAGCGCATTCGTGACCTGACCAGCGTGCAGGGCGTGCGTGATAACTCACTTATCGGCTACGGGCTGGTGGTGGGGCTGGACGGGACCGGTGACCAGACGACCCAGACGCCGTTTACCACCCAAAGCCTGAATAACATGCTCTCGCAGATGGGCATCACCGTGCCAGCGGGCACCAATATGCAGCTTAAAAACGTGGCGGCGGTGATGGTCACGGCGAAATATCCGCCGTTTGGCCGCCAGGGGCAGGCGATCGATATCGTCGTCTCCTCAATGGGTAACGCCAAGAGTTTGCGCGGCGGCACGCTGCTGATGACGCCGATGAAAGGCGTGGATAACCAGGTTTATGCCCTGGCGCAGGGCAATATTCTGGTCGGTGGTGCGGGCGCGTCGGCGGGCGGCAGCAGCGTTCAGGTCAACCAGCTAAACGGGGGGCGTATTACCGGCGGTGCGGTGATCGAGCGTGAAATCCCGACCCAGTTCGGCACCGGTAACACCATTAACCTTCAGCTTAATGAGGAAGATTTTACCCTCGCCCAGCAGATCGCCGACACCGTTAACCGCAACGGCGGCTACGGTGCTACCGCGCTGGATGCCCGTACTGTGCAGGTGCGCGTCCCGGCAAGCAACAGTTCGCAGGTGCGGGCGCTGGCCGATATCCAGAATATGCAGGTCAACGTGGCGGCGCAGGATGCGAAAGTGATCATCAACTCGCGCACCGGCTCGGTGGTGATGAACCGTGAAGTTACGCTGGATAGCTGCGCGGTCGCGCAGGGCAATCTGTCGGTGACGGTTAACCGCCAGGCAAACGTCAGTCAGCCGGATACGCCGTTTGGCGGCGGGCAGACGGTGGTGGTGCCGCAAACGCAGATCGATCTGCGTCAGAGCGGAGGCTCATTGCAGAGCATCAACGCCAGCGCCAACCTGAATAACGTGGTGCGGGCGCTGAACGCGCTGGGGGCCACGCCGATGGAACTGATGTCGATTATCCAGTCGATGCAAAGCGCGGGCTGCCTGCGGGCGAAAGTGGAAATCATCTGATGCTAAGCGATAGCAAACTGCTGGCGAGCGCCGCGTGGGATGCGCAGTCGCTCAACGACCTGAAAAGCAAAACCGGGAAAGATCCGCAGGCTAACCTGCGCCCGGTTGCCCGTCAGGTCGAAGGGATGTTTGTGCAGATGATGCTGAAAAGTATGCGTGAAGCGCTGCCGAAAGACGGCTTGTTCGGCAGCGACCAAACGCGTCTTTATACCAGCATGTACGACCAGCAAATTGCCCAGCAGATGACCGCCGGTAAAGGGCTGGGCCTGGCCGATATGATGGTGAAGCAGATGGCCGCAGGGCAGGGCCAGCCGTCAGAAGAAACGGCGCAGGTGCCGATGCGTTTCGACCTCGAAACCGTCACCAGCTATCAGAATCAGACCCTGACCCAGATGGTGCGTAAAGCGCTGCCCAAAACGCCGACGGCAACTGACCAGCCGCTGTCCGGCGACAGCAAAGACTTCCTGGCGCAGCTTTCGCTTCCGGCGAGACTTGCCAGCGAGCAGAGCGGCATCCCGCACCATTTGATTCTGGCGCAGGCCGCGCTGGAGTCAGGCTGGGGCCAGCGGCAGATTAAGCGCGAAAACGGCGAGCCAAGTTTTAACCTGTTCGGCGTGAAGGCCACGTCCAGTTGGAAAGGCCCGGTGACGGAAATCACCACCACCGAATATGAGAACGGCGAAGCGATAAAGGTGAAGGCCAAATTCCGCGTTTATAGCTCCTATCTCGAAGCGCTTTCTGACTACGTGGGGCTGTTAACCCGTAATCCACGCTACGCGGCGGTGACCAGTGCCTCCACGGCAGAGCAGGGCGCGCAGGCGTTACAGAACGCCGGGTATGCGACCGATCCGGGCTATGCCCGTAAGCTCACCGGCATGATCCAGCAGCTAAAAGGCATGAGTGAAAAAGTCAGTAAAGCCTACGGTAACGATCTCGAAAATCTGTTCTGAAACCTCTCAAGTTCGCAGACGTCCTGCCGATAACTGTTAGCAGGACCCATGTCTGAAAGTGTAAAAGGAACCTTCATGTCCAGTTTGATTAACAGCGCCATGAGCGGGCTTAGCGCAGCGCAGTCCGCACTGAATACCGTCAGTAACAACATCTCCAGCTATAACGTTGCGGGCTATACCCGTCAGACAACGGTATTTGGCCAGGCGAACAGTACGCTGGGGGCAGGCGGCTGGGTCGGTAACGGCGCGTATGTTTCCGGGGTGCAGCGTGAATATGACGCATTTATCACCAATCAGTTGCGTTCTGCCCAGAATCAGAGCGCGGGGCTGACCACGCGCTATGAGCAGATGTCAAAAATCGACGATATGCTCTCCAGCAGTACCAATACACTTTCAACGACGTTGCAGGGTTTCTTCTCGGCGATGCAAACGCTGGTCAGCAACGCGGAAGATCCGGCGGCGCGTCAGGCGTTGCTCGGTAAAGCCGACGGGCTGGTGAACCAGTTTAAAGTGACCGATCAGTATCTGCGCGACCAGGATAAGCAGGTCAATATCGCGGTCGGCTCCAGCGTCGAGCAGATCAATAATTACAGCAAGCAGATCGCCAATCTTAACGATCAGATTTCACGTCTGACCGGTGTCGGCGCGGGCGCGTCGCCGAACGATCTGCTGGACCAGCGCGATCAGCTGGTCAGCGAACTGAATAAAATCGTTGGCGTGGAAGTGAGCGTTCAGGACAGCGGCACGTTTAACGTGACGATGGCGAACGGCTATACCCTGGTGCAGGGTTCCACCGCACGTCAACTGGCGGCCGTACCGTCAAGCGCCGATCCGTCGCGCACTACTGTCGCCTACGTGGATCCGACCGCCGGTAAAATCGAAATCCCGGAGAAGCTGCTGAATTCCGGCTCGCTCGGCGGTCTGCTGACGTTCCGCTCGCAGGATCTGGACCAGTCCCGTAACACCCTCAACCAGCTGGCGCTGTCCTTTGCCGATTCGTTCAATCAGCAGCACGCGAAGGGTATCGACGCTAACGGCGACGCGGGCGGTGATTTCTTTAACATCGGCAAACCGGCAGTGACCAGCAACAGCCGCAATACCGGCGGTGCCACCTTAAGCGCGGCGGTCAGCGACAGCAGCAAAGTCCAGGCGACCGACTATAAAGTGGTTTACGACGGCAGCAACTGGCAGGTGACGCGACTGGCGGATAATACCTCCTTTACCGCGGCGCTGGACAAAACCGATAACTCCCTCAGCTTTGACGGACTCAAAGTGACGGTTGGCGGCACGGCGGCGAAAGCGGACGACAGTTTTATCGTCAAGCCGGTGAGCGACACCATCGTCAACATGAGCACCGCGTTTAAAGATGAAGCTAAAATTGCGCTGGGTATTGATGATAAAGATACCGGCGAAAGCGATAACCGTAACGGCCAGGCGCTGCTGGATTTACAGAACGCCAAAAAGGTCGGCGGGACGAAAACCTTTAATGATGCTTACGCTACGCTGGTCAGCGATATCGGTAACAGAACGGCTACGCTCAAGACCAGTAGCACCACCCAGAGTACCGTGGTCACCCAGCTGAGTAACCAGCAGCAGTCTGTCTCCGGGGTTAACCTCGATGAAGAGTACGGCAACCTGCAACGTTTCCAGCAATATTATCTGGCTAACGCCCAGGTGATGCAGACCGCGTCGTCGCTGTTTGACGCGCTACTCAATATTCGCTAAGGGAACGATGAATCATGCGTGTTAGCACTCAAATGATGTACGATCAGAACATGCGCGGCATCACCAGTTCACAGAGTGAATGGCTGAAGTACGGTGAGCAGATGTCTACGGGCAAGCGGGTAAATAAACCTTCCGATGACCCGATTGCCGCCTCGCAGGCCGTGGTCGTTTCTCAGGCGCAGGCGCAAAACAGCCAGTATGCGCTGGCGCGAACCTTCGCCACCCAGCGCGTGTCGCTGGAAGAGAATATCCTCGGCCAGGCCACCACCGCGATCCAGTCTGCGCAGGAAAAAATCGTCTATGCCGGTAACGGCACGTTAAGCGACGATGACCGCGCGTCTCTGGCGACGGATTTGCAGGGCATCCGCGACCAACTGATGAATCTCGCCAACTCAACCGACGGCAACGGTCGCTATATCTTTGCGGGCTACAATACCGATAAAGCGCCGTTTACCCAGCAGGACGGCAGCTACACCGGCGGAACCACCAATGTTGTCCAGCAGGTTGACTCCGCGCGCTCGATGGTAATAGGTCACACCGGCGATCAAATTTTTGCCAGCCTGACCAGCAACGCGGTGAAAGAACCGGATGGCTCGGCGTCAGAGAAAAATGTCTTTGCCATGCTGGACAGCGCCATCAGCGCGCTGAAAACGCCGGTAGCGGACGATGAAGACGCGCAGGCGCTGGCAAAGGCGGCGGTGGATAAAACCAACCGTGGTCTGAAAAACGCGCTCAACAACGTGCTAAGCGTGCGTGGGGAACTGGGAACGCAGTTAAGTGAACTCGGCACGCTGGACACGCTGGGCGATGACCGGGCGTTGATTCAGACCCAGCAGATGAGCGATCTGGTGGATGTTGACTGGAACGCGGCCATTTCCTCCTACGTGATGCAGCAGGCCGCGCTTCAGGCATCTTATAAAGCGTTCAGTGATATGCAGGGCATGTCGCTATTCCAGCTCAATAAATAATCGCCATTTTTACTCCGCTTCGGCGGAGTTTTTTTTAACGCTGCGCTGGCTGGGGGTGACCGTTGCCGACGCTGCGAATAACCAGCGCGCTAATGCCCATCACCGTTGCCAGGGTGACAACCCCGGTCCAGCCTGCAAGAGAATAAAGTTTACTGCCCAGCACCGATCCCAGCGCCATGCCGATAAAAACCACGGTAAAGAGCAGCGCATTCAGCCGCCCGCGCGCTTCTGGCTCCAGGCTATAGACCAGATTCTGGTGCGCCACGAGACAGGACTGTAACCCTAAATCAAAACCCACGGCAGAGAGCGCAATCAGCGCCAGCTGATAGTGCACCGGCAGCGTTGGCAGCAAAAACATCAGCGCGAAGGAGGCGGTCACCAGCGCGGCACCCAGCAGGGTCACTTTATCCGCGCCAAGTTTGTCTGCCAGTCCGCCCGCCAGGGGAGCCGCCAGTGCGCCCGTCGCGCCCGCAATGCCGAAGCCGCCCGCCACCGCACTGCCCATCCGGTAATGTTCAAGCAGCATGACCGCGAGAGTTGACCAGAACGCGCTGAATGCGACCGATAATGCCCCTTGCGCCAGCGCGGCCCGGCGGAGGGTCGGGTAGCGCATCCACAGCTGGATCATTGAGCGCAGGAGCGTCGGATAGCCCAGACGCGAATGCGCCGGAAAGCCCGGCAGCGTTTTCCACAATAGCCCGCCAATCAGCGCGATACTGACCGCCGCCGCCTGATACATCATCCGCCAGCCAAATACTGCGCCGATCACGCCGCTCACGGTGCGGGAGAGGAGAATACCGAGCAGCAGGCCGGTCATCACCGTGCCGACCATTTTGCCCTGTTTGCCGACGGGCGCGAGGATCGCCGCCGCCGGAACGATATCCTGGGCCATGGTCGCCGCCATGCCGATGATAAGGCTAATCGTTAACAGGGAGTGGAGGCTATCACTCAGGCTACACAGCCATAACAGAATCGCCAGCGCCGCGCTTTTCAGTAGGATAAGGTGACGCCGATCGTAGCGATCCGCGAGCGGCAACAGAAACAAAATCCCCAGCGCATAGCCCGCCTGGGTCAGGGTAGGGATCAGCCCCATACCGTTAACCGTCAGCCCAAGATCGCCGCCGATAAGCGGCAGAAGCGGCTGGGCGTAATAAATCGCCGCCACGCTAAATCCCGCGCCCAGCGCCAGAATAAAGAGCAACCCGTGCATCGGGTTACGGGGTGAATTGCCTGCTTTCATCAGATATTCCTCAATAAAGTCTGTGCGCATTGTTGACGGCTTCGCGCTGGCGTGGAAGTGGGGGAAGTGATAAAACGGTTATACGTGTGATGTATAGCTGATGGCAAAATGATGAAAAGTGAGCGTATAGACAGAGTGGAATTGATGCGCACGTTTGTACGCATTATTGAGGCGGGATCGCTCTCAGCGGCGGCCGTCCAGCTCAACACTACCCAGGCCACCGTCAGCCGTCGTTTGCAATCGCTGGAAACGCTACTCAACAGCAAACTGCTGTTGCGCACCACCCATGCGATGAAACTGACCGATGACGGGGAACGATGCTATCAGCACGCCCGCAGGGTGATTGACGCGTGGCTGGCGCTGGAAGATGACATGCACGCGGCGGATGATGAACCGCCGGGCGTGCTTCGGGTGCGCGCGCCGCACGCGTTCGGGCAGCAACAGCTTCTGATGCCGCTGGTGCATTTTCTTGAGCGCTACCCCACGCTGACAGTGGAGTGGATGCTTAATGATAAGATCGTCGATTTTCTGAGTGATAACATCGACTGCGCTATCCGCGTCGGGGTGGAGGTCGATCCTGCTACGGTTTCGGTGCTGCTGGCAGAAGTGCCGCGCAGCCTCGTCGCCGCGCCCGGCTTACTGGCGCGTCATCCCCCGATTAGCGAGCCTCAGCAGTTGTCTGCCGTGCCGTGGGTCGCCATCAGCACCTTTTATCAGCATGAGGTCACCCTCTCACACGTCACGCAGGGCTGGCGGGAGACGTTCAGTATCCAGCCACGGCTGAGTACCGACAGCCTCTACGTTGCGCGGAATACGGCGCTGGCCGGGCTGGGAATGGCGCTGGTATCAAGCTGGACCGTGGAGGAAGATATTGCGGCAGGAAGGCTGGTTGAAGTGCTGCCGCAGTGGCAGGCTTCGGCGCTGCCGGTACATCTGGTTTATCCGTGGGCGCGCTATTACCCGACCCGGCTGCGTAAGTTTCTTGATTTGATGCGCGAGGTGATGCCGCAGGTGACAGGAATGCGCATACCGCAAGCAAAATAAAAAAGCCGACCCGGAGGTCGGCTTAATTTAGCGAGGCGGGTGCAGATTATTCCGCGGACTGCGGACGCGTCGGTGCGGCAGTCGCGCGATGGGTAGCGCTATGGCCTCCCGCTGCGCCTTTACCGTCGAAGCTGAACTCCGGGCGAACCCAGTCACTGTGACGCGGTGCTTCCGGCACGTATTCCGGCGCAGGTGCGCGGGTCATCGGTGCGGTTGCGTGGCGAACGGCTTTCACCTCTGCGGCAACGGGTGCCTGCACAGGTTTAGCAACCGGCGCTGGCGTTTCTGCAACTGGCGTTTCAGCGGCTGGTTCAGCCGCGACCGGTGCCGGTACGGCTGGCTCGGCGACTACCGGCGCTTGTTGTTCCACAGGCTGGGCAGCAACTGGTTCAGCGGTCGTCGCGGGCTGAGTTTCTTCCACAGGCTTAGCGTCTGCAACAGGTTTAGCGTCCTCTGCAACAGGCTCCGCTTCGCTAACCGGAGCTGGCGCAGAAACAGGTTCGGCGTCGGTTACCGGCTCTTCAGAAACAGGCTGCGCTGCCGCCGCAGTTTCTTCTGCGATGGCTTCATCAGCATCAGCGATGATTTGCGGCTGCTCATCCACCGGTGCGGCGATGACTTCCGGGTGCGTGGTTTCAATTACTTCCGGCTGTAGCTCGCTCACCGAAGCCTCGGGTTCAACCACCTCAACGGCTTGCGCACGTTCGTCAGTGGTGTTTTCTTCGATCACCGCCACGATAGCCTGCTCAACTTCAGCCACAATCGGCGCTGCCGTTTCCAGTTCTTCCGTTACGCTGTCCTGCGGACGGGCAACCGGGTAGCGGATCCACACTTTACCGGAAGCCATTTCCGGCGAAGCGCAGGCGACGGTTAACGGCATCGGGGACTGGGTCGGATAACGCTCATCGCGATAGCGACGACGGCGCTGACCGCTGACGCGCAGATGACGCGGTGAACGGCGCGAGCGACGCGGCATCCCGTTGTTATCGCGCTGTTCAGCGTTTTCATCCTGCGGCTGTTCAGCCGGGGCATCAACAACGGCAGGCAGATCGATTTTCGCCAGATCGGTACGCGGAGACGGCGTGCTCTGCGGCTGTTCTTCAACGGCGGCGATCGGCGCGATGCTCTCTGCGGCTTCCGGTGCGGCGCCAAAACGGATTTTCTGGTTAAGCTGGCGCGGCTTACGACGCTGGCTAACCTGAGTCCGTTCTTCCTGCTCTGTCTCCTGAACCGGTTGCTCTTCGCGATTGACCTGAGCCTGCTGCGGCTGACGCTTATCATCGTTGCGACGACGATTACGCTCACGACGCTGCGGCTGCTCGTCACGCGATTTCAGTTTATCGGCTTCTTCAACGACCGCAGGCTGACGCACTTCGCGCGTTTCGGCGTTCTGCGTTTTTTCACGACGGTTGCGGCGGTTGTCTTCGCGCGCTTCGCCGTTTTCATTGCGTTCGTTACGTTCACCGCGCTCGCTGCGGTTATCGCGGCGGTCATTGCGGTCGCGGTCGTTGCGGTCACGACGGTTGTTCTGACGCGGTTTACGTCGCTCCTGCGGGCGTTCCTGCTTCTCTTCTTCCACTTTAACCAGCGGCTGCTCAACCGGTTTAGTTTGCTCATCGCCAGCAAACAGTTTTTTCAGCGCGGTCAGGAAGCGGGAGATCAGGCCCGGACCTTCAGCACTCTGGCGGACGGCAGGGGCGGCAGGCGCAGTCTGCTGAGGCGCGACAGGCGCGCTAACCGGCGTTTCCGGCACCGGCGGGGCAGGCGGAATATCCGGCATGGCAAACGTGGCCAGTGCAGGCTGTTCCGGGCGCTTACGCTCCGGCGTTTCTTCTTCCGACGGCAGCGCCATCGCTTCTTCGTGCAGTTTCGGCAGCAGGTAGCTGAGCATCGGCATTTCTTCGCCTTTGCGCACGCGCAGAACCGAATAATGCGGGGTTTGCATTTGATCGTTCGGCACGATCACGCAGCGCACGCCGCCCTGACGGGTTTCGATGGCATTCACCGCGTTGCGTTTTTCGTTCAGCAGATAAGAGGCAATCGGCACCGGCACAATGGCGTGGACTTCCTGGGTATTCTCTTTCAGCGCTTCTTCTTCAATCAGACGCAGAATGGAGAGCGACAGCGATTCGTTATCACGCACGGTGCCTGTACCGCTACAGCGCGGGCAGACGTGATGGCTGGACTCACCCAGCGATGGGCTGAGGCGCTGACGGGACATTTCCAGCAGGCCAAAGCGCGAGATATGGCTGATCTGGATACGCGCACGATCCTGACGCACCGCTTCACGCAGACGGTTTTCAACCGCGCGCTGGTGGCGCACCGGCGTCATATCGATAAAGTCGATAACGATCAGGCCGCCAAGGTCGCGCAGACGCAGCTGGCGGGCGATTTCATCTGCCGCCTCAAGGTTGGTGTTGAACGCCGTTTCTTCGATATCACCACCGCGCGTCGCGCGTGCGGAGTTGATATCAATCGCGGTCAGTGCTTCGGTGGAGTCGATAACAATGGACCCGCCTGACGGCAGACGCACTTCGCGCTGGAAAGCGGATTCGATTTGCGACTCAATCTGGTAATGGCTGAACAGCGGGATTTCACCGGTGTACAGTTTAATTTTGCTGCTGAAATCCGGGCGACCCAGTGCAGCGATATGCTGGCGCGCCAGCTCCAGCACTTTGGGATCATCAATGAGGATTTCGCCGATATCCTGACGCAGATAGTCGCGGAACGCGCGCACGATCACGTTGCTTTCCTGATGGATCAGGAACGGAGCAGGGCGGCTGTCAGCGGCTTTTTTGATCGCTTCCCAGTGCTTCAGACGGAAGCTGAGATCCCACTGCAGCGCTTCGGCAGATTTCCCGACGCCAGCGGTACGCACGATAAGTCCCATGCCGTCCGGGAGTTCAAGACTGGCCAGCGCTTCTTTCAGCTCGGTACGGTCGTCACCTTCGATACGACGGGAGATCCCGCCCGCACGCGGGTTGTTCGGCATCAGCACCAGGTAGCTGCCCGCCAGACTGATAAAGGTGGTCAGCGCAGCGCCTTTATTGCCGCGCTCTTCTTTATCAATCTGGACGATGACTTCCTGGCCTTCGCGTAACACATCTTTGATGTTTGGACGGCCGTGAGAGTTGTAGCTGGCAGGGAAATACTCGCGAGCAATCTCTTTGAGGGGGAGGAAACCGTGCCTTTCAGCGCCATAATCAACAAATGCGGCTTCGAGGCTGGGTTCAATACGGGTAATTTTGCCTTTATAGATGTTTGCTTTTTTCTGTTCGTGGCCCGGACTTTCAATATCCAGGTCGTACAGGCGCTGCCCATCTACGAGGGCGACACGCAACTCTTCTTGCTGAGTTGCGTTGATTAACATTCTTTTCATCGTAACTTACTCATTATTCTTACATTGACGACTAAGCTACGGGCAGAGTATTGCCTTTCCGGGTATGACCGATGGCCTCGTGACTGTTCACGTCGCCAACCTCACGGTTGTCGCTCGCTTAAGAGGCGCAGAGTGTCGGTTGCCTGTATTTCATACGGAAACACAGCGCAATTAACTGGGAAACAGCCTGGGTATTACTCTCCAGAGAAGATTCCATTTACCGGCAAGGACTACAACCCGTAGCCCGCTAACTGCCTGAATGATCAATACGTCTTACGCCATTGCTGCGTTGATGACCGGACAGACAAAACTGGTAATTCCGCAAAATTCCTTGTTTTAACAAGATGCAACACGGAAAACGGCACCATTATTCCATTGCTAACCTTATTATAGCAAGCTGGCATTTACCATTTATCACCCGGTTACTCACAGTTTCTTCACTTCTGCGTTGAGATTGTTCTAATAACAACCGGTCGGCAGCGCTTCAGGCACCGTCAGCCAGGGTAATGATAAATATAAGCACAGAAAAATGAGTGGCGCTAATCAGACGGGCTAATTAAAATCGCCCGCTATGAAAACTGAGAATCCGTCTGTAAAAATGGTTGCCATTTCCGCTGATGAAGCCGGGCAACGTATCGATAACTTTTTGCGCACCCAGCTTAAAGGGGTGCCAAAGAGCATGATTTACCGCATCCTGCGTAAAGGCGAGGTGCGGGTGAATAAAAAGCGCGTGAAGCCTGAATACAAGCTGGAAGCGGGAGATGAAATCCGTATTCCGCCGGTGCGGGTTGCCGAACGAGAGGAGGCTGCCGTTTCGCCGCGCCTGCAAAAAGTCGCCGCGCTGACGGACGTCATCCTTTATGAAGATGAGCATATCCTCGTGCTGAATAAACCGTCCGGCACGGCGGTACACGGCGGCAGCGGCCTGAGCTTTGGCGTGATTGAAGGGCTGCGTGCGCTGCGCCCGGAAGCGCGTTTCCTCGAACTGGTGCATCGTCTGGACCGCGATACCTCCGGCGTGCTGCTGGTGGCAAAAAAGCGCTCGGCGCTGCGTTCTCTGCATGAGCAACTGCGCGAGAAGGGAATGCAAAAAGATTACCTGGCGCTGGTGCGCGGGCAATGGCAGTCGCACGTTAAGTCAGTTCAGGCTCCCCTGCTGAAGAACATCCTGCAAAGCGGCGAGCGCATTGTGCGGGTGAGTCAGGAAGGTAAACCCTCGGAAACCCGCTTTAAAGTGGAAGAGCGTTATGAGCACGCGACTCTGGTCCGCTGTAGCCCGGTAACGGGACGTACCCACCAGATCCGCGTGCATACGCTTCATGCCGGGCATCCTATTGCCTTTGACGACCGCTACGGCGACCGCGAATTTGATAAACAGCTTGCGGGAACGGGCTTAAGTCGCCTGTTCCTCCATGCGGCGGCGCTGAAGTTTACCCATCCGGGAACGGGCGAGGTGCTGCGGATCGAAGCGCCGATGGACGACGAGCTGAAGCGCTGTTTGCAGGCGCTGCGCGAGGCGAAGTAACCCTTTGATATGTCCGGCGGCATCGCGCTGCCGGACACTATCATGCCCGGAGCGGGTTCAGCTCTTCCCGGCGCAGCATCTGGCAGAGCGCAATTAAAGGCAATCCAACCAGCGCATTGGGATCGCGTCCTTCCAGTCGTTCAAACAGCGCAATGCCCAGCCCTTCGCTTTTAAAACTGCCCGCACACTGGAGCGGATTCTCTTTACGTAAATAATCGTCGATTTCCGGCTCGCTCAGATGACGGAAATGGACATCGAAAGGTTCACATTCAGTTTGTAAATGTCCGGTGGCGGAATTATAAAGTGCCAGCCCGGTATAGAAGGTTACGATATTTCCGCTGGCCTGCTTTAATTGCTGGCGCGCTTTCTCCTCGGTCAGCGGTTTACCGGTAATTTCCCCGTTTAACACGCACACCTGATCGGAACCTATTATTAAATGTTGCGGATAGCGTTCCGCCAGCGACTGCGCTTTCGACTGGGCAAGACGCAGCACCAGATGGCGCGGCGTCTCGCCCGCCAGCGGCGTTTCATCGGTATCAGGCGCGGCGCATTCGAAAGCGATACCGAGTTTTTCCAGCAGCATCCGCCGCCAGGGTGACGTTGAAGCGAGAACAAGATTTGGCATATATTTTTTCAGTCACATATAGCGTATTGGATGGCCTCATTTTAAACTACAGACCGCAATGTGTGCGAATTATTGGCAAAAGGCATCCTGAGGTTGCCTTTTTCTTTGACTCTACGACGTTACAAAGTTAATATGCGCGCCCTATGCAAAAGGTAAAATTACCCCTGACTCTTGACCCGGTTCGTACGGCTCAAAAACGCCTTGATTACGAGGGTATTTATACACTCGATCAGGTTGAGCGTGTCACCGAGTCTGTAGTCAGTGTGGATACTGACGTGGAATGCTCCATCTCTTTCGCTATCGACAACCAGCGCCTCGCGGTCATCACCGGTGATGCAAAGGTTACGGTAACGCTCGAATGCCAGCGTTGCGGCAAGCCGTTTACCCGTCATGTTCACACAACGTATTGTTTCAGCCCTGTCCGTTCAGACGAGCAGGCTGAGGCACTCCCGGAAGCGTATGAGCCGATTGAGGTTAACGATTTCGGTGAAATCGATCTGCTGGCGATGGTTGAAGATGAAATCATCCTCTCCTTGCCGGTAGTTCCGGTGCATGATTCTGAACACTGTGAAGTGTCCGACGCGGACATGGTCTTTGGTGAACTGCCTGATGAAGCGCAAAAGCCAAACCCATTTGCCGTATTAGCCAGCTTAAAGCGTAAGTAATTGGTGTTTCCCGCGCGAGCGGGGAGAAGCCGTAATTAAGGAGTAAGGTCCATGGCCGTACAACAAAATAAACCAACCCGTTCCAAACGTGGCATGCGTCGTTCTCATGACGCTCTGACCGCAGTCACCAGCCTGTCTGTAGACAAAACGTCTGGTGAATCCCACCTGCGTCACCACATCACTGCCGACGGTTACTACCGTGGCCGCAAGGTAATCGCTAAGTAATCACGCGATACTCGAAGAATTTCGCGTTGTCGGACGGCGGCTTCTCCCGAACGCAGGTATCTGTGTGAACGGAGGGCGTAAGCAAAGCCCGCATTCTTAGAGCGCGAAAGACCAAGAGTATAAGCGTGGTGACGCTTAGTGAGGAATTCCCCGCCCGTGCGGGGATAACCAAACCGGGCAGCGACGATACCTTGACTCATCTAACCCTGGCGTTAGATGTCATGGGAGGCGATTTTGGTCCTTCCGTGACGGTGCCTGCATCTTTGCAGGCACTGAGCTCTAATTCGCAACTCACACTCCTCCTGGTCGGCGATCCCGACGCCATCACGCCATTACTTGCCAGAGCTGACTTTGAACAACGCTCGCGTTTGCAGATTATTCCTGCGCAGTCGGTTATTGCCAGTGATGCTCGCCCCTCGCAGGCTGTACGTAACAGCCGGGGCAGCTCTATGCGCATTGCGCTGGAGCTGGTGAAAGAAGGACGTGCCGAGGCCTGCGTCAGCGCGGGCAATACTGGCGCGCTGATGGGCCTGGCGAAATTATTGCTCAAACCGATTGACGGCATTGAGCGTCCGGCGCTGGTGACGATCCTCCCGCATCAGCAGAAGGGCAAAACCGTGGTGCTCGATTTGGGCGCTAACGTAGACTGCGACGGCAAAATGCTGGCGCAGTTTGCCATAATGGGCGCAGTCATGGCCGAGGAAGTGGTTGGCATTGCCCATCCTCGCGTGGCCCTGCTTAATATCGGTGAAGAAGAAACAAAGGGGCTTGATAACATTCGTCAGGCGTCTGAACTGCTGAAAAAGGTGCCCTCGATTAACTATATTGGCTATCTTGAAGCCAATGAACTGTTAACCGGGAAAACGGATGTTATGGTCTGTGATGGATTTACAGGCAACGTCACACTCAAGACCATGGAAGGCGTTGTCAGAATGTTCCTTTCACTGCTGAAGTCTCAGGGTGAAGGCAAAAAAAGGTCGTGGTGGCTGTGGTTATTAAAACACTGGTTACAAAAAAGCCTGACAAGGCGATTCAGTCACCTCAACCCCGACCAGTATAATGGTGCCTGTCTGTTAGGATTGCGCGGCACGGTGATTAAGAGTCATGGTGCGGCCAACCAGCGAGCGTTTAGCGTCGCCATTGAACAGGCAGTGCAGGCGGTGCAGCGGCAAGTCCCCCAGCGGATTGCCGCTCGCCTGGAATCTGTATTAGCAAAAAGTGACTGAGCGTACATGCATACGAAGATTATTGGTACCGGCAGCTATCTGCCCGAACACGTGCGAACCAACGCCGATCTGGAAAAAATGGTCGACACATCTGACGAGTGGATTGTCACCCGTACAGGTATCCGTGAGCGCCGTATCGCCGCGCCGAATGAGACCGTTTCTACAATGGGCTTTGAGGCCGCTAAACGTGCGCTGGAAATGGCGGAGGTCAGTGCCGATCAGATCGAGCTGATTATCGTTGCCACCACGTCGGCCACCCATGCGTTCCCGAGCGCAGCCTGCCAGATCCAAAGTATGCTGGGGATCAAAGGCTGCCCGGCATTTGATATCGGTGCTGCCTGCGCGGGCTTTACCTATGCCTTAAGCGTGGCCGATCAGTACGTTAAATCCGGCGCGGTTAAACATGCGCTGGTGATCGGCGCTGACGTGCTGGCGCGTACCTGCGATCCGAGCGATCGTGGCACTATCATCATCTTTGGTGATGGCGCGGGCGCTGTGGTACTGAGCGCATCTGAAGAGCAGGGTATTATCTCTACCCACCTTCACGCTGACGGTAGCTACGGCGAACTGTTAACGCTGCCTAATCTTGACCGCGTCAATCCTGACAGCTCGCCTTACCTGACCATGGCAGGTAACGAAGTCTTTAAGGTGGCGGTAACGGAACTGGCGCATATCGTTGACGAGACGCTGGCCGCCAATAATCTTGAGCGTTCGGAACTCGACTGGCTGGTGCCGCATCAGGCAAACCTGCGTATTATCAGCGCGACCGCGAAAAAGCTGGGTATGTCGATGGATAACGTCGTCGTGACCCTCGATCGCCACGGTAATACTTCTGCGGCTTCGGTGCCCTGCGCGCTGGATGAAGCCGTCCGCGACGGACGCATTAAAGCAGGCCAACTGGTGCTGCTCGAAGCCTTCGGCGGCGGGTTTACCTGGGGTTCCGCGCTGGTTCGTTTCTAGAATAAGGACAATAACATGACGCAATTTGCATTCGTATTTCCGGGTCAGGGTTCGCAGACCGTTGGGATGCTGGCTGACATGGCCGCCGCTCACCCGGTAATTGAAGACACTTTCCGCGAAGCTTCTGCGGCGCTGGGCTACGATCTCTGGGCATTAACCCAGCAGGGCCCGGCGGAAGAACTGAACAAAACCTGGCAGACCCAGCCTGCGCTGCTGGCGGCTTCCGTCGCGCTGTATCGCGCATGGCAGCAGCAGGGCGGCAAAGCCCCTGCGCTGTTGGCCGGTCATAGCCTCGGTGAATATTCTGCGCTGGTTTGCGCTGGCGTGATCGACTTTGCCGATGCTGTTCGTCTGGTCGAACTGCGCGGTAAGTTCATGCAGGAAGCGGTGCCAGCGGGTACTGGCGCAATGTCTGCCATCATCGGTCTGGATGATGCGGCAATTGCTAAAGCCTGTGAAGAATCGGCTGAAGGCCAGGTGGTGTCGCCGGTGAACTATAATTCTCCGGGCCAGGTCGTTATCGCAGGGCATAAAGAAGCCGTTGAGCGCGCGGGCGCAGCCTGTAAAGCTGCCGGTGCTAAACGTGCGCTGCCGCTGCCGGTTAGCGTGCCGTCCCACTGTGCGCTGATGAAACCTGCAGCTGAAAAACTGGCTGCCGAACTGAAAAATATCACCTTTAACGCGCCGTCCATTCCGGTGGTGAATAACGTAGACGTTAAGTGCGAAACGTCGCCTGACGCCATCCGTGACGCGCTGGTGCGCCAACTGTACAGCCCGGTACAATGGACGAAAAGCGTAGAATTTATGGCTTCTGAAGGTGTTCAGCACCTTTATGAAGTCGGTCCAGGCAAGGTGCTTACCGGCCTGACCAAACGTATTGTTGACACCCTGACCGCATCGGCACTTAACGAGCCGGAAGCGATGTCGGCGGCGATTGCACAATAAAAAGAGGAATATCATGAGTTTTGAAGGAAAAGTTGCCCTTGTGACGGGCGCAAGTCGTGGCATCGGTCGCGCCATTGCGGAAACGCTGGTTGCTCGCGGCGCGAAGGTCATTGGCACGGCGACCAGCGAGAACGGCGCACAGGCTATCAGCGACTATCTCGGCAGCAATGGCAAAGGCCTGATGCTGAACGTGACCGATCCGGCATCTATCGAAAACGTGCTGGAAAAAATTCGCGCAGAGTTTGGCGAAGTGGACATTCTGGTGAATAATGCCGGCATCACTCGTGATAACCTGTTAATGCGAATGAAAGAAGATGAGTGGAATGATATTCTGGAAACCAATCTTTCATCGGTTTTCCGTCTGTCAAAAGCCGTATTGCGCGCTATGATGAAAAAGCGTCATGGGCGTATCATCACCATCGGCTCCGTGGTTGGGACGATGGGCAATGCTGGTCAGGCCAACTATGCTGCGGCAAAAGCTGGCCTGATTGGTTTCAGTAAGTCGCTGGCGCGTGAAGTCGCGTCACGCGGAATTACTGTAAACGTTGTTGCTCCGGGTTTTATTGAAACGGACATGACGCGTGCGCTCTCCGATGAACAGCGTGCGGGTATTCTGGCGCAAGTTCCGGCGGCGCGTCTTGGCGATGCAAAAGAGATCGCCAGCGCGGTGGCATTCTTAGCTTCTGATGAGGCGGGTTACATCTCTGGTGAAACCCTGCACGTCAACGGCGGAATGTACATGGTTTAACCACGAAGCGCTGTGAGTGCTCAGGATACGCGCAAATCGTACTATCCTGAGCACATTCATGTGCAAAATAGTTTGCGTTATTGGGGTGTTCACCCGCAAAATAGCGTAAAATCGTGGTAAGAACTGCCGGGATTTAGTTGCAAATTTTTCAACATTTTATACACTACGAAAACCATCGCGAAAGCGAGTTTTGATAGGAAATTTAAGAGTATGAGCACTATCGAAGAACGCGTTAAGAAAATTATCGGCGAGCAGCTGGGCGTTAAACAGGAAGAAGTGACCAACAATGCTTCTTTCGTTGAAGACCTGGGCGCAGATTCTCTTGACACCGTTGAGCTGGTAATGGCTCTGGAAGAAGAGTTTGATACTGAGATTCCGGACGAAGAAGCTGAGAAAATCACCACCGTTCAGGCTGCCATTGATTATATCAACGGCCACCAGGCGTAAGTGAACATCTCCAGGCGGTCATTCGACCGCCTGAGTTTTATCGTATAGCCCCAGAATCTTTATTTTTCCCTCCCTGGAGGACAACCGTGTCTAAGCGTCGTGTAGTTGTGACCGGACTGGGCATGTTGTCTCCTGTCGGCAATACCGTAGAGTCTACCTGGAAAGCTCTCCTTGCCGGTCAGAGTGGCATCAGCCTGATCGACCATTTCGATACTAGCGCCTATGCAACGAAATTTGCTGGCTTAGTAAAGGATTTTAACTGTGATGACATCATCTCGCGTAAAGAACAGCGCAAGATGGATGCCTTCATTCAATATGGAATTGTTGCGGGCTGGCAGGCCATGCAGGATTCTGGCCTTGTCGTGACGGAAGAGAACGCGACCCGTATTGGTGCCGCTATCGGTTCCGGTATTGGTGGTCTCGGCCTTATCGAAGATAACCACACCTCGTTGGTTAACGGTGGTCCGCGTAAGATCAGCCCGTTCTTCGTACCGTCCACAATTGTGAACATGGTGGCAGGTCACCTGACCATTATGTTCGGGCTACGTGGTCCAAGCATTTCCATCGCCACCGCCTGTACATCCGGCGTGCATAACATCGGCCAGGCTGCGCGAATGATCGCTTATGGCGACGCTGACGCGATGCTGGCGGGTGGGGCTGAAAAAGCCAGTACGCCGCTCGGCGTTGGTGGTTTTGGCGCAGCGCGTGCGCTTTCGACTCGCAATGATAACCCGCAGGCGGCAAGCCGTCCGTGGGATAAAGACCGTGATGGTTTTGTGCTGGGTGACGGCGCGGGCCTGATCGTGCTTGAAGAGTACGAACACGCAAAAAAACGCGGCGCGAAAATCTACGCAGAACTCGTTGGTTTCGGCATGAGCAGCGACGCTTACCACATGACTTCTCCGCCGGAAAATGGCGAAGGTGCTGCGCTGGCAATGGCGAACGCTATTCGCGATGCGGGCATTGATGCGGGTCAAATCGGCTACGTTAACGCGCACGGCACCTCGACGCCTGCGGGTGACAAAGCGGAAACCCAGGCGGTGAAAACGGTCTTCGGTGATGCCGCCAGCCGCGTAATGGTCAGCTCAACCAAATCCATGACCGGTCACCTGCTGGGTGCGGCGGGTGCAGTAGAATCTATCTACTCTATCCTTGCCCTGCGCGATCAGGCCATTCCGCCAACCATCAACCTGGATAACCCGGATGAAGGTTGCGATCTGGACTTTGTTCCGCATGAAGCACGCCAGGTGAGCGGACTGGAGTACACTCTGTGTAACTCCTTCGGCTTTGGTGGCACCAACGGCTCGCTGATCTTCAAAAAGATCTGACGTCGTTACCGAAAGCATCATTTTAAAGGCCCGCTTCGGTGGGCTTTTTTAATTCAGTTTTCTCCACTTGTCCTTCGGTCATCATCCTGCGAGACTGTCCGGCCACTAAGGAGCCTCCATGTTCTTGATCAATGGCGAACGGCAAAACACCCTTGCCGTGACAGACAGGGCAACACAGTTTGGCGATGGCTGTTTTACCACCGCCCGCATTGCCGCAGGCCGGGTCGCGTTTCTGAGCGCCCATCTCAACCGCCTGCGCGTCGCCTGTGAACGGCTGTTTATTCCCTTTACGCAATGGGAAGAGCTGGCCGGGGAAATGCAGCAAATGGCGCAGGCGAAAGGCGACGGTGTGCTAAAAGTCATCCTCAGCCGTGGTGCGGGCGGCCGTGGCTACAGCGGCAAAACCTGCCAGACGCCGTCGCGTATTCTTTCCGTTTCCGATACTCCTTCTCACTATACGCACTGGCGTAAAGATGGCATTCGCCTGGCGTTAAGCCCGGTAAGGCTGGGATGCAACCCGCATCTTGCCGGTATCAAACATCTCAATCGTCTCGAACAGGTGCTTATCCGCTCACATCTTGAGCAGACTGATGCAGATGAGGCGCTGGTGCTTGACAGCGATGGCTGGATAACGGAATGCTGTGCCGCCAATTTGTTCTGGCGCAAAGGGAATGAGGTTTTTACGCCCTTCCTCGATCGCGCAGGCGTGGCGGGCATTATGCGCCAGCATTGCCTGACGCTGCTGGCAGATTCGCCGTGGCGCGTGAGCGAAACGCGCGCGCGGCCGGAAGCGCTGGCAGAGGCGGACGAAGTCATTATTTGCAATGCGCTGATGCCGCTGGTGCCGGTTACTGCTTTTGCCGAACGGCGCTGGTCAGCGCGTGAGCTGTATCATTTTTTAGATCCACTTTGTGAGCCACCGATTACATCATGAAGAAAATGTTGCGTTTTATTCTCCTGTTACTGATTGTGCTGGGCATCGCAGCTGGCGCGGGCATGTGGAAAGTTCGCCAGCTGGCGAGCAGCAAACTGCCGATCAAAGAAGACACGATTTTCACCCTGCAGGCGGGCACCGGGCGTGTCGCGCTGGGTCAGCAGTTATATAAAGAAAAAATTATTACCCGTCCGCGCGTCTTCCAGTGGCTGCTGCGCGTGGAGCCGGATCTCTCGCATTTCAAGGCGGGTACTTATCGCTTCACGCCGGGGATGACCGTGCGCGACATGCTGAAACTGCTGGAAAGTGGGAAAGAGGCGCAGTTCCCGCTGCGTCTGGTGGAAGGGATGCGCGTCAGCGGCTACCTGCGCCAGCTCCGCGACGCGCCGTACATTAAGCACACGCTGAAAGACGATAGCTATGCGACGCTTGCGCAGACGCTAAAACTGGAACATGCCGACTGGGTTGAAGGCTGGTTCTGGCCGGATACCTGGATGTATACCGCCAACACCAGCGACGTGGCGCTGCTGAAAAGGGCGCACGACAGAATGGTCGCGGCAGTCGATAAAGCCTGGGAAGGGCGCGCGGAAGGTCTGCCTTATGCCGACCAGAATCAACTGGTGACGATGGCCTCAATTATTGAAAAAGAGACAGCGGTAGCCAGCGAGCGCACAAGGGTTTCCTCGGTATTTATTAATCGTCTGCGCATCGGTATGCGTCTGCAAACCGATCCGACCGTGATTTACGGAATGGGAGAAAGCTATAACGGCAAGCTTTCGCGTAAGGATCTTGAGACGCCAACCGCGTATAATACCTACGTCATTGCCGGTATGCCGCCAGGCCCGATTGCCGTGCCGGGTGAAGCGTCGCTGAATGCCGCTGCGCACCCGGAAAAAACGCCGTATCTTTATTTTGTCGCCGACGGCAAGGGTGGGCATACCTTTAACACCAATCTTGCCAGCCACAACCGGTCGGTGCAGGACTATCTGAACATCCTCAAGGAAAAAAATGGGCAGTAAATACATCGTCATTGAAGGGCTGGAAGGGGCGGGGAAAACCACCGCCCGCGATGCCGTGGTGCAAACGTTGCAGGATCTGGGCATTGGCGATCTGCAATTTACCCGTGAGCCAGGCGGCACCATTCTGGCCGAAAAGCTGCGCAGCCTGGTGCTGGACATCCGCTCAACGGGCGACGAGACGATTGTAGATAAAGCCGAAGTTTTAATGTTTTATGCGGCGCGCGTGCAGCTCGTTGAAACAGTGATCAAACCCGCGCTGGCAGCCGGGAAGTGGGTAATTGGCGATCGCCACGATCTCTCAACCCAGGCGTATCAGGGCGGCGGGCGCGGCGTGGACCGCGAGATGCTGGCGACCCTGCGCGACGCGGTGCTGGGGGATTTCCGCCCG
The DNA here is from genome assembly GCF_032071645.1 of Superficieibacter sp. Lineage (NCBI taxonomy): Bacteria > Pseudomonadati > Pseudomonadota > Gammaproteobacteria > Enterobacterales > Enterobacteriaceae > Superficieibacter > Superficieibacter sp. The sequence continues at coordinate 288,667 of NZ_DAMAPU010000003.1, forward strand.
GACCTGACGCTTTATCTTGATGTGACCCCGGAAGTGGGCCTGAAGCGCGCCCGCGCGCGCGGCGAACTGGATCGCATTGAGCAGGAATCGCTGAATTTCTTTAACCGCACCCGCGCCCGCTATCAGGAACTGGCGGCGCAGGACCCCAGCATCCGCACCATTGACGCTACGCAGCCGCTGGAAAAGGTGCTGAGCGATATTCGCCAGACCGTTACCGGCTGGGTTGAGGAGCTGAAAGCATGAGATGGTATCCGTGGCTACGTCCGCATTTTGAATCGCTGATTACCGGCTACCAGGCCGGGCGCGGTCATCATGCGCTGCTGATCCACGCGTTACCTGGGATGGGCGCAGATGCGCTTATCTATGCTATCAGCCGCTATTTGATGTGCCAGCAGCCGGAAGGGCATAAAAGCTGCGGAAAGTGCCACAGCTGCCAGCTTATGCAGGCGGGGACACATCCCGACTACTATGCGCTGGCCCCGGAAAAGGGCAAAAGTTCGCTGGGCATTGATGCGGTACGTGACGTCAGCGAAAAGCTGTATGAATACGCCCGGCTGGGCGGGGCGAAGGTCGTCTGGATTGGCGATGCCACGCTTCTGACCGACGCGGCGGCGAATGCGTTGCTGAAAACCCTGGAAGAGCCGCCTGCCAACACCTGGTTTTTACTGGCCTGCCGCGAACCGGTGCGCCTGCTGGCGACGCTGCGTAGCCGCTGTCGTTTGCATCACCTTGCGCCGCCCACGGAACAGTACGCGCTGGCGTGGCTTTCCCGGGAGGTGACGGCGTCACAGGATGCGTTGCTGACCGCGCTGCGTCTGTGTGGCAATGCGCCCGCAGCGGCCCTGCAACTGCTGGAAACTGATGCCTGGGCCGCCCGCCAGCAGCTTTGCCAGAGCCTGGAAGCCACGCTAACCCGTCACGACTGGCTCACCCTGCTGCCGGTTTTAAATCATGATGACGTGGCGACGCGTCTGCACTGGCTGGCGACCCTGATGCTGGATGCGCAAAAAGTGCAGCAGCATATTACCCGCTTAACCAATGCCGACAGCCTCGCGCTGGTCACGCATCTTGCCAGCGAGCTTTCTGGTGCCAGGCTACGCGCCATTGCGCAGGACATCTGCGCCTGCCGCGAACAGCTGCTCAATGTCACCGGGCTCAACCGGGAGTTAACCCTGACCGACCGGCTGTTACGCTTTGAACACTACCTGCGCTCCGGCGTAGCGCTTCCCGTATCCCATCTTTGAGAGAGACATTATGTTTTTAGTCGACTCACACTGCCATCTTGATGGCCTTGATTATCAATCGCTGCATAAAGACGTTGATGACGCGCTAGCAAAAGCCGCTGCCCGTGACGTGAAGTTTTATCTTGCGGTGGCGACGACGCTGCCCGGCTACCGTGGAATGCGCGAGCTGGTGGGCAACCGCGCGGACGTCGTTTTCTCCTGTGGCGTTCATCCGCTCAATCAGGACGAGGCGTATGACCCGGACGAACTGCGTGCGCTGGCGGCGGAAGAGGGCGTCGTGGCGATGGGAGAAACCGGGCTGGATTATTTTTACACCCCGGAAACCAAAGCCCGTCAGCAGCAGTCTTTTCGCGATCATATCCGCATTGGCCGCGAGCTGAATAAGCCGGTGATTGTGCATACCCGCGATGCCCGCGCCGACACGCTGCAAATCCTCAGCGAAGAAAAAGTGACGGATTGTGGCGGCGTACTACACTGTTTTACAGAAGATCGTGAAACGGCGGGCAAACTGCTGGATATGGGGTTTTACATCTCGTTTTCCGGGATCGTCACCTTCCGTAACGCGGAACAGCTGCGTGATGCCGCGCGTTATATTCCGCTCGACCGCCTGCTGGTGGAGACGGATTCTCCCTATCTGGCACCGGTGCCGCATCGCGGAAAAGAGAATCAACCTGCGATGACCCGCGATGTGGCAGAATAATGGCCGTGTTAAAAGGCGTGACCCTTGAACAACTGGCGCAACAAACCACGGAAAACTTCGCCAGCCTGTTCCATATCGATCCGCAGCGCCTGCCATCTGCCTGAAAAACTAATTATTTTAATGCTCGTAATTAATCTGCAAACCGCGTAAAGTTCACCGCCGAAAAACGGGCGGTGAAGCGCAATAATTAGTCTCTTTACGGTTCATTTTCCGGGGTTATAAAAATTTTCTAATGATTGATGGCTGAAATGTGATTGCCATCAAACAAAAAAACTGTGATTTATTTTACTCTGTGTAATAAATAAAGGCTCTAAGAAGCCTGATCCCTTGTGAGGCTCTCCCCCCTCACTCATGCGTGAAAACGTAAAAAAGCACAAATACTCAGGAGCACTCTCAATTATGTTCAAGAATGCATTTGCTAACCTGCAAAAGGTCGGTAAATCGCTGATGCTGCCGGTATCCGTACTGCCTATCGCGGGTATCCTGCTGGGCGTCGGTTCTGCAAACTTCAGCTGGCTACCGGCGGTGGTTTCTCATGTCATGGCGGAAGCGGGCGGTTCCGTTTTTGCTAACATGCCGCTGATTTTCGCTATCGGCGTGGCGCTGGGCTTCACCAACAACGATGGCGTATCCGGTCTTGCCGCCGTGGTTGCCTATGGCATCATGGTGAAAACCATGGCGGTGGTTGCACCGCTGGTGCTGCATTTACCTGCGGAAGAAATTGCTGCCAAGCACCTCGCCGATACCGGCGTACTGGGCGGTATCATCGCAGGCTCGATTGCGGCCTACATGTTCAACCGCTTTTATCGCATCAAGCTGCCTGAGTATCTGGGCTTCTTTGCGGGCAAACGCTTCGTACCGATTATCTCCGGTCTGACCGCGATTGTTTTCGGTGTCGTTCTGTCCTTCATTTGGCCGCCGATCGGTACGGCTATTCAGACCTTCTCCCAGTGGGCTGCCTACCAGAACCCGGTAGTGGCATTTGGTATCTACGGCTTTATCGAACGTAGCCTGGTACCCTTTGGTCTGCATCACATCTGGAACGTTCCATTCCAGATGCAGATTGGCGAATACACCAACGCCGCAGGTCAGGTGTTCCACGGTGATATTCCGCGCTACATTGCAGGCGACCCGACGGCGGGTAAACTGTCCGGCGGCTTCCTGTTCAAAATGTATGGTCTGCCTGCTGCCGCGATTGCTATCTGGCACTCCGCTAAGCCGGAAAACCGCGCTAAAGTCGGCGGCATCATGGTCTCCGCTGCGCTGACCTCGTTCCTGACCGGTATCACCGAACCGATTGAATTCTCCTTCATGTTCGTTGCGCCGATCCTGTACGTGATCCACGCGATTCTGGCAGGTCTGGCGTTCCCGATTTGTATTCTGCTGGGAATGCGCGACGGTACGTCGTTCTCACACGGTCTGATTGACTTTGTGGTGCTGAGCGGCAACAGCAGCAACCTGTGGCTGTTCCCGGTTGTCGGCCTGTGCTACGCGGCAGTGTACTACACCGTATTCCGCGTGCTGATCAAAGCGCTGAATCTGAAAACGCCGGGTCGTGAAGACGCCAGCGAAGATGCTAAAGCAGGTGCCAGCAGTGAAATGGCTCCGGCGCTGGTTGCCGCCTTCGGTGGTAAAGACAACATCACCAACCTGGATGCCTGCATCACCCGTCTGCGCGTGAGCGTGGCGGACGTTGCGAAGGTCGATCAGGCTGGCCTGAAACGTCTTGGCGCGGCAGGTGTGGTCGTTGCAGGTTCAGGCGTGCAGGCGATTTTCGGTACCAAATCTGACAACCTGAAAACTGAAATGGATGAGTACATCCGTCACAGTTAAGTCGTAAGTTTGGGGAGACAAAAAGGCAGCCTGCGGGCTGCCTTTTTTATGACTATTTTTCGACGTCGGCTGGCCGGGATAACCGGCGAGGCAGTGTTCAGCACTGCCGTCTCCGGACAGCGTGGCGCTGTAGTTAATCGACCACGACCCTCTGATACGCCTCGCGCATAGCCATAAATGCCGCTCTCCACGGGCTTTATGGGTCGGGTTGTCTGCTATTTAGCGCTGACGGGAATTGTCAAACTCATAGAAATGGAGGGAGGAAATAGAGCGGAAGGGAAGAAGGGAGCCAACAGGCTCCCTTAATGCAGCATCATCAGAAGCTGTAATTCGCGGTCACGGAGAAATTACGCGGCGCGCCGTACACAATGCCACGACTGTTGACGTTGGTGTCGTATTCTTTGTCAAACAGGTTGTCTACGTTGGCCTGAACAGAAAAGTCTTTGGTCAGCTTGTAGCGGGCAAACAGATCCACCAGCGCGAAGCTACCCTGCTCAGAGCGGTAAGTGCCGGTCGGTACGGAAACGTCAGACCAGACGTGATTCTGCCAGTTAACGCCGCCGCCAACGGTAATATCCTCGGCGATCGGCAGGCGATAACTGGTAAACAGTTTTGCGCTGGTGCGCGGCAGATCCGGGTTCACCGCCTCGCCTTCGCTGTCTTCAGCCACGTAGCGGGTAATGCCGAAAGTCATCTGCCAGGCATCGGTCAGCGCGCCGTTGACTTCAAACTCAATACCTTTACTCACCGTGCCATCCACTTCTTTATACGCAGTTTCACCGCTGGTGCCGGGGATCAGCGCCCCCGTTGACTGCGCCAGGTGGTCCTGCTCAATGCGGAAGATCGCCAGCGAGCTGGTCAGACGGCTGTTCATCCAGTCGCCTTTCACACCGGCTTCGTAGTTGTTGCCGGTGATTGGCGACAGATACTTACGCTCGATGTTGCGCTGGGTCTGCGGTTTAAATACCGAGGTATAGCTGGCGTAGGTGGACCAGGTATCATCGATATCAAACACAATCCCGGCATACGGAGAAGTATTGTTTTTCTCCATCTTCTGATTCAGGGTATCCAGATTGTATTTGGTGTAGCGCGCGCCGAGGATCACATGCAGCGGATCGGCCAGCGAAACGCGTGTCGCCATATAAGCGGATTTCTGATGGATGGTATCGTTCTGCGCAACGCTCAGCGGGTTCCAGTCGGTTTCCGGGAAGTTAGCGTCGTAAGTGTAGAAGCTGCCCAGTTCGGTATCGCCGATGTTAGCCCATGAACTGTAGTAGGTGTTGTTTTGACGGCTGTAGCTGGTACCGATCATCAGTTCGTGCTGGCGACCAAACAGTTCATAAGAGCCGTTGGCGAAGGTGTCCAGCGCATCAACTTTACGTTTACCGGTGTTATACCCCGTGCCGCCAACGTATGGATAAGACGCGCCGTACGGGCTGACCATCACGCCGGTGGTTTTATCGACCAGGCCATCAAGGTAAAGCTGCTGGCTGTCGAGATCCATTTCGGTGTGGGTGCCATTGACCGTCAACTGCCAGTCGTTGCCAAGCTTCTGATTGAGGGTCACGAAAGTCCGCTGGGATTCTTTATCGTTATACGCCCAGTCAGGCGCGGCGCTGTAGCTGCGGTCAGGCTTCACTTTGCTGCCGTCGGTGTACCAGCGCGGCGCACCGCCCCAGGTCGGGCTGTTGACGTTTGTTTGCTGATAGTCATAGCCCACGGAGAAACTGGTGTAATCGGTCAGATCGACATCCACCACGCCATAGAAGAATTTTTTCTTCTGATTGTAGTTGTCGAGCCAGCTGTCGTTATCCTGGTAGCCAGCAACCATACGGCCACGGATTTTACCGCTGTCAATCAGCGGGCTTTGCAGATCCATCACGTAGCGCTGTTTGTTCCAGCTACCGTATTCGGCGGACACGTCGCCTTTAAATTCACGGCTGTCGGCGTGCTTGCGGACCATGTTGATGGCGGCGGACGGGTTGCCGGTGCCGGTAGTCAGGCCATTCGCGCCACGAACCACTTCAATACGCTCATAAATCGCGGTATCTGACAGCGCATCGCCAAGATTCCAGCGCGATTCGAACAGCGTCGGGATGCCGTCAACCATATAGTTGTCGATGGCAAAACCGCGCGCGTAGTAGGACGCGCGGTCGGAGTCGGCAAAGCTTTCGCTGATGCCGGTGGTGTTTCTCAGCACATCACCCAGAGACTGCAACTGCTGATCTTCCATGCGCTGTTCGCCAATCACGCTCACCGACTGCGGAATATCGCGCTGGACCAGGTTCATTTTCGTCCCTGCGGTCGTCGCTTTTACGCTGTAATCGCTGTCTTCGGCATCGCTGCTGGCTGGCGTAGCGGCATCAACAACGATGGTATCTTCTTTTTTACTGTCGGCGGCGAAGACGGTGGTGGGCATGAGTGCAAAAGCGATGCAGGCTGCCAGCAATGTTGGCGTGGCGGCAGGCAACTGCTCCCTGGATGAATGAGTGAAAGACATGATAAACCCTTTGTTATGGTCAACGTTTTAGTTCAGAGCCGATGCGATGCCGGCTTTGAAGTAAAGTAAATAGGTCAGGTCGCATTTGCGCATGTAAATGCAAATGCGAAATATACGCATTTAAGTTCAGCGTGTAAACAGATGTAACCGATGTTTCTGGAACGGAGTTTTACTTACCCGGCAGCCATCAGATGATGACTTAAGGGGCGGCGGGCGGTGAAAGGGCGAAGAAAACATCGGATAAAGTTGAAAGAGCGTGAGTAAGTCGCTCATACTCTTAGGGATGTTGTATCCTGTAATCACAGGTACGCACAGCAATAATGAATTAAGGAAAAGGACATGGCTGAAGAGACAATTTTTAGTAAGATTATCCGCCGCGAAATCCCGTCGGACATTGTGTATCAGGATGAACTCGTCACCGCGTTTCGTGACATCTCTCCACAGGCACCGACGCACATCCTTATCGTTCCCAACATTCTGATCCCGACCGTTAATGACGTTAGCGAAGCGCACGAGCAGGCGCTGGGCCGCATGGTCGTAGTGGCGGCGAAAATCGCCCGTGACGAAGGCATTGCTGAAGATGGCTACCGCCTTATCATGAACTGCAATCGTCATGGCGGGCAGGAAGTCTGGCATATTCATATGCATCTGCTGGGCGGTCGCGTGCTGGGACCGATGCTGGCGCACAAAGGCCACTAATATGATAAGAGGACGTTTTGCGGCGCTGCTGGTCATCGCGCTACTGGCCGGATGTCGCTCATCGCACCCGGAAATTCCGGTCGGCGAGCAACAAACGCTGGTCATGGAAGCCACCGTGCTGGCGGCAGGCATCAGCGCGCAGCCGCCTGAACTCAAAAATTCAGACATTCAGGCCAGTGCGTCCTCTGCGCTGTTCAATGAACGCAATGAACCCATTACCGTCCACTACCGTTTCTACTGGTACGACGGCAGGGGGCTGGAAATGCACCCGCTTGAAGCGCCGCGTAGCGTCACCATTCCCGGTCATTCGGGCGTAACGCTGTTCAGCACCGCCAACGGCCTGGGTGCAGAGAAGGTCAGACTTTATCTCTATTTATAACAACAATCCTCTGCGGCTTTCGAGGTTGAGAAAGACGACGAGCAAACTACGGGGTGAACCTTGATGATAACCATGCGTCGCTTTGCGCTTATTAGCGCCCTGGCGATATTTCTCGCGGGCTGTGTGCCTAAAGATCAGCAACCGGCACCGGTGGACACCGTCCAGCCAGGAACCCAGCAGCCACAGCCTGCTCAGCCGACACAGCCGCCGCCGATCGTACCTGGTGTGCCGACGATCCCGCAGCAGCCTGGCCCGATTGAGCATCAGGACGACACTACCGCCCCAGCGCCGCGCGAACGTCACTATGACTGGAACACGGCGTTCCAGCCGCTGGCCGCGAAAATGCTTCAGGCGGACGGTGTGAATGCCGGTAGCGTCCTGCTGGTGGACAGCGTTAATAACCGTACCAATGGTTCGCTGAACGCGGGTGAAGCCACCGAAGCGCTGCGCAATGCGCTGGCGAACAACGGGAAATTCACGCTTGTTTCTGCCCAGCAGCTTTCAATTGCAAAACAGCAGCTTGGCCTGTCGCCGCAGGACAGCCTTGGCAGCCGCAGTAAAGCCATCGGTATTGCCCGCAACGTTGGCGCACACTACGTGCTTTACTCCAATGCTTCCGGCAACGTCAACGCGCCGACTCTCCAAATGCAACTGATGCTGGTGCAGACTGGCGAGATTATCTGGTCAGGTAAAGGTGCCGTTCAGCAACAGTAAACTCACGCGTGACCAGCTACTGGCACGCTTTTTTCCCGGTTTCCGTCCCGCCGCCCCGCAAGCGCATTGCGGATTAAGCGGCGGGAGCGGCATTATCGAAAAGGGGCAGCAGCGTTACGTGCTGCGCCAGCATCACGATCCGCACGCCCCGGAATTCCACTTCCTGCGCCAGTATCATCTTCTTCGCCGCCTGCCCGCCACGCTTGCCCCCGCGCCGATTTTTTATACGCCCGGCTGGATGGTGGTGGATTATCTGCCCGGGGAAGTGAAAACCACACTGCCGGACTCTCGCCCGCTGGCGCAGGTGCTGTATCATCTGCACCAGCAGCCGCGCTACGGCTGGCCGGTAACGCTGATGCCGCTGCTTGAATCTTACTGGCAACATTGCTCTCCCGCGCGTCGCACGCTTTTGTGGCTGCGCCTGTTAACGCGGCTGAGAAAGCAGGGCCAGCCTGCACCGCTGCGTCTGGCTCCGCTGCATATGGATGTGCATCCCGGTAACATCGTCCATACCGCCAACGGTTTGCGGCTGATTGACTGGGAATATGCCGGAGACGGCGATGTGGCGCTTGAGCTGGCGAGCGTGTGGGCAGACGAGCACAGGCGGCGAAAGCTGGTTGCTGAGTATGCCGCTGTTGCGCGTATCCCGCCGGACGATCTCTGGTGGCAGGTGCAGCGCCTGCGACCGTGGGTATTGATGTTAATGGCTGGCTGGTACGAATGCCGCTGGCAGCAGACCGGCGACGGGCAATTTGTCGCTCTCGCCGATGACGTATGGAATCAGTTAAAAATAAAACAACAGGAGAGGTAAGCGTGGGTCCGGTAATGTTGGATGTCGAAAGCTATGAACTGGATGCGGAAGAGCGCGAAATTCTGGCGCATCCGTCGGTAGGCGGATTAATTCTTTTTACCCGCAACTACCACGATCCCGCGCAGCTGCGCGAACTGGTGCGCCAGATCCGCGCGGCTTCGCACCACCGGCTGGTGGTGGCCGTCGATCAGGAAGGCGGACGGGTACAGCGTTTTCGCGAGGGCTTCACCCGGCTTCCCGCTGCGCAGTCCTTTGCCGCGCTGCACGGCCTGGAAGAGGGCGGCAGGCTGGCAGAAGAGGCGGGTTGGCTGATGGCCAGTGAAATGATCGCCATGGATATTGATATCAGCTTCGCGCCGGTACTGGATGTGGGGCATATCTGCACTGCCATTGGCGAACGTTCTTATCATGACGATCCGCAGCAGGCGCTGGCAATGGCGCGGCGTTTTATTGACGGGATGCATAGCGCCGGTATGAAAACGACCGGTAAGCATTTCCCCGGCCACGGTGCGGTCATCGCCGACTCGCATAAAGAAACGCCGCACGATCCGCGCCCGGAAGCCGACATCCGCGCCCGCGATATGACCATCTTCCGCACGCTCATTGATGAAAATCGCCTCGATGCGATCATGCCCGCGCACGTTATTTACACCCAGGTCGATCCGCGCCCGGCCAGCGGCTCCCCGCACTGGCTGAAAACGGTACTGCGTGACGAGCTGAAATTTAACGGGGTAATTTTTTCCGACGATCTGTCTATGGAAGGCGCGGCGATCATGGGCAGCTACGCCGAGCGCGGACAGGCATCGCTGGACGCGGGTTGCGATATGATCCTCGTCTGCAATAATCGTAAAGGGGCGGTCAGCGTGCTGGATAATCTGTCGCCGATCAATGCGCAGCGTGTTACGCAATTGTATCATAAAGGTTCATTTACTCGTCAGGAGCTGATGGATTCCGCGCGATGGAAAACCGTCAGCACGCAGCTGAATGCCCTGCACGAGCGCTGGCAGGAAACCAAAGCAAGCCACTAATCCCTTCACGGGAGATGATGTGTTGTGAGGATGCGATGATTATCTATTTACACGGTTTTGACTCAAACAGTCCCGGCAACCACGAAAAGGTGCTGCAACTGCAATTTATCGATCCCGATGTGCGGCTGATTAGCTACAGCACCCGCCATCCAAAGCATGATATGCAGCATCTGTTGAAAGAGGTTGATAAAATGCTCCAGCTCAACGCTGACGACCGTCCGCTCATCTGCGGCGTCGGGCTTGGCGGTTACTGGGCCGAGCGCATCGGCTTTCTCTGTGACATCCGCCAGGTGGTGTTTAACCCGAACCTGTTCCCGGCGGAAAATATGGAAGGCAAAATCGACCGCCCGGAAGAGTACTCGGATATCGCCACTAAGTGCGTCAGCAACTTCCGTGAAAAAAATCGCGACCGCTGCATGGCTATCCTTTCCCGTCAGGATGAAGCCCTCAACAGCCAGCGCAGCGCGGAGATGTTGCAACCTTTCTATGAAATTGTCTGGGACGAAGAGCAGACCCACAAATTCAAAAACATCTCGCCGCATTTGCAGCGGATCAAAGCCTTTAAAACCCTGGGATAAGCCCGCTCAGCGTCCTGAAGGCCAGCCATGCGCTGGCCTTTTTTATGCCCTGTAAAAGTGCCTGTTCAACTTTTCAGCGGCAAAACTTGATGTACATCAATTTTGGTATGACCAATGAGCCGATCGTGTTATTCTGATGCAGGTGATAAAGTTTCAGGTCAGTAACTTGTTGTTAATTAAACGTTATTTCCATAACTTTTAATTAACAATTGGTTAATAATTTTAGGGGGTCACGTTGACTACACCATTGAAGAAAATTGTGATTGTAGGTGGCGGTGCAGGCGGTCTTGAGCTGGCAACGCAGCTGGGCAAAAAACTGGGGCGCGGCAAAAAAGCCAAAATTACCCTGGTGGATCGCAATCACAGCCATCTGTGGAAACCGCTGCTGCACGAAGTGGCAACCGGCTCGCTGGATGAAGGCGTGGATGCCTTAAGCTATCTGGCGCACGCGCGTAACCATGACTTCCAGTTCCAGCTCGGTTCCGTCACGGATATCAACCGTGACAGTAAAACGCTCACCCTCGCCGAACTGCGCGATGAGAAAGGCGAACTGCTGATGCCGGAGCGTAAGCTGGCCTACGACACGCTGATCATGGCGCTGGGCAGCACCTCCAACGATTTCAACACCCCGGGCGTTAAGGAAAACTGTATTTTCCTCGACAACCCGCATCAGGCGCGTCGTTTCCATCAGGAAATGCTCAACCTGTTCCTGAAATTCTCCGCTAATCTCGGTGCCAGTGGCAAAGTTAACATCGCCATTGTCGGCGGTGGGGCGACCGGGGTAGAGCTGTCGGCGGAACTGCATAATGCCGTGAAGCAATTGCACAGCTACGGCTACAAAGGGCTGACTAACGAAGCGCTGAACGTCACGCTGGTGGAAGCCGGGGAGCGTATTCTTCCGGCGTTGCCGCCGCGTATTTCCGGTGCGGCGCACAATGAACTGACCAAACTCGGCGTGCGGGTACTGACCAAAACGATGGTTACCAGTGCCGATGCGGGCGGCCTGCATACTAAAGAAGGCGAGTATATCGCCGCCGATCTGATGGTCTGGGCGGCGGGCATTAAAGCGCCGGACTTTATGAAAGACATCGGCGGACTGGAAACTAACCGCATCAACCAACTGGTGGTAGAGCCGACGCTGCAAACCACCCGCGACCCGGATATTTACGCCATCGGCGACTGCGCTTCCTGCGCCCGTCCTGAAGGTGGCTTCGTGCCGCCGCGCGCCCAGGCCGCCCACCAGATGGCAACCTGCGCGCTGCACAATATTCTTGCGCAGGACAAAGGCAAGTCGCTGAAAGCGTACGTCTATAAAGATCACGGTTCGCTGGTTTCGCTGTCCCGGTTCTCTACCGTCGGTAGCCTGATGGGGAATCTGATGAGCGGGTCGATGATGATTGAAGGGCGCATCGCGCGTTTCGTTTACATCTCGCTGTACCGGATGCACCAGATTGCGCTGCACGGCTACTTCAAAACCGGCCTGATGATGCTGGTGGGCAGCATTAACCGGGTGATCCGCCCGCGTCTGAAGCTGCACTAAACTTCCTTCCTGCCACACGTTTCCGGCACATAATCCTGTTAAACAGGATTATGTGCTTAAGAGTTCTCTGAATCCTGCTGTTATCCACTATATTCAGCCCTGTTCTGATTGGCGAAATATTCCCTTGATTGCAAAATTATGACTAATTGCAACGAAGGAGGATCTCCCGTGAATAAATCCATGTTGGCGGGTATAGGGATTGGCGTCGCCGCTGCGCTGGGTGTGGCAGCCGTAGCCAGTCTGAACGTCTTTGACCGTGGCCCGCAGTATGCTCAGGTAGTGTCCGCAACGCCGATTAAAGAAACGGTGAAAACCCCGCGCCAGGTATGTCGGAACGTCAATGTGACGCACCGCCGCCCGGTGCAGGATGAAAACCGTATCGCTGGCTCGGTGCTCGGTGCAGTTGCCGGTGGCGTCGTCGGTCATCAGTTTGGCGGCGGACGCGGTAAAGATGTCGCGACCATCGTCGGGGCGCTCGGCGGTGGATACGCCGGTAATCAGATCCAGGGATCGATGCAGGAAGGCGATACCTACACCACTACGCAACAGCGCTGCAAAACGGTGTATGACAAATCGGAAAATATGCTCGGTTATGACGTGACTTACAAAATCGGCGATCAGCAGGGAAAAATTCGGATGAAGAACGATCCGGGTACGCAAATCCCCCTCGACAACAACGGTCAGCTGGTCCTGAATAACAAAGCGTAAAAAAAGCGTTATCTGCTGTTTGCCCCTCATCGCTCAGGCTGAGGGGCTTTTTTGCGACCGTTACAGCTCCAGCATTCGCGGCCACAGGCTGAAAGTGGTGCGGATGATCTGCTGCAAATCTTCAAGCGTTGCGCCTTCACGGGCGCTAATCGACATCCCCTGTAAAATACAGTTTAAAAACTGCGCCAGAGCGGGAATATCTTTCTGCGCAGGGATCTCGCCACGCTGCTGACGGGACAGTAAAAACTGGCGCAACGTTTGCTCCTGCTGGGCGTGACGGGTTTTCAGCGTCCGCGCAATTTCCTTTGATGAAGCAGCGAGCGTCGCCGACGTGTTGATCATAAAGCAGCCCGCAGGGGTTTCTTTGCTGGTAAAGCAGGTGGCGACAGCAGTGAAATAGCCCGTCAGAGCCTGCTCAACGCTTTTCTCTTCGCTGAACAGTTCCGCTTCGTAGCGGGCAGCGAAACGTGAAATATAGCGGTCGAGAACAGCACGAAACAGCCCTTCTTTATTAACAAACTCTGCGTAAAGGGTGGGGGCTTTTGCGCCAGTCGCTTCTACCAGATCGGCAAGCGACGTCGCTTCGTACCCGTGTTCCCAGAAGAGTGTCATGGCCTTGTCCAGCGCCGCTTCCCTGTCGAACACCTTTGGTCGGCCACGGCATTTTTTTGTGCAACTTTGAATGTCAGTTGTCATGGTGCCGTCGTACCTGTATCGGTTAAATGAATAACCATTATAAAAATAAATGTATCCGGGCACCAGCGCGGCGACGAATAAAAAAATTATAAGGTTATTTATTTGAAAGATAAGTGTTTTATTTTACTTTAACGATCGGTAATAAATTAATGTTGACTGTGATATAGATCACGCTTATGATTTACCTATCGATCGTTAAGTTAATCCTGACGACCAAACATTCATCTGCAAAAGGTCACTATCATGAAAAACGTAAAAACCCTTATCGCTGCCGCTGTTCTTAGCTCCCTGTCTTTCGCCAGCTTCGCCGCCGTTCAGGTGCAGTCTACGCCAGCCGATCAGCAAAAAGTCGGTAATATCTCTGCCGATGCCGGGACTAACCTCGGTTCGCTGGAAAATCAACTGGCGCAGAAAGCTGATGAGATGGGCGCGAAATCATTCCGCATCACCTCTGTAAGCGGTCCGAATACGCTGCACGGCACCGCCGTGATTTATAAATAAGAATTAACCCTCTGCCTGATTATGCAGGAAGCCCCACGGTGGATGCCGTGGGGCTTTTTTTTATGCCCGGATCAGGATCAGGCGACGGCGTTTTCTTCAAGCTGGCGCATAAAGTTGCGCACCCATTCCATGCGGATTTTGCGCTCGCCTAACTCCTGGAAAAATTTCAGGCGGGTAGGGCCGTCGAGGCGGAAATGCTGCGGCTGCTTTTGCAGCAGGCCAATCAGCCAGGCCGGGTTAACGTGGTTGGTCGGCGCAAATTCAATTTGTCCGCCTTTGTCATTCCCCTCCAGCTTGCGAATGCCGAGGCGCTGCGCCTGCTGGCGTAAGAGGGCGATATCCAGCAGCGTGCGCGCCGGGTCCGGCAGCAGCCCGAAGCGGTCAATCAGCTCGACTTTAATTTCCTCAAGCTCGTTTTCGCTCTTCGCGCTGGCAATGCGCTTATAGAAAGAGAGGCGGGTGTTGACGTCCGGGATAAAATCATCCGGCAACAGCGATGGCATCCGCAGTTCCACTTCCGTTTGCTGGCTGGTGAGATCTTCCAGCGACGGCTCGCGTCCGGCTTTCAGGGCATCGACGGCGTTTTCCAGCAGGTCCATATACAGCGAGAAGCCAATGGTTTCCATTTGCCCGCTCTGATCTTCGCCGAGCAGTTCGCCCGCGCCACGGATCTCCAGATCGTGGGTCGCCAGCGCAAAACCCGCGCCTAAATCTTCCAGCGAGGCAATGGCCTCCAGACGTTTGTGGGCATCGGTAGTCATCGCTTTCGGATGCGGTGTCAGCAGCCAGGCGTAAGCCTGATGATGCGACCGGCCCACGCGCCCGCGTAGCTGATGAAGCTGCGCAAGGCCGAAGTGATCGGCCCGCTCAATAATGATGGTATTGGCGGTCGGAATATCAATGCCGGTTTCAATGATGGTGGTACATACCAGCACGTTAAAACGCTGATGGTGAAAGTCGTTCATCACCCGCTCCAGCTCGCGCTCGCGCATCTGCCCGTGACCGATGGCAATGCGCGCCTCCGGCACCAGTTCGGCGAGGCGCGACGCGGCTTTCTGAATGTTTTCCACGTCGTTGTAGAGATAATAAACCTGCCCGCCGCGCAGCACTTCACGCAGGATCGCCTCACGCACCACGAGGCTGTCGTACTCGCGCACGAACGTTTTCACTGCCAGACGACGCGCGGGCGGAGTAGCAATAATCGAAAGATCGCGCATTCCGCTCATCGCCATATTCAGCGTGCGCGGGATCGGCGTGGCGGTCAGGGTGAGAATATCCACATCCGCACGCATCGCTTTGATCCGCTCTTTATGCCGCACGCCGAAGCGGTGTTCTTCATCGACAATCAGCAGCCCCAGATCGCGCCATTTCACTTCCGGCTGAAGCAGCTTGTGGGTGCCGATCAGAATATCAATCTTACCCTCGGCAGCCTGCTCCAGAATTTGCGCCTGCTCTTTGGCGCTGCGAAAACGCGAAAGCATCTCGATGCGCACCGGCCAGTTGGCAAAGCGGTCGCGGAAGTTATCAAAATGCTGCTGGGCGAGCAGGGTGGTGGGGACCAGCACCGCCACCTGCTTGTTGTTTTCGATGGCGAGAAAAGCCGCGCGCATCGCGACTTCAGTTTTACCAAAGCCGACGTCGCCGCACACCAGACGATCCATCGCCAGCGGCTGGCACATATCGCTGAGCACTGCGTTAATCGCCACCGCCTGATCCGGGGTGGTTTCAAACGGGAAGCTGTCGCAAAAAAGCTGGTACTGTTCGCGGTTATGCTTAAAGGCGAAGCCTTTTTTCGCCGCGCGCTGGGCGTAAATATCCAGCAGTTCTGCCGCCACGTCGCGCACCCGTTCGGCGGCTTTCTGCCGTGCGCGGGTCCAGACATCGCTGCCGAGCTTATGCAGCGGGGCATTCTCTTCCGCGCCACCCGCATAGCGGCTAATCAGATGCAGCGAGGAGACCGGCACATACAGTTTGGCGTCGTTGGCGTAGGTCAGCATCAGATACTCACCTTTAATTCCGCCCGCTTCCAGAGTGGTCATCCCTGCGTAGCGCCCGACGCCGTGCTCCAGATGCACCACCGGCTGACCGATATGCAGCTCCGCCAGGTTGCGGATCAGGGTTTCCGGGTTAATGGTCCGACGGCTATCCTGACGGCGGCGTGCCACCCGTTCGCCGAGTAAATCGCTTTCGCAGATCAGCGCCCGGTTGCGCAGGGTATCAATATACCCGTGTTCGGCGGAGCCGATCATCAGGTAGCGCCCGTTATCCACGGCCTCATCCAGCCGCAGGATACGCTTCGGCGAAAGCTTAATCCGCGCCAGCAGTTCGCCGAGCGCTTCGCGGCGGCCTTCACTCTCCACCGAGAAAATCACCGGGCCGCTGAACGATTCAACAAATTTGCGCAGGCTGTCGAGCGGCGATTTTTGCTGCGCCTGCACCGCCAGATCCGGCAGGGTCTGGTAACCCAGATTGGTATTCGCGGCTTTCTCGGCCAGCTTTTCGGTTTTTAACTGCACGCGCGGCCAGTGCTTCAGCTCGCTGAACAGCTCCGGTGTCCGCAGCCAGAGCTGTTCCGGCGGCAGAAGCGGGCGCATCGGATCGACTCCGCGATTCTCAAACCGCGCCTGGGCGTCGGCGTAAAAGCGTTCGGCGCTGCTCTCAACGTCGCCGGTATTCACAATCAGCGTATTGGCCGGAAAATAGCTAAACAGCGGCGGTAGTGGCTCGCTGAAAAACAGCGGTTGCCAGTATTCGATCCCCGCAGGCAGGGTGCCTTTGCTCACCTGCTGATAGACATGCTCCGCGTCGCGCTTGACGTCAAATTTATCGCGCCACTGGCTACGAAACAGCTCAATAGCCGTTTTGTCCGTCGGAAACTCGTGTGCCGGAAGCAGATTAATGGCGTCCACTTCTTCGAGGGTGCGTTGGGTATCAGCATCAAACAGCCGCAGACTGTCGATTTCATCATCGAAAAAATCCAGACGGTACGGCTGGGCGCTGCCCATCGGAAAGAGATCCAGCAGCGCACCACGCGTCGCGTACTCGCCGTGCGCCATCACCTGATCAACATGACGATAACCGGCGGAATCCAGCTGCGCGCGTAATGCATCGCGCGACAGACGCTGGCCTTTTTGCATCACCAGCGCGTGACCGTGCAAAAAACTGTGCGGGCAGACGCGCTGCATCAGGGTACTGACCGGCAGGATCAGCACGCCGCGCTGCATGGTCGGTAGCTGGTAAAGCACTGAAAGGCGCGAGGAGATAATCTCCTGGTGCGGCGAGAAGCTGTCGTAGGGCAACGTCTCCCAGTCCGCGAGGTTCATCACCAGGCTGTCAGTGAACTGGTTGATTTCATCGTGCAGGCGCAGAGCATTTTGCATATCGGGTGCGACCAGCACAACCGGACCTGCATGGCGTTCGACGATCCCGGCGATCTCTGTCGCGCAGGCCGCGCCGGTCAACTCTCCCAGTTGGCGTTGATCGCCCGGTTTTGCGGGCAAGGAGTAACGGTGTTGTTCAGGCATAGGTCGTGTCGGGGTCTCTGATAAGTTTGCCGGGAAGATATGGGGACAACTCACGGATTCTCAATGCAAACTATTATCCGCGTTCATTTCGCATATGCAAAGCGTAGAACAATTAGCGATGCGGTGAGGGAATCTGTACACGTCATATTTCAGGTTGTCGGTTAGCTCTTTTCGCTAAATTCCGCCAGATGAACTGCATCGCCGTCTGCATCCCGCGTGAATTATTGAGAGTATTACATCGCTGCAAACTCGCCGGTTTTTTCTGCCCATCGCCAGCTCTCCTTTGTTCGGGTATTGGTCATCGTCAGCATGTGCCAGGAACGGGTACTGGCGTAAAGCGCAAAAAAATGCGACAGCACCGTTCCTAACTGGTGCATTTCACCCTCACAGCAGAAAGGCGCTGGATTAACATACAATGTGGATGAAAGTCCGCGTACCGCGACACCCCGAAAAATACGGTCTGTGGGCCGTGTTTCCAGCTTTTCCAGCGCATCCAGTTTTTCCTCAGACAGGCGTGCACAGAATGGTGTGTGAATGGCACAACGATCAAAAGTACGTAAAATATCGCGTAATCCCTCTATATCGTTCATGGAGAGATAATTTAGCGTCATCGTATTGAGCAGCGACCAGTGCAAAGGTCCGTCCGGTACGGGCGGTACGGGTTTTGTGGGCACGGTAATATTACGGAATGTCGCAACGGATGCATTTTTATCAGCCGCGACGCAGATATCACCTGCGGCCAGGCGGCAGGGATGTTCTGCATTCGTGCAGATAAGCGATATCTGAACAGGTTCAGAGCCGAGCAGAGTGGCATCCGGTATGCTATTGTCACCATGACGGAATGAAATAAAGTGCCCGGAAGCTTTGTTGAGCAAAGAACGCTGAATGCTGTACTGCCAGTAAATGATTCTGCGTTCCCGGTGATATTCAACAGGACGGCGAAAATCGTCTGATGACTGCCATCTGTGCAGACTGCTGTGGCGGGAGAGAGCGTTAAGATCATCCTCCCTGAATGTGCTGCGTTCCTGCCCCTGTACACGTTCAACGCTGAAGATATCAAAATATTCAGGTAAGGTATGTCTGACCCGCAACGGCCAGGCCTGGTGTGATTTATCAGGCGTGACAGGAACCGCATCATGGATAAACAGGTTTACAGCAGGAGCACAATGCAGGCGCAGAGACGAATTTTTCAGTTGAACGGTCTCAGGCAGAGGTCGGTCGAAATGAAGACGCAAAGTGAAGGTCCGGGTGAGGAACTCACCAGGCAGCCATATCCCGCTCAGATCAAAAAAGAAAAACGCATCAGGAAAGCAAAACCAGTCCTGCATTACCCGGAAGCCATTGTGGAGTTTTCTATTTTGCGGCAGCAGCGATTCATGGCGATTAAACCCGGACGGTTTTAAAGCCAGATCCGGCTGTGGATAACAGCGTCCATCAATAATCAGTTCGCATTCGCTGCGGTAGCGGCAAAGCCACAGATAAATTTGCCAGCGGCTGACAGGATTTTCATCTCCCAGCCATAAACTAAGGGTATTCAGGTCTGATGTCGTGACGGCACCGCCAGATAACGGCATGAAAGTGATATCAATCATTCCCCTGGCAGGCGTGCTGCGATTTTTTATAACCGTTATTTTTAATGGCAGTAAACGGATATTACGGCACAGGGAAAATATACAGGTCGGCTCTTCTTCAGGCAGGTCGTCCTGTGCGCCGGGCATCAGATAATTGTCTGTGGCTGTCTCTTTCTCCTGGGATTGGCTCATGACCTGCGTATTACGGGGTATATCGCACGCCACAGAGAGTGTGTGATCCGGCGTGTATTCAATAATAGTCATCGAGGGAACAGGACGAAGGTAATTTGGGCAGAGATGATTAATAAGAGGAACGGTAATTTCGGGGAATTCGTCATCAATCTTTTCGCGTAACCTCGCAGAAAGAAAAGCAAATCCCTCCATTGCTCTTGCTGTATCGGGGTCAATGTTTTTACTGTCCAGAAAACTTTCCAGGCAGGGATTTTCCTGCGCCAGGAGTCTGGCATATCTGCGAATATAGTCTAACTCTGCCCGATAATACTTTTCCTCAGAGGTCATCATATAACTCCAGAATATTTAATGACGTTTTATATTTTCCCTGATTATGCATCACGAATAACAATAAAAATAATAAATGGCACCTTAGCATAGAGTAAAAGTAAAGCGTGAATCTCTCATGCGTTATTTTTTCTGAAAATGAAATTTAAAATATATTAATTGACAACAAACCACGTAGAGCCATGATTGATTCATTTATTAACAACAGTACCAAATTGCCCAGAGAGACAGGCAGATCATATTCAGGCTGATGCACTGTCCCGGCGTTCTGGCATTTTGTTTCTGCTGGCATAATTTTGCTGAGGACACATTTATGTCACAGACCAATCTCCGGTTTACCGTTGAAGTGGACGGACAATCCGCAGAAACTTTTGCCGTTAACCGTTTTCATCTTTCACAGTCTTACTCTTCGCTGTTTAAGCTGAGAATCGATGTTGTCAGTAAACGTTGTGCACTGAAAGCCAGTACGCTTCTTGAGCAGACGGCGCGACTGACCATCTGGCAGGGCGACACACCTTTACGGCATGTGCAGGGCGCGATTACCGGATTTGAACGCGGTGAATACGACGGGAATAAAACCCGTTACAGTTTGTTGGTTCGCCCCTCCCTGTGGCGAAGCAGTTTGCGGCAGAATTTTCGTCATTTCCAGCAGCAGGATATTCAGAGCATTATCCAGCGACTGCTGGATGATAACCGTGTAACGGATACCGCATACCTGCTTGATGAAAAGCATCCGGCGCGGGAGTTTTGCGTACAGTATGGCGAAACAGATTATGATTTTCTCTGTCGCCTGATTGCAGAGGAAGGCATCTTTTTTTATGAGGAACATGCGCGAAAAGGCTCTCGGCAGAAGCTGGTTTTTTGTGATCGCGTGGTCTGCCTGCCGGATACGTTTCCGGTGCCATTCAACCCGCAGCCGCGCAGTACCATAACCGAATGTGTCAGCCGCTTTCTTTACCGCGCGCAGGTCCGACCGGCCTGTGTCATTACACAGGATTACACCTTCAAAGCCCCCCACTGGCAGGCCCGGTATCGTCACAATGCAATGGATCTTAACGGGCAGCGTAATCAGTATGAAATACTGGATTACCCGGGACGTTTCAAGGATGAACAGCATGGGGAGGATTTTTCCCGCTATCAGACAGAGGGCTGGCGTAATAATACAGAAACCGCATCAGGCAGCAGTAATTCACCCAAACTGTGGCCCGGAACGCGTTTTACGCTAACCGACCATCCGGCAGAGGATCTGAACCGGGAGTGGCAGGTCGTGGTCAGCGAGCTGCACGGTGAACAACCCCAGGCCACACCCGGAACGCCCAGGGAAGGTACCACGCTGGTCAATGAATTTCAGGCGATACCGGCAGACAAAACCTGGCGTTCAGCGCCCTTACCCAAACCCAGAGTGGACGGTCCCCAGCCAGCCTTAGTCACCGGGCCTCCGGGCGAGGAGATTTTCTGTGACGAGCACGGACGGGTGCGGGTGCAATTTTTGTGGGATCGCTATCATAAAGCTAATGAAGACAGCTCATGCTGGATACGGGTATCCCAGCCGTGGGCCGGAGCAGGTTTTGGTCATCTTGCCATCCCGAGGGTGGGACAGGAGGTCATTGTCGATTTTCTGAATGGTGATCCCGACCAGCCTGTTATTATGGGGCGCACCTATCACGAAAGTAACCGCTCGCCGGGAAAATTACCCTTAACCCGAACCCGGACAACAATCCGCTCGAAGACCTATAAAGGTGACGGATTTAATGAATTGCGTTTCGAGGATATGGCCGGGCGGGAAGAGGTTTATATTCATGCGCAGAAGGATATGAACCATGTGATAAATAATGACAGAACCAGCCTGACCAAGCGGCATTCTGTGGATAAAATTCAGGGGAACAGCGCAGTTCTGGTGGATGAAAGCCAGGTTACCCAGGTCGGGGGGACACAGAATACCTGTATAGGGGGTGATTGTGTTCTGTCGGTGGGAAATAATTTTACAGACGGGTATCGCAGCATGAAATTAACAGCTTTTCAGGATAATGCCGCAACTTTACTAAAACAAATGGCATTTTCGATAGGTGCTAATGGCATTTTACCTGGAGTGGGAAATATGACCACATTCATACAGGGAAGTCGGATGGAGCATATTAATATGTCTGACACCAGTTCAGTTACGGGAGCAAAACTGATAAATGCGGGTGAAAGAGTTTCCATTAGTGCTGGAACATCTTTGAAGTTTATTTCAGGGGCAAATAGTAAAGAAATATGCGGTGGTGTGAAAATAATTCAGGCCGCTGAGGGAGTGGAGATATATGCTGGAAATGCGTCGCTGATACTAAAACATGATGGTCAAGTAGATATCAAAGGTACTAAGCTGACAATAGAAGGCAGTGAAGAGATTTTGATTAAAAGTGTCAAAGTTAACATTGAGGCCAAATAGTTGAAAAAAAGAAGATTGATTTTTTCTATAATATGTTTTTTTATCGTATGTATAGAACTAGGAATGAGGATTACTATTTGGCAATCAGTTAATTCAATTACTACCAGTTCAGACAAATATAAATTAACTGTTACGATGTATGGTGAAATCGGGTTTGGCTATGTGAGTTGTCTTGCATATGATGAAGAAAATTATTTGGCCATACCTTATTCAATATGGTTAGTAAAAGATGTCTTTCTCCCAAAACTTATTTGTCAGTATCGAAGTGAGCACATTGATTTAAGAGTCATTGGTTCTGATGCTCAGGCAAGTTACCACTGGAGTTTCAAACAGTGGCAGTTTATAGATACAGCTAAAGAAATACAAGAGAAAACTCATGAGTGACACATTCAGTAAGAAAAACGATGCTGGAGAATTAGAGAGATGGTTTTTAAAAATAACTATATCCGGGGGAGAACAACCATTACCAAATGTAACTGACATTGGCGTTGATAGTTTACGGATAAATTATTGCTTATGGAGTCAGCAAGAGTATGAGGATCAGTTTCCGGTTCCATTAAAAATTAACAAAATATACAACCTTGAGAAAAATAGCAAACTCTATCCCAGCGAAGGCGCTTTCCCATGGATTATTTCCGATGATGAATCAGTTCCTTGGAAGTGTCAAATCAGCCAAGAAGAATTTGAAAATAGCTGCTACCTTATAATTTGGGCAGATCCAATTGGTTCTGCTGCTTTTTTTGACAGGGAAAGTAAATACTGGAAAGGAGTATTGAAATTAAATATTTTACCTTCAAAAAAAGCTGAAGAAGAAACTAACAATAATAATGTAAATCACGTGATTGAGGCAAGAATTAATATTGCGCAGAGTGTCATTTCTTATTTTATCGATTTAGTCCAGGAATTTAGTATGGATAACTATAAAGAGTTAAAAGATATTCATGACGATCTCGCACAAGGAAAACTAAGTGCATTGGGGAAGTTAGGTGTTATGGGACCTTCACTCGGGATAAATGATACCTGTTTTGAAGCAGGCGCAATTGATAATTTTGAGGCAGTTAGACATAATAAATTTGGATTTGGTGTAGACCTTTATGACTATCAGTATTATGAAGAACAGAGAAAAAAAGCGTTTGGCCCAGAGGGTAATTGTATTGAGTACTCCTCTGGGATCCCTTATGCATCTCATAATAACGCTGGTGGAAATGTTTCTCACACTAAATATTATAATAATAAAGTTGAGTGGAACCAAAATGGATCCGCGATTAGTATTTATGATTTCAAAACACCAATAAAAAAACTTTATGCTGAGATGATCCGTATAGGTAATGATGGTCGTATTTATAGCAATGAAGGGTTTTCGAACATAAACTGGGGGGTTATTGGGCGTCAACTTAATCTCAAAAAAGGTGATGCTAATTATTTTGCAGCACTTGACCCTTTCTCCAGTAATGAGCCACACGATGATTCTGCAACTGACATTGGGTATGAAATAGCTGACACATTAACTGATGAATTCAGTGACATCCCTGCAAAATTGGATCGACACGCTTTATTTTTGTTGGTTCTCAAGTCACTTACTGAAAATGACTATTTCACCTATTTAGGAGCAGAGTGTAGTAAAACGTTTGGTAAGTTAAGGTATTCACAGATTTGTAATTCAATTAAAAATAAAACTGAGGAAGAAAGAATTTCTTACTTAACTGAATTTAAAGAGAAATGGTTGAAAAACAAAAAATAGCTATAACCATGCGAGTATACATATAGAGTTAAAAGGCATAAAAATATGAAAGCAAGCTTTAAAAACTATCAATGCTATCATCGCTTCATAACATGAAGAATCTATAAGTGAACTTCGTATTTATATTCGTTAAACTTATGAAATGTTTCATGCAAAACAAATAAGGAAATTTATGCGTAGTGTAATAGTCAAATCAAGTTCCACATCTACCGGTGGAAACGTATTACAGGGTACAGATATTCTTATAAACGATGGTTATCCCGTAGCCCTCATCGGTATGCAGGCATCCTGTCCTGTCTGCAAGAAAGGCATCGGTGATATTGTTGCGAAAGGGCCACACCAGCAATTTGTCAACGGTACGGCTATCGCTCTTGAAGGGGACATTGTGGCCTGTGGTTGCCCTGAAGGCAGCAATGTGGTTTTACCGCTGACGCGTTTAACCCAGGTTAAATGAATTTTTTATTTTTGTAGGTTGACTCGCTACGATGCAACCTTTTATTCATTACGGGAGCAGTAAAAATAATTCCCCTGCCTGAGCCACAAAAGCGATAACCTCATGGACATGATGCAATAAGTTATTGGATAAATGAATGATTAAATGAGAAGTCCGTTGAGCACTGAGTTTGCCGTCCGAACCGCCGTTACCGGGCTTTAGGTTGTCCTTATTCAGAAATTCATTACTATGGTGATCGACCGTAGTCGGGTACAGGACACAAAGCCAGAGCACGCATGGCTGAACTTCAGCCTTCAAAGCCCGGAAGAACGGTTTTAATGCGATTGCAAATACGCCCGTCACCCGTGGTGTCGTGAAGACGTTCAAGCTGCCCGGTAATGAATACACCCATAGATAACAGCAGGATCCCTTGTTGGTAGCAAGTCAGGCATCTTCAATCATTATGGGCACATAATAGCAATTTGTTTTATCAGATAATTTTGACAGTCTGATGACGAACTCTTACCGTTTGCCTCATTTACGCTGTGCGTTTTCGCTTATATACTTCCCCCCTCTGCCTTCGCAACCAGACGGATTACATGTACCAACCTGTCGCACTATTTATCGGCCTGCGCTATATGCGTGGGCGCGCAGCGGACCGCTTCGGTCGCTTTGTCTCATGGCTTTCAACTATCGGCATTACGCTCGGCGTGATGGCGCTGGTGACGGTGCTGTCGGTGATGAACGGCTTTGAACGCGAGCTGCAAAACAACATTCTGGGGCTGATGCCGCAGGCGGTACTCTCTTCGACGCAGGGATCGCTCGATCCACAAAAACTGCCCGCCCAGGCAGTGAAACTGCAGGGCGTTAATCGCATCGCTCCGGTCACTACCGGTGACGTGGTGCTGCAAAGCGCCCGCAGCGTGGCGGTTGGCGTGATGCTGGGTATTGACCCGGCGCAAAAAGATCCGCTCACGCCCTATCTGGTTAACGTCAAACAGACCGATCTGCAACCGGGCAGCTACAACATCATCCTCGGCGAGCAGCTGGCGGGGCAGCTTGGGCTGAACCGTGGCGATCAAATTCGCCTGATGGTGCCGTCTGCCAGTCAGTTCACGCCGATGGGACGCATTCCCAGCCAGCGCCTGTTTACGGTTGCCGGGACGTTCGCGGCCAACAGTGAAGTTGACGGGTATCAGATGCTGGTGAACATTCAGGACGCCTCGCGCCTGATGCGCTACCCGGCGGGCAATATCACTGGCTGGCGGCTGTGGCTCAACGAGCCTTTACAGGTCGATACCTTAAGCCAGCAAACGCTGCCGCAAGGCACCCAGTGGCACGACTGGCGCGAGCGCAAAGGCGAACTGTTCCAGGCCGTGCGCATGGAAAAAAATATGATGGGGCTGCTGCTTAGCCTGATCGTCGCCGTCGCCGCCTTCAACATCATCACCTCGCTGGGATTAATGGTGATGGAGAAACAGGGCGAAGTGGCGATCCTGCAAACCCAGGGGCTGACGCCGCGCCAGATCATGGCGGTGTTTATGGTTCAGGGGGCCAGCGCCGGAATTATCGGCGCGTTGCTGGGGGCGGTGCTTGGCGCGCTGCTTGCCAGCCAGCTTAATAATTTAATGCCGATTATCGGCGCGTTTCTGGACGGTGCCGCACTGCCGGTGGCGATCGACCCGTTGCAGGTGATTGTCATCGCGCTGGTGGCGATGGCGATTGCACTGCTGTCCACGCTGTATCCTTCCTGGCGCGCTGCCGCCACCCAACCCGCTGAGGCTTTACGTTATGAATAAAATCCTGTTGCAGTGCGACAACCTGTGCAAGCGCTATCAGGAAGGCAGTGTGCAAACCGACGTCCTGCACGATGTCAGCTTCAGCGTAGGTGAGGGTGAGACGATGGCGATTGTCGGCAGTTCCGGCTCCGGTAAAAGTACGCTGCTGCACCTGCTGGGCGGTCTGGACACGCCGACCTCCGGCGATGTTATTTTCAACGGCCAGCCGATGAGCACGCTCTCCTCTGCGGCGAAAGCGGAACTGCGCAACCAGAATCTCGGCTTTATCTACCAGTTTCATCATCTGCTGCCCGATTTTACCGCGCTGGAAAACGTGGCGATGCCGCTGCTGATCGGTAAAAAACGTCCGGCGGAAATCAACGCCAGAGCGCGGGAGATGCTGAAAGCGGTGGGGCTGGATCACCGCAGCAGCCACCGTCCTTCCGAGCTTTCCGGCGGCGAGCGTCAGCGCGTGGCGATTGCCCGTGCGCTGGTCAACAATCCGCGTCTGGTACTGGCCGACGAACCAACCGGTAATCTGGATGCGCGCAACGCCGACAGCATTTTCAAACTGCTCGGTGAACTGAATGCCTCGCAGGGCACCGCGTTTCTGGTGGTCACTCACGATTTACAGCTCGCCCGCCGCATGAGCCGCCAGCTGGAAATGCGCGACGGCCGCCTGAACACCGAACTGAGCCTGATGGGAGCAGAATAATGGCCTCGCCTTTATCCCTCCTGATCGGCCTGCGTTTTAGTCGTGGACGTCGCCGCAGCGGTATGGTGTCGCTGATCTCCATCATCTCCACCATTGGCATCGCGCTGGGCGTGGCGGTGCTGATCGTCGGCCTTAGCGCCATGAACGGTTTTGAGCGCGAATTGAACAACCGCATTTTAGCCGTGGTGCCGCACGGGCAGATCGAACCCGTTAACCAGCCGTGGAACGGCTGGAATGACAAACTCGCTAAAATCGAAAAAGTGCCGGGCATTCTGGCGGCGGCTCCCTACGTTGACTTTACCGGGCTGGTGGAGAGCGGGGCAAATATCCGCGCTATCCAGGTGAAGGGCGTCGATCCGCAGCAGGAAAACACACTCAGCGCACTGCCGCAGTACGTGCAAAACAATGCCTGGTCCAGCTTTAAGGCCGGGGAGCAGCAAATCATTATCGGCAAAGGCATTGCCGATGCGCTGAAAGTGAAGCAGGGCGACTGGGTGTCGATCATGATCCCGAACGCCAGCGCCGATCGCAAACTCCAGCAGCCGAAGCGCGTAAGATTACACGTCACCGGCATCCTGCAACTGAGCGGTCAGCTCGACCACAGCTTTGCGATGATCCCAATGCAGGATGCCCAGCAGTATCTGGACATGGGCAGCAGCGTGACGGGCATTGCGCTTAAGGTCAGCGACGTATTCAACGCGCCAGCGCTGGTGCGCGCGGCGGGTGAAGTGACTAACGATTACGTTTATATCAAAAGCTGGGTGGGCACCTACGGCTATATGTATCGCGACATTCAGATGATCCGCGCCATTATGTATCTGGCGATGATCCTGGTGATCGGCGTGGCCTGCTTTAACATCGTCTCCACGCTGGTGATGGCGGTGAAAGATAAAAGCAGCGACATTGCGGTACTGCGCACGCTGGGGGCAAAAGATGGCCTGATCCGCGCTATTTTCGTCTGGTACGGCCTGCTGGCGGGGCTGCTCGGCAGCGTGATCGGCGTGGTCATCGGGGTCACAGGTGCCTTCCAACTGACGGCTATTATTAAAGGAATCGAAAAGCTGATCGGCCATCGGTTCCTGTCCGGGGATATCTATTTTATTGATTTTCTGCCTTCAGAATTACACTGGCTGGATGTGCTGTATGTTCTGGTTACGGCGCTGCTGCTTAGCCTTCTGGCGAGCTGGTATCCGGCGCGGCGCGCCAGTAACATTGATCCTGCAAGGGTATTAAGCGGGCAATAATTTACACAAGGAGCGGGCGATGTATTACGGATTTGATATTGGTGGCAGCAAGATTGCGCTGGGCGTCTTTGACAACGAGCGGCATCTGCAATGGGAAACGCGCATCGCCACCCCACGCGACAGTTATGAATCATTTTTACAGGCGGTCACCGGGCTGGTTAACGATGCGGACGCCCGTTTCGGCTGCAAAGGTTCGGTGGGGATCGGTATTCCAGGAATGCCGGAAACTGAAGACGGCACCCTTTACGCCGCCAACGTGCCCGCCGCCTCCGGGCAACCGCTGCGTGCAGACTTAAGCCGCCTGCTGGACCGCGATGTGCGGCTCGATAACGACGCCAACTGTTTTGCGCTTTCGGAAGCGTGGGACGAAGAATTTACCCAGTATCCGTTGGTGATGGGGCTGATCCTCGGCACCGGCGTTGGCGGCGGGCTGGTCCTTGACGGCAAAGCGATCACCGGGCGCAGCTACATCACCGGCGAGTTCGGCCATATCCGTCTGCCGGTAGACGCCTTCACCCTGATGGGCTTTGATTTCCCGCTGAAACGCTGCGGCTGCGGGCAAATCGGCTGTATCGAAAACTACCTTTCCGGTCGCGGCTTCGCCTGGCTGTATCAGCATTTCTATGATGAAGCGCTCAGCGGCGAAGAGATCGTCGCGCGCTGGCAGCAGGGCGATGAAAAAGCGCGTCAGCACGTCGAGCGCTATCTGGATCTGCTGGCGGTGTGCCTGGGTAACATAATGACCATTGTCGATCCCGATTTACTGGTGATTGGCGGTGGATTGTCTAACTTTAGTGCTATAGCAGAAGGACTCGCGGCGCGTCTGCCGCGTCATCTGTTACCGGTTGCCCGCGTGCCGCGAATTGAGCGCGCCCGGCACGGTGACGCCGGAGGAATGCGCGGCGCGGCGTTTCTCCATCTTACTGAATCGCCGCAGAGGTAATTATGCAGTCGCGCCGCCTACATCGCTTAAGCCGTTTTCGCCGCAATAAACGCCGACTGCGCGAGCGTCTGCGTCAGCGGATTTTCTTCAGAGACAGGGTGCCAGAAGAGATGGAAAAACCGAGAGTTGTGGTTCTGACCGGTGCCGGTATTTCAGCCGAATCGGGCATTCGCACTTTCCGCGCGGCGGATGGTCTGTGGGAAGAGCATCGGGTTGAGGATGTGGCGACGCCGGAAGGGTTCGCCCGCGATCCGGCGCTGGTGCAGGCGTTTTACAATGCCCGCCGCCGCCAGCTTCAGCAGCCTGAAATCGCGCCGAACGCGGCGCATTTAGCGCTGGCGCGGCTTGAAGAGGCGCTGGGCGACCGCTTTTTACTGGTGACGCAAAACATTGACAACCTGCACGAGCGCGCGGGCAATAAGAACATCGTCCACATGCACGGCGAACTGTTGAAAGTGCGCTGCTCGTGGAGCGGGCAGGTGCTGGAGTGGACCGGCGACGTCACGCCGGAGGACAAATGCCACTGCTGCCAGTTTCCGGCTCCGCTGCGTCCGCACGTCGTCTGGTTCGGTGAAATGCCGCTCGGCATGGACGAAATCTATCACGCGCTGGGAATGGCGGACGTGTTCATCGCCATCGGGACGTCCGGGCACGTTTACCCGGCGGCAGGTTTTGTGCATGAAGCCCGGCTGCACGGCGCGCATACCGTCGAGCTAAACCTTGAACCCAGCCAGGTCGGCAGCGAGTTCCAGGAGAAGCATTACGGGATGGCAAGCGATGTGGTGCCGGAGTTTGTCGAGAAGTTGCTGAAGGGATTATAGCTGTCCTGGACGGGAATTCTCGCCAGCACGACTACCCCAGCGCATCCGCATCCGGCGGCTGAAATAGCGGGATAAACCGATCCATTTACGCGCTTCCAGGCGGCGGTGGTTTTGCCGCTACAGGGCAATCCCACCATCAAATGTAACGTTGTCATGATCGGGTGACGTCCTTTTCTGGCAGGTACGCCCCCCGCACAGGCGAGGGGCACAGCCGTTTAGCGTCCTGCTTTCAGCTTCTGATAATACTCTTCATAAATCGCGCTGGCGTCGCCGACATCATTCTGCCATTCGCCTTTGCTGATGGTAGCCGCATCCGGGTACAGCGATTTATCATTAGCGACGTCCGGGCTAAGCAGCTTGCGTGCTGCAAGGTTAGGCGTCGGATAACCGATGGTTTCTGCCACTTCCTTCGCCACTTCCGGGCGCAGCAGGAAGTTAATCAGCTTCAGCGCGCCTTCTTTGTTTTTGGC
Source organism: Superficieibacter sp. (assembly GCF_032071645.1). Classification (NCBI taxonomy): domain Bacteria; kingdom Pseudomonadati; phylum Pseudomonadota; class Gammaproteobacteria; order Enterobacterales; family Enterobacteriaceae; genus Superficieibacter; species Superficieibacter sp. The sequence goes on from NZ_DAMAPU010000003.1 coordinate 318,785, forward strand.
GTTCGCCGGGATCGCCAGGCTGTCCATCCAGAAAATACCGCCTTCTTTCGGCCAGACGATTTGCAGCGGCGTGCCTGCCTGACGGGCGACAAACGCCGAACCATTCCACACCATTCCCAGATTCACTTCGCCTTCCATATACGGGTTAGCCGGGTTATCGGAGTTAAACGCCGCCACGTTTGGCATCAGTTTTTGCAGCTCTTTATACGCCGCTTCGATCTCCTTTGGATCGGTGGTATTCCCGGAGTAGCCCAGCTTGCGCAGCGCAATCTGGAACACTTCGCGCGCGTCATCGGTCAGCAGCAGGCTGCCTTTATATTCCGGCTTCCACAAATCGGCCCAGCTGGTGACGCTTTTAGGATCGATTTCATCGCTGTTGACGCCAATCGCCGTGGCGCCCCAGATATAGGGGATGGAGTAATCGTTGTTGGGATCGAACGGCTTATTGAGCATTTCTGGATCGAGGTTGCTGAAATTGCTCAACCGGGATTTGTCGATCTTCTGGATCATGCCTTCTTTGCGCATTTTGTCGACGAAATAGGTGGAGGGCACCACCAGATCGTACGCGCCGTCTTTATAGGTTTTAAGCTTGGCATACATGGTTTCATTCGACTCATAGGTCGAATAAATCACCTTGATGCCAGTCTCTTTGGTGAACTGCTCCAGCAGTCCCGGCGGCACATATTCGGTCCAGTTGTAGAAATAAAGCGTTTTCGCGTCGTCAGCATGGGCGGCGCTCATGCCGAGAGCCAGCGCGCCCGCAGCCAGCAGATGGCGTGACCATTTTATCATCTTAACGTCCCCTCGTTTTATCGCGTGCAATAAGCTGGCTGGCAATGACCATAACCAGCGACAGAACCAACAGAATTGTTGCCAGCGCGTTCACTTCCGGTGAAACGCCGACTTTAACCATCGAATAAATCTTCAGCGGTAAAATTTCATAGGCCGGTCCGGTCACAAATGACGAGACCACCACGTCGTCCATCGACAGGGTAAAACTCAGCAGCCAGCCCGCAGCAACGGCGGGCATTGCCAGCGGCAGAATGATTTTACGCAGGATCGTCATCTCGCTGGCACCCAGATCTTTTGCCGCCTCCAGCATCCGTACATCAAACCCTTTCAGGCGCGAATAGACCGTCACCACCACAAAGGGCAGGCAAAAGGTGATATGCGAAAACAGCAGCGACCAGAAGCCCAGCTCAATGCCGAGCATCATAAACAGCACCAGCAGCGAGATAGCCATCACGATATCCGGCGACATCATCACCACAAACAGCATTCCGCTGACAAATGGCTTGCCGCGAAAACGGTAGCGGTACAGCGCCACGGCGGTCAGCGAGCCGATAAGCGTCGCCAGCGTTGCCGAAAAAATCGCCATCGTCAGCGAATGCTGGGCGGCCTGTAACAGGCTATCGTTATTCAGCAGCAGGCTATACCAGTTGGTGGTAAAGCCCTGCCAGTTAATGCCGAAGCGCGAACTGTTAAACGAATTGACGATCAGAATGATGATCGGAATATACAGATAAGCATAAATGGCGGTCATGAAACCGCCGCGAAGCAGGCGTCCGATCATTCCAGTTCCACCTTCTTGTTCAGCAACCGCGCGGCGCGCCAGTAAACCAGCAGCATCAGGCCCATCACCACCGTCAGTGTAATGCTGGTGGCGGAACCAAACGGCCAGTCGCGGATATTCAGGAACTGGCTTTTGATGACGTTACCGATCAGCAGGTTTTTCGCGCCACCCATCAGGTCAGACACGTAAAACAGCCCCATCGCCGGTAAAATCACCAGCAGGCAACCGGCGATAATCCCCGGCATGGTCAGCGGCAGAATAATGCGCACAAACGTCTGTAGCTTGTTTGCGCCTAAATCTTTCGCCGCTTCCAGCAGCGGTTTATCGAGCTTCTCAATGCTGGAATAGAGCGGCATCACCATAAACGGCAGCAGAATATACACCAGCCCGATAATTACCGCGCCGGGGGTGAACATAATGCGAATGGGCGTTTCAATAATGCCGAGCCAGAGTAAAAACTCGTTCAGATACCCTTTGGTGCTGAGGAAAATTTTCAGCCCGTAAATACGGATCAGCGAGTTGGTCCAGAACGGCACAATCAGCAGAAACAGCAGCAGCGGGCGGACCTTCTGCGGCAGTCGCGCCAGAAACCAGGCGAACGGATAGCCCAGCACCAGGCAAGCGACGGTAGCAATCAGCGCCATATTCAGCGAGTGCATCAGCACCTGAAAATAGAGCGGGTCCAGCAGACGGGCGTAGTTATCCAGCGTAAAGACCATTTTGACGAAATTAGCGTCGTCCCGGGTCAGGAAGCTGGTGGCGATGATCATCAGGTTGGGCAGAAAGACAAATACCACAAGCCAACCCACGATAGTGGCGATCACCACCTTCTGGAATTTACTTGTGTTCTTCATCAGCCAGTACAACCTCCCAGCTTTCTACCCAGTTAATCGCCATTTTCTGATCCAGCGAGTGGTCAAAATCCGGGTCGTCTTCGTTAAAAAATTCGCTGACCAGCACCATCTTGCCGTTTTCCAGCTCAACGACTGATTCCAGGGTCATGCCTTTGTAGTTACGTTCCCGCACGTAACCGACCAGCCCTTCAACGTCGCTGTTATCGTTAATTTCTTCCACCCGCAGGTCTTCCGGGCGTAGCAGCACGTTCAGGTTTTGCCCTTTTTCGACGGCGAAGTTAACGTCGATATTGCATTCGCGGCCTTCAACGCTGGCGCGCACCCGGCGCGCGTCCAGACGCTCAATCACCGTGGCGCTGAAAATATTGATTTCGCCGATGAAACTGGCGACGAACAGATTTTTTGGCTCTTCATAAATTTCGCGTGGCGTGCCGTCCTGCTCAATGCGCCCGTCGCGCATCACCACAATGCGATCGGACATGGTCAGCGCTTCTTCCTGATCGTGGGTGACAAACACAAAGGTAATGCCGAGCTTGCGCTGGAGCGCCTTTAGCTCGTTCTGCATTTGCTTGCGCAGTTTGTAGTCCAGCGCTGAGAGGGATTCATCAAGCAGTAGCAGACGGGGTTTATTCACCACCGCGCGGGCGATAGCGACACGCTGCTGCTGACCGCCGGAAAGCTGGTGCGGCTTACGCTGGGCGAACTCCTCCAGCTGCACCATATGCAGCGCGTCATTAACGCGGGGAGGGATTTCAGCGGCAGGGGTTTTTTGCATCCGCAGGCCAAACGCCACGTTTTCAAAAACGGTCATATGCGGAAAAAGGGCATAGCTTTGAAAGACGGTGTTAACGTGACGGTTCTCCGCCGGAACATCGGTAATATCCAGATCTTCCAGGCGAATGGTGCCGGTATCGACATTTTCCAGCCCGGCAATCAGGCGCAGAACGGTTGTTTTACCGCAGCCAGAGGGGCCAAGTAGCGTAAGGAATTCACCGTTATTGATAGTCAGGTTAAAATCACTGATAACGTGTTTACCATCAAAACTCTTATTGAGTCCCGCCAGTTGCACCAGTGGTGAAAGCGAACGCGGTTGTGTATTCAATTTATGACTCTGTCCCATGTAGACGTACCGGAACGCTGGCCGATACGGGGTTTGTGATTAACCACCTTAGGGTTTCTGCACATAATGTAAGGGCTGGCATTCTACGGCAAACCTTTGAAATCGCCAATCCTTGATACGTAATGGTACGCTACCTTTAATACAAAGGTCGGCTTAACGGAAAATATTCTCGTTTGCCCGCCTAAAAGTGACCTGACGCAATATTTGTCTTTTCTTGCTTACTGATAATGTTGTCACAAAAAGTGAGGGTGACCGCATGGAAAAATTACTTGAGCGTTTTTTACAGTACGTTTCTCTGGATACGCAATCGAAGCCTGGCGTGCGCCAGGTGCCGAGTACCGAGGGGCAGTGGAAGCTGTTACGGTTGCTCAAAGACCAGCTTGAAGACATGGGGCTGGTTGACGTTACCCTTAGCGAAAAAGGCACCGTGATGGGCACGCTGCCTGGCAACGTTGAAGGCACAGTACCGACAATTGGCTTTATCTCCCACGTAGACACCGCGCCAGACTTCAGCGGTAAAAACGTCCATCCACAAATCATTGAAGGCTATCGCGGTGGCGACATTGCGCTTGGCATTGGTGATGAAGTGCTTTCTCCGGTGATGTTCCCGGTGCTGCACCAGATGCTGGGGCAAACGCTGATCACCACCGACGGTAAAACCCTGCTCGGCGCAGACGATAAAGCAGGGATCGCCGAAATCATGACCGCACTGGCGGTGCTGAAAGCGAAAAACATTCCCCACGGCGATATCCGCGTGGCCTTCACGCCGGATGAAGAAGTCGGCAAGGGCGCGAAGCATTTTGACGTCGCTGCCTTTGGCGCGCAGTGGGCCTATACCGTCGATGGCGGCGGGGTGGGCGAGCTGGAGTTTGAAAACTTCAACGCTGCCTCGGTGACGATCAAAATTGTCGGCAACAACGTGCATCCGGGAACCGCAAAAGGGGTCATGGTGAATGCCCTGTCGCTGGCCGCGCGCATTCACGCCGAAGTGCCGACTGAGGAAAGCCCGGAAGCCACCGAAGGGTACGAAGGTTTTTATCATCTCACCAGCATGAAAGGCAGCGTCGATCGCGCGGAAATGCACTACATCGTGCGCGATTTTGACCGCAAGCAGTTTGAAGCCCGCAAGCGCAAGATGATGGAAATCGCCAAAAAGGTTGGCAAGGGGCTGCACCCGGATTGCTACATAGAGCTGATTATTGAAGACAGCTACTACAATATGCATGAAAAGGTGGCAGAGCATCCGCACATCATCGACATTGCCAAACAGGCGATGATCGACTGCGACATCCAGCCTGATATGAAGCCGATTCGTGGCGGCACCGACGGCGCGCAGCTCTCCTTTATGGGGCTGCCCTGTCCGAACCTGTTTACCGGCGGCTATAACTACCACGGTAAGCACGAGTTTGTGTCGCTGGAAGGTATGGAAAAAGCGGTGAAGGTGATTGTCCGAATTGCCGAATTAACCACCCGTCATCAGTAAACATTCAGGCCGGGCACTCGCGCCCGGCCTGTTAAAAACGACACCCGTTAAAACCTACAGCGAATTTACTTTAGACGAGCATCTGTCCAGCAGTTCCACGCTGCCATCTTCATTCTGCTGCTCCAGCAATACATCAAACCCCCACAGGCGATGCACGTGCTTCAGCACCTCGCGCCGTCCTTTGTCCAGCGGCACGCGGTTTTGCGGAATATAGCGCAGGGACAGTGAACGGTCGCCGCGCAAATCCACATTCCAGACCTGAATATTCGGCTCCAGATTGCTTAAATTGTACTGCGACGACAGGCGGGTACGCAGTTCCCGGTAGCCTTCTTCGTTGTGGATCGCTGAAATCTCCAGGTAATTGTGGTGATCGTCATCGACCACGCTGAACAGGCGGAAATCGCGCATCACTTTCGGTGACAGGAACTGGCTGATAAAACTTTCATCTTTAAAGTCGCGCATCGCAAAATGCAGCGTCTCCAGCCAGTCGGAACCGGCGATATCCGGGAACCAGTACTTATCTTCTTCCGTCGGCGACTGGCAGATGCGTTTGATATCCTGGAACATGGCAAACCCCAGCGCGTAGGGGTTAATCCCGCTGTACCACGGGCTGTTATACGGCGGCTGGAACACTACGTTGGTATGGCTGTGCAAAAACTCCAGCATAAAGCGCTCGGTCACTTTCCCCTCATCGTAAAGATGATTGAGAATGGTGTAGTGCCAGAACGTCGCCCATCCTTCGTTCATCACCTGGGTCTGTTTCTGCGGATAAAAATACTGGCTCACTTTGCGCACAATACGCAGGATCTCACGCTGCCACGGCTCCAGCAGCGGCGCATTTTTCTCCATAAAGTAGAGCAGATTTTCCTGCGGCTCGGACGGATAGCGGCGCGCTTCCACTACCGCTTTCTCTTCCTCGCGCTTCGGCAGGGTACGCCACAGCGTATTCACCTGGCTTTGCAGATACTCTTCCCGGCTTTTTTGCCGCGCTTTCTCTTCCTGCAGTGAAATCTTTTGCGGACGTTTGTAGCGGTCCACGCCGTAGTTCATCAGCGCGTGGCAGGAGTCGAGCAACTTCTCGACCTCATCCACGCCGTAGCGCTCTTCGCATTGGGTGATGTAATTACGGGCGAAAATCAGGTAATCAACAATGGAGCTGGCATCGGTCCAGCTACGGAATAAATAGTTATTTTTAAAGAAGGAGTTATGCCCGTAGCAGGCGTGCGCCATCACCAGCGCCTGCATGGTAATGGTGTTTTCTTCCATCAGATAAGCAATGCAGGGATTCGAGTTAATGACAATCTCATAAGCCAGTCCCTGCTGACCATGCTTATACAGGCGTTCGGTTTCGATGAACTTTTTGCCGAACGACCAGTGCGGATAATTGATCGGCATCCCGACGCTGGAATAGGCGTCCATCATCTGCTCGGAGGTGATCACTTCAATCTGATGCGGATAGGTATCCAGCCGGTAATGCTTCGCCACCCGGTCGATCTCCTGCAAATACACTTCAAGCAGCTCAAACGTCCAGTCGGGTCCATCGCTCAGACGTGTGGTGTCCTTATTCATGGAATCAATCGTAGCCATTAGCGCGCCCTCATTGTTGGCGACTCTCTCTGTCTGGAGAGCCTCATTTCAAGCATAGAACACCGGATAAAATGCGTGCAGGGCGACCTGACTTTTCTTTGCCGGTAACCGGCGCAGAAAAGGGTGAAAACAGGGATTTTCCAGGTTTTTATGCTGGATTAAAAAATCGCGCAGCAGGAGATCGCAAAACATGCCGATCCATAATCGACGGGCGCGGTGTGAGGTAGCTCACCATAAAAAAGTCGAATGTTGAATATTATATTTAACTAGGTTATCAATTTGTAATTAGGTGATTGTTCTTTTACTCATAACGGAGTGGATATGCACGTTGTCGTACTGGGAAGTGGCGTAGTGGGCGTAACCAGCGCCTGGTATTTACGCCAGGCAGGACACGAAGTAACGGTGATCGACAGAGCATCCGGCCCGGCGCAGGAAACCAGCGCCGCCAACGCCGGGCAAATCTCCCCCGGCTACGCCGCACCCTGGGCCGCGCCGGGCGTACCGCTTAAGGCGATTAAATGGATGTTTGAGCGCCATGCGCCGCTGGCGATCTCCCTCGACGGCACGCCTTTCCAGTTGAAATGGATGTGGCAGATGCTGCGCAACTGCGACACCCGCCACTATATGGAAAACAAAGGCCGGATGGTGCGCATCGCCGAGTACAGCCGCGACTGCCTGAAGGCGCTGCGCGCCGACACCGGCATTCAGTATGAAGGGCGGCAGGGCGGCACTCTGCAACTGTTCCGCACCGCGCAGCAGTTTGAAAATGCCGCGCGCGACATCGCGGTGCTGGAAGACGCTGGCGTACCGTATCAGTTGCTGGAAGCCGGGCGGCTGGCGGAGGCAGAACCGGCGCTGGCGGAAGTGGCGGACCACTTAACCGGCGGCCTGTGTTTGCCGAATGACGAAACCGGCGACTGTCAGCTTTTTACCGAACGGCTGGCGGCGATGGCGGAGCAGGCGGGCGTGGTGTTTCGCTACAACACCCCGGTCGATCGATTGCTGTATGAAAACGGAAAAATTTATGCCGTGAAATGCGGCGCGGAAAACATCAAAGCCGATGCCTACGTGATGGCCTTCGGCTCTTATTCAACCGCCATGTTAAAAGGGCTGGTGGACATCCCGGTCTACCCGCTGAAAGGCTACTCGCTGACCATTCCCATCGCCGAAGAAGACGGCGCGCCGGTTTCCACTATTCTTGATGAAACGTACAAAATTGCCATCACCCGTTTTGATCAGCGCATCCGCGTCGGCGGGATGGCGGAAATCGTCGGCTTTAACACTAAACTGTTAAAACCGCGCCGTGAAACGCTGGAGATGGTGGTGCGCGACCTGTTCCCGCGCGGCGGGCGAGTAGAAGACGCCACCTTCTGGACCGGGCTGCGCCCGATGACGCCGGACGGCACGCCAATTGTGGGGCGCACTCCCTATAAAAATCTGTGGCTTAACACCGGACACGGCACTCTGGGCTGGACGATGGCCTGCGGTTCCGGCCAGTTGATCAGCGATCTGATCTCCGGGCGCACCCCGGCGATCCCGTTCGACGATCTGGGCGTGGCCCGTTACACCGATGGATTTGCGCCGTCCCATTCCACACGATTGCACGGTGCGCACCAATAAGGAGTAGTTATGTCCCGACCTGTCCTCGCCACGCTGGATCTCAGCGCGCTGCGGCAGAATCTGCACATTGTCCGCCGCGCCGCGCCAGCTTCCCGCGTCTGGTCGGTGGTCAAAGCCAACGCTTACGGTCACGGGTTGGATCGTGTCTGGGGAGCGTTAAATCAGACCGACGGTTTTGCCCTGCTGAATCTGGAAGAGGCGATTTTGCTGCGCGAACGCGGCTGGAAAGGGCCGATCCTGATGCTGGAAGGCTTTTTCCACGCCGATGAACTGGAGCTGTTTGATAAATACCGGCTCACCACCAGCGTGCACAGTAACTGGCAGCTCAAAGCCATTCAGCTCGCGCGCCTCCATGCGCCGCTCGACGTGTATCTTAAAATCAACAGCGGCATGAACCGGCTGGGCTTTATGCCGGATCGTGTCCACAGCGTCTGGCAGCAGCTACGCGGGCTGGATAATGTCGGCAGCATCACGCTGATGGCGCACTTTGCCGATGCCGAAAAGCCGGAAGGCATCGCCCGTGCCATGCAGCGGGTGGAGCAGGGGGCAGAAGGCATCGACGCCCCGCGCTCGCTGTCCAACTCAGCGGCGACGCTCTGGCATCCGCAGGCGCATTTTGACTGGGTACGGCCCGGTATCGTGCTGTACGGCGCATCCCCCTCCGGTCAGTGGCAGGACATCGCCAACAGCGGCCTGAAACCGGTGATGACGCTTAGCAGTGAAATCATCGGCGTCCAGAATCTGAAAGCAGGTGACACCGTGGGTTACGGCAGCCGCTACCGCGCGCCCGGCGAACAGCGCATTGGCGTCGTGGCCTGCGGCTATGCCGACGGCTACCCCCGCCACGCCCCCGACGGCACCCCGGTACTGGTCGACGGCGTGCGCACGCGCATCATCGGTGCCGTCTCAATGGACATGCTCACCGTAGACCTCACCCCGTGCCCGCAAGCAGGCATCGGCACCACGGTCGAACTCTGGGGAAAAGAAATCAAAATTGACGACGTCGCCGCTGCATCCGGCACCCTCGGCTATGAACTTATGTGCGCTCTGGCTCCAAGAGTCCCGGTTGTGACGGTGTAACATTTGCTTGTCAGGACGGCGGCGACAGAGCCGCCCTGGCGCATTCACCGACGCGGTGCCGCAGTCGATCCAGAGAAATTAAAGTGAACGGAACAACCACGGAAGCCGCCTGTATCCAGACCCTCAGAAACCGGGAAAACGGAACACCCGGTTAGCCGATCTCCTCCTCCGCCACTCTCACTCCCACTTTGCGCACATCATTATCCTCTTTCTCCGCCACCGTCCACACCATCCCGGCGAACTCCACCTGATCCCCTACTACCGGCACCGCCCCCAGCAGCCGCTGCACAATCTCACCCAGCGATTGCTGATTATCGCGAAACTCCTCGCCGCCTTCGAGGCCATAAATCAGCGCCACGTCGGCAAATTTCGCACTGGCTTCAAGAATAAAATCGCCGAAAAAGCGCTGATCGAGCGCCACCGGCGGCGACTGGCTGAACAGCTTGCCAAGCGCGGGTAAATCCCGCTCGCGGCCAATCACGCACAGAATATCGTTCTCGCGCAGCCGGGTACTGCCGGTGGGATGCAGCAGGGCGTTATCGCGAAACAGCGCGGCAATGCGCGTCTCGCGCGGCATATGCAGATCGCGCAGCGCCGCGCCCACGCACCATTTATCGGCGCTAAGCTGGTAAACAAACTGCTCCCACGGATTATCCGGGTGAATATCCAGACCGACGCGCGACGCAGGCCAGCCAACCGGCGGCACCACCACTTTGGCCTTTTTCGCCGCCCAGGACAGCGACGTCCCCTGAAACAGCAGCGAAATCAGCACCACGAAGAACGCGACATTAAAAAAGAGCCGTGCGTGCTCCAGCCCGGCCATCATCGGGAACACGGCGAGAATAATCGGCACCGCTCCGCGCAGGCCCACCCAGCTAATGAAAATGCGCTCGCGCAGATTAAACCCGCGAAACGGCAGCAGGGCGGCAAACACCGACAGCGGACGGGCGATAAAAATCATCCACGCCGACAGCACCAGCGCCAGCGCGGCAATCGGCAGCAGATCCGAGGGCGTCACCAGCAGCCCCAGCACCAGGAACATGCCGATTTGCGCCAGCCAGGCGAGACCGTCGAAGTTTTGCAGAATGCCAAAACGGTTGCGGATCGGTCGATTACCCAGCCACAAACCGCACAGATACACCGCCAGAATGCCGCTGCCATCCAGCGACGTGGTCAGGGCAAACACCAGAATGCCGCCGCTCAGCGCCAGCAGCGGATACAACCCCCCGGGCAGAACGATGCGGTTAATCATCTGCTGAAGCAGGTAGCCGCCGCAAAGCCCGATGGCGATGCCCAGCCCGAACTGCTGAAGGATATGCACTATAAAGATCCAGCTGAGCGACGACTCGTGCTGCTGGATCATCTCAATCAGGGTGATGGTCAGAAACACCGCCATCGGGTCGTTACTGCCGGATTCAATCTCCAGCGTTGAACCGACGCGCTCGTTCAACCCTTTACCGCCGAGCAGCGAGAACACGGCGGCAGCGTCAGTCGAACCGACAATCGCGCCGATCAACAGACCTTCAATCATATTGAGGTGAAAAAGCCAGGCCGCCATCATGCCGGTCAGCCCGGAGGTGATCAGCACCCCGATAGTGGCCAGCGACAGCGCGGGGCCAAGCGCCACGCGAAACGAACTGGCCTGGGTGCGCATCCCGCCGTCAAGCAGGATCACCGCCAGCGCCAGGTTACTGATCAAATACGCCAGCGGGTAGTTATCGAAGGGGATACCGCCGACACCATCAATCCCTGCCAGCATCCCGATGGCAAGGAAGATAACGAGGATGGGAATACCAAGACGCGACGAAAATGAACTCAATAAAATGCTACAGGTGACTAACACCGAACCCAAAATAAACAGACTAATTATCGCCGTGGCGTCCAAAATTCACGTACTCCTCATCCGCGTGAATGGTCTTTACAAAAAACTTACCATACTTGCGAGTAATTAATGGGATTAATACGTGCCGTGAATGCTTTTTTTTATTCGTTTAGCACCGGATGACCGGTCAACGTTAACGTGCTGGCACCGGGGGTGTGAACCAGCGTGGCCTGTGCGCCGAGCGGCAGGGTAACGGTGCGCGGCTCATGACCAAAATCCAGCCCGCCGATCAGCGGCACCGACAACCGCGAACGCAGATACTCCGCCATGCTCTGTAAGCCATATCCGGCATCGTAATCATTCGCCGCCGCGCCGCTAAAACTGCCGAGGACGATGGCACGCTGGCGGGCGAGAATGCCCGCGTGGTGAAGCTGAAGCAGCATCCGCTCGACGCGGAACGGGTGCTCGTTAATATCTTCAACCACCAGAATGCCGTCGCTAATCGCGGGCAGCCACGGCGTACCAATCAATGACACCAGCATCGCCAGATTGCCGCCCCACAGGGTGCCGGATGCCCGACACGCCGGACCCTCGCCGTTCCACTCCACGCTAAACGTGGCGTTGCGCAGCGCCCGCCAGAAATGGTCTTCGGTAAACGTGTTCAGCTCGTCGCCCCCAAAATTGGCGGCAAGCATTGGTCCGCTGAATGTAATGACCCCGGCGGTCGCCAGCAGCCCCATCTGGATGGCGGTGAAATCGCTGTGCCCGCAAATCAGCAGCGGCTGCCGTTGCTGGCGCTCGGCCAGCGCCGACCAGTCGATATTTTCCAGCAGCCGACTGGCTCCGTAGCCGCCACGCACCGGCATCACGATACGGTTATCTCCGCGAAGCGTCGCCAGCGCATTGACGTCCGCCAGCCGCTGTTGATCTGTCCCGGCAAAGCGCTGGTCGCGGCGGGCGATCACCTCGCGGTTCTCCACCCGATGACCGGCCTGTTCGAGCCGCTGAACGCCGCGCAGCGCCGCCGTCTGGTTAATGCAATAGCCGGAAGGGGCGATAAGATGAATCAGAGACATGGCATTTCCTTGCTGGGAATGAAACGGTTATCATGCATTTAACCCCAGGCGTTGTCATCCGCAGCGGCGGATCGCAGGTATTAAAAGGACTGATGCGTGAAATTGAGATGGTTTGCTTTTTTGATTGTATTACTGGCGGGATGTTCTTCAAAACCGGATTATACCAATCCACCGTGGAACCCGGAGGTGCCGGTCAAACGGGCGATGCAATGGCTACCCATCAGCCAGAAAGCGGGCGCGGCGTGGGGCGTGAGCCCACGGCTGGTTACGGCGATCATCGCCGTGGAGTCCGGCGGCAATCCGACGCTGGTCAGCAAATCCAACGCGGTTGGCCTGATGCAGTTAAAAGCGTCAACGGCAGGGCGAGAGGTCTACCGGCATATGGGCTGGAGCGGCCAGCCCTCCACCAGCGAGCTGAAAAACCCGGAACGCAATATCTCAATGGGTACGGCTTATTTGAGCATACTTGAACACGGCGTGCTGGCGGGCATCGAAGACCCGGAAGTGATGCAGTACGCCCTGGTGGTGTCTTACGTCAACGGCGCGGGCGCGTTGCTCCGCACCTTCTCTTCCAACCGCAAAAAAGCGATTGAAGAAATAAACGATCTCAGCCCGGATGAGTTTGTCCAACACGTCGCGGAAAACCACCCCGCGCCGCAGGCTCCGCGCTATATCTGGAAAGTGCAGAAAGCCATGGACGCGATGTAATCAGCGCACTTTTTTGGCGCGCTCGCGCGCTTCCCGCTCCAGCGAAAAAATAATCCGCTGGAGCTGGCGTTCGGCCGCCGCGCTGACGTTTAAAAAGCGAAAGCTCAGGCGTGGCGTGCTGATCGTTTCATTTTTGCCATCCACCACTTTACGCTCAGTAATGGCAATCAGCTGAACGTCAAAATGGAAGCGCCCCCATTCCCCCATATCCAGCTCAATCTGCGACAGCCGCACTCCCGGCTGCAAACTCTCCGGCGGCGCTTCATCCATTAACGCGCCCATGCCGCCCAGCGACAAATCATACAGGCGAAACCGCATGTTTTTATTATCGGCAAGGCGGGCGTGACAGAAATAGGCCGGATGCAGCGGGGCGCTGATGCGAAAATATTCCCGGCGCTGCAAAAACCACAGCGATGGCGGAAGCGGGGTGACGAACGCCGGAAGCTGCTGCCAGTCGGCGCTGCGCAGCGCCGGAAGATGAAACTCGACCTTCGCGCCCTGGGTTTCGGCGGTAATTTCGATATTCTGCGCGCGCTGCACGGCGCTGTTCTCATAATCCTGGCTGCCAAAATCAATGATCAGTTGCTCCTGCGTCACCTCCAGAATACGACTGATAAATTGCCCGGATGCCCAGCTTACGCGGATGGGGATCTGCTGTTTATGCAGATCGCGCAGCACGCCCAGAACGGCCAGCGGATTTTGTTTCAGAAACTGTTCACTGTAATGACTCACGCCGATGGCTCCCTCATGACAATCCTTCGCTGAAGTATCGGCGGGCTGGCGCAGAACTTCATAGCAGCAATCAACTATTTTGCCAGTGAGAAAAATTTTCTCCCTGGACGCACAATTATCAGGATCGCCCTATACTTGAAACGTTAGCGCAGGGAAACAACACCTGCTTTTTGTGTCACTTACAGGAGGATGGACAGATGGGTATTATTGCCTGGATCGTATTTGGGTTAATTGCGGGTATTATTGCCAAACTGATTATGCCGGGACGCGACGGGGGTGGTTTCATCGTCACCTGTATTCTGGGTATCATCGGTGCGGTCGTGGGTGGCTGGCTGAGTACGCTGTTCGGTATCGGCGGTCCGGTAAGCGGCTTTAATCTGCCAAGCTTCCTGGTCGCGGTCGTCGGAGCCATTGTCGTGCTGCTCATCTACCGCATGGTTCGCAGGTAATACAGACCGGGCAGCGCACGCTGCCCGGTACCTTCATCAGAAGTCGTAACCCACCGTTGCCATCACACTTCTTTCTGCTCCCCAGTAACAGTTCCCCGTTCCGTAGCAGCCCGCCACATAGTCGCGGTCGGTCAGATTATTGGCATTCACCTGCACAAACGCCCCTTTCAGCGATGGCGTCCACGCGCCCAGATCGGCACGCACGGAAGCATCCAGCAGGGTCGTCGACGGCAGGCGCTCGGTATTACGATCGTCAGCCCACTGCTTGCCGATGTAGCGGATACCCGTTCCCACGCTGATACCGCCCGCAAACTGATAGTGCGCCCAGAACGACGCCATTTGATCCGGCGTGAGCTGCGGGGTATTACCGTCATTGCCGTCCAGCGAATCCTGGAAGCGCAAACGGTTCCAGGTATACGCGGCGATAGTGCTCAGTGCCGGGGTTATCTGATTACGCGCTTCCAGCTCGACGCCCTGTGAATGCACTTTGCCCGCCGGAATAAAGGTGGCGGTGGCAATATTAATATCGCGCGTCGCCACGTCTTTCTGGGTTAAATCGTAAATCGCCACGCTATAGAGATCGGCGGTGCCCGGCGGCTGGAACTTCAGCCCGGCCTCATACTGCTCGGCGGTGGTCGGCTTCAGCAGGGTGCCGTCGCTACCGGCAAGCGTCGCCGGGGTGATGGCTTCGCTGTAGCTGATATAAGGCGACAGACCGTTTTCAAAGGCGTAGAGCAGCGAGGCGCGGGTGCTGACGTGATCGTCCGAACGGCGATTAGACGTATTGAAGGTGTCGCTGACCTGTTCGGAGACGATGCGATCAAAGCGCCCGGACACATCCAGATGCCAGCGGTTCCACACCATCTCATCCTGCAAATAGGCCCCGGTCTGGTAGTAGCGACGATTATTGTCATCGCGGTAAGTCACTACATGCCCGGTCTGCGCGGTGTAGCCGGTGTACGGATTGAGCGCAGCGGCACTACCCGCGCCGGTCCACAAATCGTTACGGAAGCGATGGTATTCCCCGCCAAACGTCAGAGTATGCGCCACTTCGCCGGTGCTGAAATCGGCCTGCAACCGGTTATCGGTGGACCACGCATCCAGCGATCCGCGCGAGCCGCTGTAGCCACGCGACAGCTCGTCGCTGCCGTCAATCCAGCCGACCTGATATACCTGATCCAGCGACACGTTGGAGTGGGTGTAGCTGCCGCTGGAATGCACAGACCAGACATCATCAAACTGATGATCGAACTCCACGCTGTAAATTTGCTCCCGGCGCTTATAGCCGTCGCCCGGATCGCCTTCGTTGGTCTCATTCGACAGCTTGCGCCCGTTGTGCGCGTAGCGGGTGCCGTCCAGCGGCAGCGAACCGTGGTAACCGCCGGAAGGATCTTTTTGCAGATAGGCCCGCAGCAGCAGGCTGGTATCGGAATCCGGCTGCCAGAGCAGAGAAGGGGAGATGGCGTAGCGCTCTTCGCGGGTATGATCGTACTGGGTGTCGCTGGTGCGGGTCATGCCGATGATCCGGTAAGCCCACTGGTCGTTAATGGCATCGGTATAATCAAACGCGCCGCTTTTGGTATTTTGCGTCCCCCCGCCGAGGCGGAAATGGCCTTCCGGCGTAAACAGCGGACGCTTCGAGGTTAAATTAACCAGGCCGCCCGGCACGCTTTGCCCGTACAGCGCCGACGACGGGCCTTTCACCACGTCCACGCGCTCAACAAACCACGGATCGATCTGAATGACGTTATGGCTGCCGCCATCGCTCATCAGGCGCATTCCGTCGAGGAACAGGTTATCAACGTCGCCGCCGTGGAAGCCGCGCAGCGAAACGGTATCAAAACGGGTCGCGCCGCCGCCGAAGTTTGAATACACCCCCGGCGTGTAGTTCAGCGCCTGGCTGATAGTATTCGCGCCCTGATCGTCAATCTGCTGACGCGTGACTACCGATACCGACTGGGCGGTGGCGATCAGCGGCCGATCGCTTTTGGTCGCCCCGCTTGAGGTTTTGGCGGTATAGCCTTTGGTGGGAGCCTGCGCAGACTCCGTCGGCGCCGCCGTCACCACTACGGTTTCTTCTGCCAGCGCGAGGGCAGGAAACGCCAGGGCCAGCGCCCAGGCGAGCGACGAGCGCTTGATTATACGTTTTGAGGTCATCACAAATTCCGAATTTTGCTGAAAAGAAGGAGAAACAAATGAGAATTATTATTGTTAGCATTCCGTGACACAAGTCTTTTTACAGAGCAAAACGCCTGCAAAATCAGGGGAGATAAGTGCTAATGCCACGTCAGCAAAGGGAATTTCTGATACCAGAGGTTAGACCTGCTACCAAATCTGGTAGCAGGTCAGCGGGTTTACTGCGCCTGTTTTTGCGCTACCGCATCGTCGTTAGCCGCCTGCGGACGGGAAGCGGGGACGTTATCGCAGGGTTTTTCTTTCGGACAAACCAGATCCAGCATCTTCAGCGTTACGCCGTTAGTCCAGCCGAAACCGTCCTGCAACGGATATTCACCGCCGCCACCGCCGGTCCCGGTAGAGCTGACATCGTATTTCTCAACCAGCTTTTTCTCGCGGTCATAAGTATGCTGGACGTTGGTCAGGAAGCGCCAGGTCACGTCCATCGCCACTTTATCATGACCGTAATTTTGCAGCCCGGCGGTGGCGACCCATTGCAGCGGTGCCCAGCCGTTGGGCGCATCCCACTGCTGACCGCTTTTCACGGTTGTGGTGGCAAGACCGCCCGGTTGCAGCAGGTGCGAGGCGGTGGCGGCAGCGACTTTATCTGCCCGATCCTTCGCCGCCGCGTTAACGTACAGCGGGAACAGCGCCGCAGCCGTCAGTTGATGACGCACTTGCTTCGTTTTCAGATCGTAATCCGCGTACCAGCCGTCTTTGTCATTCCACAGCCAGTGCTCCATCGCCTGCTGACGCGCGCTGGCCTGGGCGTCATACTGGCTGGCTTTCGCCGTATCGCCCGCCGCTTTACTGGCGCGAGCCAGCACTTTCTCCATTTTGAACAGCAGGGCGTTCAAATCGACCGGCACAATGCTGGTGGTACGCAGAGTGCCAAGCTGGTTGGGATCGTCCATCCAGCGCGAGCTGAAATCCCAGCCGGAGGCGGCCCCGGCGCGTAAATCGCGATACACCTCGGTGGCCGGGCGACTGGGGGTATTTTTGGCGGTGGTGACGTCGTCAAGCCAGGATTCGGTGCGCGGCGCATCGCGCTCGTCCCAGTAACGGTTGAGGATCGCCCCGTCATCCAGCTTCACCACGCGTTTGTTGCTCTGCCCGGCGGTCAGCGCATCCGCGCCTTCCATCCAGTAGTTATGCTCTTTCTCAAGCTGCGGCAGATACGTTTTCAACACCTCATCGCCCTGGTGGTCGGCGAGCAGTTCAACCATAAAAGCGAAGAAAGGCGGCTGCGAGCGGCTGAGATAATAGCTGCGGTTGCCGTTAGGAATATGGCCCCAGGTGTCGATCTCATAGCCGAAGTTGGCGACCATATCTTCGATCTTATCCCAGTGTCCGCTCTCCGCCAGCCCCAGCATGGTGAAGTAGCTGTCCCAGTAGTAGATCTCACGAAAACGTCCGCCGGGCACCACGTAAGACTTCGGCAGCGGCAGCAGCGAATCCCACTTCGCCGCGTGGTCAGTGGTGCGGGTCAGCACCGGCCACAGGCCGTCAATATGTTCGCGCAGGCTTTGTCCGGCGGGCGGCACATACTTTTCACCTTCGCCGGGCAGAGTAAAATTAACGTCGATAAAATGGCGCAGGTCGAACCCGCGCTGGCTGCGCTGCATGCGGTAATCGGCGAGGATCATCAGCGGATCGCCTTTCGGCACCGCATCGGCAAACGTTTTTTGATCGGGAAAAAGTTTGGCACTTTGCACGTCGGTAAACAGCGGCCCCAGCAGGACATCAGGCGGCTGCGGCTGTTTAACGGCGTCATCCGCCAGGGCGGAAGCGGCGGCAAACAGAATGCCGCTCAGGGCGATCTTCAGCGCCAGCGTGGAAGGACGGCGCAAAGCAGGGGTGGTCATCGGTTATTCTCCTTTCAGGCAATCAGCGGATCCGCTGCAATCAACCTTCTGAAAACCTTAGACGAATATCGCCAGACGCGCGTAAAGAAAGTGGCATTTTGCGGCGCAGCAGACATATTCACGCCACAAAATGTCGCTTTCAGCTCACTCTCATTGCCGGGTTTTATTCTCCCAGAACACCACCCGCCGCTGTAGCCAGCGCACCGTTTGCGCGCCGCATAAGCCAATCAGCGCCAGCAGAACCACCCCCGCGAACATCGTCGCCACGCTCATGCTGACCGAACTGGACGCGATGAGATACCCCAGCCCGCTTTGCGCCGATAAAAACTCTGCCACCACCGCGCCAATCAACGCCAGCGCCACGCCAATTTGCAGTCCGGCGAAAATCTCCCCGGCCGCCGAGGGCAGCTTAACGTGAAACAGCAGAAAGGTGCGCGAAGCGGAAAACGCCCGGCAGGCATCCAGCAGTTCCGCATCGGTACGGCGGATGCCGTTAACGGTATTCACGAACAGCGGGAAAAAACAGACCAGCGTCACCAGCACGATTTTCGACAGGATGCCGAAGCCGAACCACACCAGAATAATCGGCCCCAGCGCCACCTTAGGCGTCGCCTGTAGCGCCACCAGCAGCGGATAAACAAAACGCTCGAAGGTTTGCGACTCGGCCAGCACCACGCCGAACACAATCGCCAGCAGGCTGCCGATCAGGTAGCCGCTTAGCGTTTCGCCAAGCGTGGTGGCGATGTGCGGCCACAGGCTGCCGTCGCGAAAACCATTCGCCAGCGCGTGGCCCACCGCCGCAGGTGAGGGCAGGAGATAATCGGGAATGGCGAAAAAGCGCACGCTCAGATCCCAAATCAGCAGCAGCACCGCGAGGCTTATCAACGGGTAAACGATCGGCAGGACTCTACGCATGGCTGAAATACCTCCGTAAATGCTGGCACAGGGCGAGAAAATCCGCATCGGCAAGGGTTTCCGGCGTGCGCGGACGCGCCAGCGGGATCGGCAGCGCTTCAATAATGCGCCCCGGCCCCGGCGACATCACCAGCACCCGGTCGGCAAGAAAAACCGCTTCCTGAATACTGTGGGTAATAAACAGCACCGATTTGCGCTGTGCGCTCCAGATGCGCTGTAGCTCCAGCGTCAGGGCTTCGCGGGAAAGCGCATCCAGCGCGGCAAACGGCTCGTCCATCAGCAGCAGGTGCGGATCGTGCAGGAGCATCCGGGCAATGCCGACCCGCTGCTGCATCCCGCCGGAAAGCTCATACGGGTAATCGGCAGCGAACTGCGCCAGCCCGACCAGCTCCAGCATCTCCAGCGCCCGCGCTTTTGCAGGCGCGGCGGGCAGTCGCAGGGTGCGGGCAGGCAGCAGAACGTTCTCCAGCACTGTCTTCCACGGCAGCAGGTTCGGCTTCTGAAACACCACTCCCGCCTGCCGACCGGGACCGTTCACCGGTTTGTCCGCCAGCAACACCTCGCCCGTCGTCGCCGACATCAATCCGGCAGCCAGCTTCAGCACCGTCGATTTACCGCAGCCGGACGGCCCCAGCAGCGCCACAAACTCGCCGTCGCCCACCTGAAGATCGACCCCGGACAGCGCGTCAATTTCGCCCCGGCGGGTGGCGTAGGTCAGCCCGACGCCGCGCAGCGTCAGCGCCGCGCTCATCCCTGCGCCTCCCGCGCCTGTACGGCGGCGGCGAGAAACGCCAGCACCCGCGCCCAGCTCTGCCGGTTGGCGCGGGCGTTCGCCACTGGCGTTCCGCCACCGTCAATCACGACCCCCGCTACCGGATGCACTTTGGCGATATCGGTGGTTGGCAGAAAAGGAAAGCTAATCGCATGACCGCTGTGCTCATTGCGCAGATGCTCCACCGGCCAGCGGTGCTGACGGGCCAGCAGCTCGCGCTCAATACGCTCACAGTAGGCCGTTGATGGCCAGAAGCCATCGTCGGTGCCGGAAATCAGCAGCAGCGGCCCGGCGATGCGCTCAACCGGAATGCGTGCCGCCGCCAGACTCCGCGCATCGCGTTCGACGTTAACAAAAGCAGGCGCCTGGCGAATATCCACATCCGGCCGCGCGGGATAATCAAAAGCGTGCCAGTCGGCGTGAGGATTCCCCTGCCAGATATTGCGCAGCGGCGTGCCGCCCAGCGTCCAGGCGTCGGCATCACGCGGCTGATCGGGACGACCGGCGCGCAGGGTGCCATGGATCACCGCGCTCGGCACGTAGCCAATGACCGCCGACACCGCGTGCGGGAAGGTAGCCGCCAGCAGCAGCGCCAGCTCGCCGCCGCGTGAATGCCCGGCCACGGCGATAAAACCGGCGCGCGGGCGCAGCGTCTCCTGCGCCCAGGCCAGCGCCCCGGCAAAATATTCCAGCGGGGTATCGGAAATATATTCCGGGCGACCCGGCGCGTTGAAATACGCCAGCGCCAGCGCGTGATAGCCCCGCGCCGCCAGCAGCGCGGCCCGCTGCTCCGGGGTGCCGCCGCCTGAGCCGTTCAGCACGATCACCAGTGGATGCGGGCCGGTACCGGCAGGCGTAAACAGGGTGCCGGAAAGACCACGCTCGCGGACTTCGCGGCGGGTTACGCCTTCCGCCAGCAGGCGCTGGATCAGCACCGCGTCGGCCTGGTTGCCCTCGCTGTCCTCAATATGCAGCGCGATGTGGCGCGGGGCCACGACGTCGCTGCGCGCGTCATCCAGCGGGGGTGAAATCTGGCGCAGCGCCCACACCGGGGCCATCGGCTCAGCCTCCTGCCAGTCGCCGGAAAGCGGTAGCGCGGCATCGACGTCCAGCGTCCCCGCCGCGCCAATCTGAAACGTCGCGCTGCTCTGCCAGCGGCTACCGTCCGGGTGGACCAGCGAGGCGGTCAGCCGGGCAATGCCGGGCGTCAGGCCGTGCGCTGCGATCCGGCGCGGCTGGTCAATCAGATCATCAGCAATATCAATCGTCAGCGTCGCGCTCATTGTGCCGCCTCCGCCCGCGCCCGCAGCGCGTTTTTATCGAAGTCATCAAAGGAGGAAACAAACTCATTGGAGAAAATTCGCGCGATCGGAACATTCGCGTCGGGGAATTCTCCTGCCTTCGCCATCGCCTCAATGGCCCGGCGGATCACCGCCAGATCGTACTCGCCGGGCTGGCGACGGCTGCCGTCCGCGCGGTACAGCGTGCGCTGAAGGCGTTTGGTCAGCAGCGTTTTGGCCTCCGCCAGACCTTTGCCGTCGGCATCGGCGGGCTTGCTTTCCGGGTGCTGACGCCAGAAGGCGCGCACGCAGTATTCGGGATTAATTTCGCAGACGTACTGCGCTTCGGTGTACGCCCGACCGAAGCGGCGGATCAAATCCGGGTGCTCTTTGAAGGTATCCTGATGGGCGATAAACCCGTTGCCGGGCGCTTCCTGAAACACGTCAGGGTAGGGGATACGGCGGATTTTAGTGCCGGTCAGCTCAAAAATATCGCCCCAGCTATTGTTGTAGTTCAGCGCGTCTACCTGCCCGCTACGCAATGCCTGGAAGCCCGAACCGAGCACGCCGACCGCCACGAACTGCACGTTTTTACCCGGCTCCAGCCCGGCAACCCGCAGCGCGGCGCGGCTGTTTGGCAGCGTCCCCCAGGTCAGCGCGCCAACGCCGATGGTTTTGCCTTTCAAATCCGCCAGCGTTTTAATCGGCGAATCCGCCAGCACCGTATACTCCAGCGTCTGGGCAGGCGTGCCGTTATAGAAATAGCGCACCGGCAGCGGGTTTTTACCGTTGAAATAGCTGGAAATCACCGGTTCTGCCACCGGATAACCAAAGGTCACGCGCTTGCTGGCAACCTGCGGCAGCAGCGCGCCCGCGCCCTGGAATACCAGCACTTTAACGCTGAGATTTTGTTCTTTAAACAGCCCCAGTTCTTCCGCCGCCGCGTAAGGCGCGCCGTCGTGAACCGCAGGGGGAATGGCTAACGCCACCGTGACGTCATCGGGCTTTTGCGCGTGGGCCGCGCCGACAACGCTTAAAGCCAGCAACAGGGAAAGTTTACGCATGGGTGATCCTTGTCCGTCAGAAAACGGCCAGGTTAGAACATGCCCGTCGCCAGCAGAACGAACATTTCTCTCTAAGAATAGAAACAGAACGGGCAAGCTGGAATGCCCAGCGCATTTGCCCCGCAAATCCGCGCCCGTGCCCTGATGCAACCGCAACGAAACCTCCGGCGTGCTTAACCCGCCAGCCCGCATGAATGCTGGACTGACAGCGCTTTGCCACGCGCCATACTGCCATAGTGACCGGCTTTGTGCGTTTCTCTGGGCTGCCCAGCACAGACAAATTTGCGCAATAGATTGCCATTTTAGTTATTAGAATTCCGCGCAAAACCGATCCTAGAATGGCCTCACTAAGAGATTCAAAACGCCGCTGTGAGCTGCTCACAGCATCCGCTAAGAGGCTGAGCATGACGCAAGCATTATCGTTAAGTGACCGGGCGTATCAGGCGATCCGCCGCGACATTCTGACCTGTCGCATGATGCCAGGCTCGCTGGTCACTGAATCCGAGCTGATGGAGCGCTATCTGCTGGGGAAAAGCACCCTGCGGCTGGCGCTGGCGCGTCTTAGCCATGAATGCCTGGTGGAATCGCGTCCGCGCAAAGGCTACCGCATTGCGCCGATCACCCTTCAGGACGTCGAAGAGATCTTCACCGTGCGTGCCCAGCTCGAACCGCTGGCGGCGCGACTGGCGGTGGGGAAGGTGGATATCGACCTGCTGAAAAAGCTGGAGGCGGACTGCCGGGTGGAAGTGGTCGCGCCGCTCTCCACCCGCATCGATGTCTTTATGAATGCCAACACCCGCTTTCACCTGGCGATTGCCGAAGCGGCGGGCAATCAGCATCTGCTGCGCGCACTCTCCGCCCTGATGGATGAAATGTCGCGGCTGGTGGCGCTGGGCTTCAACGTCCAGCAAACCAAACCGGAAATTCGCCACGACCATAACGCGATGATCCAGGCCTTTGAAGAGCAGGATCGCAAGCGGGTGGAGTTCATCGCCCGACGGCATATTGAAACTTTTCAGGCGATGACGCTGGAGAAAATCTACGCCACTTTAACCTCGGACGGCACGCTGCTGCCGATCCAGAACAGGAGTATCCGGGCATGAGCGCGCTTCTCAACGAACAGCCCGCCGCCGTCTCGCCGGTGATCGCCCTTCGCGGCGTCAACAAAAGTTTCGACGGTCAACGGGTATTACAGGATATCTCGCTGGAGGTGTATCCCGGCGAAATCGTCGCCCTGCTCGGCGCATCCGGCGGCGGTAAAAGCACGCTGCTGAATATTATTTCCGGGTTGCTGCCTGCGGACGGCGGCGAAATCACACTTCAGGGCGAGGCCATCGCCCGTTTTAGCCAGTGGCGTCAGGTCGGCTATCTGTTTCAGGAAGACCGCCTGCTGCCGTGGCGCACGGTGCGCCAGAACGTCAACCTCGCGCTGGAAAATACCCCGCTGTCACGCGGTGAGCGTCAGCAGCGGGTGCAGGAGGCGCTCCGGCTGGTGGGTATGGAACAGGTGGCGGGGAAATGGCCGCATCAGCTTTCCGGCGGAATGCGCAGCCGCATCGCACTGGCGCGCAGCCTGGTCGCCGGACCACAAATATTGCTGATGGACGAGCCGTTCTCGCGCCTCGATCCGCAAACCCGCAGCGCCATGCACGCGGAGCTGCTGCGCATCTGCCAGCTTAAAAACATGACCGTGGTGATCGTCACTCACGACGTGGAAGAGGCGGTGATCCTCGCGGATCGGATTGTGATCCTGCAACCGAATCCTGGACGCATCAAACAAAGCGTGGCGCTGTCGTTGCCGCGACCCCGGCAGCCCACCGGGCGCGACGTGGCCGAAAAAATCCGCCTGCTGCGGATGGAGGTATAAATGAAATCGCTGCGTAAAAACGCCTCGCTGATCGTACAGCGGCTGGTATTGCTGGGGATCTTCTTCCTGCTGTGGCTGCTGGCGGCGCAGAACATGCCCGCTTTCGTCCTGCCGGGACCGGAAAAAACCTTTAATGCGGTGCTGGCGCTGTGGCGCAATAACACCCTGTTGCACGACATCGGCGTGACCTTCTCGCGGGTGTTCAGCGGGTTCCTGCTGGCAACGCTGGTCGGCACGCTGGCGGGGCTGGCGCTGGGAGCCAGTCGGCGACTGGCGCAGTTCTTCGAGCCGCTGCTGGCGGTATTCAACACCGTGTCGTCAGCGATCTGGGCCATCTTTGCGATCATCTGGTTTGGCATCTCTAACGCCACCACCATCTTTGTGGTGTTTATGACCGCCATGCCGCTGATCCTCACCAACGTCTGGCAGGGGGCGCAGACCGTTGAACGGCAGTACGTCGAACTGGCGCGCAGCTTTCGCTTCAGCCGTCTGCAACTGCTGCGCAAAATCTACCTGCCGACCATCTTGCCGTACTTTTTCTCCGGCGCGCGGCTGGCGTTTGGCTTCGGCTGGCGCGTGTCGCTGGTGGCAGAAACCCTCGGCGCGTCGGACGGCATCGGCTACCGGCTGCGGCAGGCGGGGGATCTGGTTCAGACCGATCAGGTCTTCGCATGGACGCTGTTATTAGTTTCTCTGATGCTGCTGCTGGAAGGCGGGCTGCTTAAGCCGCTGGAGCGCCATCTTTTTCGCTGGAAATCACCCACACAGGAATAACGGTATGAAAAACTGGTTAAAGGCGGCGACGCTCGCTGCCGGGGCGCTCTTTGCCCTGAATACGGCGGCAGCGGAAAAAGTCCGCATCGGTTACTGGAGCAGCGGCGTCAGCCTCGGCTACGGGACGGTTCTGGAAAATAAAGACTTCCTGGCAAAACGCGGCATTGACGCTGAGTTTGTTCACTTCCCGGACGTCAACGCACCGATCAAAGCGCTGGCTTCCGGCTCCATCGATCTGGCCTTTGGTGCGCCGCTGGCGGGCGTGTTCAGCAGCGCTGCCGAAGGGGTGCCGATCCAAATCTTCGCCGCCACCCAGCCTGCCGACGTGCAGTTTGTGGTGCCGCAGGGATCGCCTGTCACCTCGCTTGACCAGCTGAAAGGCAAAAAAATTGGCATGTCGCCTGCCGGATCGTCGGTGGCGGTTATCGCGTCTACGCTCCTGCAAAACAATAACCACATCGGCGCGAACGAATTCCAGCTGATCGGCGGCAACGAATCGCGGCTGGCGCAGTTCCTCGTGCAAAAACAGGTGGATGCCGCCGCGCTGCGTTCGCTGACCATCGAACAACTGGATGAGCTGAAAGTCACCTCGCTCGGCAGCTTTGCCGACGAATGGAAAAAACTGACCCACAGTGACGCGGTGCCGTACATCGGCGTCGGCGCAGTGCGCAGCGAGTTAATCACCCAACACCCGGAAACGGTGGCGAAAGTCATCGCCGCGCTGCGCGACACGCTGGCGTGGGGCAAGACGCATCGGCAGGAGGTGGTCTCGCTGTTGCAGAAAAACGCCAACCTGCCGCAGCGCGATGCCGAAATCTATTTCAGCCGCTGGGACAGCATGAACCGCATCACGTTTGAACCGGCTGATATTGCCACCCTGAAGCGTCAGCATGACGTTTTTGTCGCCAGCGGCACGGTAAAGGGGCAGGTGCCCGACACGCTGTATAACGATTCCGCTTACCAGGCGGCGAAATCCCTTAAATAACAGGAGATATCCGTGAGTCAGTCAATGAAAGCGCTGGTCCTTACCCAGCATGGTAGCCTGGACAATTTGTCCGTCGTGACCGACAAGCCGCGTCCGACGTTAAAGCCGGGGCACGCCATTATTCGCGTCAAGGCGTCCTCGTTTAACTATCACGACGTATTCACCGTCAACGGGATGCCGGGCATCAAAGTGCCGCTGCCGGTGGTGCCGGGCCTCGATCTGGCCGGGGTTATTGAGGAGATCGCTGACGATGTTAAAGGCTGGCAGCCCGGCAACCGGGTGCTGATCAACCCGCTGAAACCGGGCGTCGGCCTGATGGGCGAGATGACCGACGGCGGGATGGCGGAATATGCGCTGGTGGATGCCGCGCAGCTTATCGCCCTGCCTGACGCGGTGAGCTATGCCCAGGCCGCCGCGCTCCCGGTGGCTTACGGCACCGCCCACCGGATGCTGGTCACCCATAACACCATTAAGCCGGGCGACCGGGTGCTGATCCTCGGCGCGAGCGGTGGCGTCGGCACCGCCTGCGTGGTGCTGGCGAAAAAACTCGGTGCGGAAGTCATCGCCTGCGCGGGCAGCGCAGAAAAGGCGGCGGCACTGAGCGCGCTGGGCGCGGATCGCGTGGTGAACTACCGCGAAGAGGATTTTTCCCGCTGGGCCATTAACCAGTATGGCAAACCGCAGCGCCGGACCTATGAGGGCGGAGTGGACGTGGTGATCAACTTCACCGGCGGCGACACCTGGCGTCCCTCGCTCAAATGCCTGAAGCGCGGCGGCACCCTGCTGGTCTGCGGCGCGACGGCGGGCTATGACCCGGCGGAAGATCTGCGCTACATCTGGAGCTTTGAGCTGAACATCAAAGGCTCCAACAGCTTCTATCAGGACGATCTCGAAGCCCTGCTGACGCTGGTGGCGGACGGCGACATCGTGCCGCTGATCGACCGCGAAGTTCCACTGGAGCAGGCGGCGGAAGGGCTGCGCCTGATCCGCGACCGTGAAGTGCTCGGCAAAGTGATTGTGACCCCTTAAGGAGACGGTAATGAGCGAAACGACATTAAGCGCCGCTGCGGTGCAGGAAAAATTACTCAACGGCCCGTACCACCAGTGGCTGGGGCTGGAAGTGGTCGCGGTGAGCGAAGGGGAAATCACCCTGCGCGCCCGTTTTCGCGACGAGTGGGTCGTCAACCCGGCGGGCGGCTACATTCACGGTGGCATTCTGGCCGCGCTGGTGGATCTCACCGCCGACTGGGCGCTGGTCGCCTGGACCGGCCGGGGCGTGCCGACGCTGGATATCCGCGTTGATTACCACCGTCCGGCGCGCGGCGATCTGCGCGTTGAAGGCAAGGTGATTAAGGTCGGCAAACAGGTCTCCAGCGCTGAAGCCTGGGTCTGGGACAGTGAGGATCGGCTGGTGGCAAGCGGGCGCGGCCTGTACGCCATGCCCGCAGCCTGAGGGGAAAACGATGTCATGGGTTCTGGATCATCTGGTCATCAATAACCACTTTGCGCTGGCGGCCACGCGGGACATTTTCAGCGCGCTCGGCTTCACGCTGACCCCGGAAAGCCGTCATACGCTGGGATCGGCGAATCAACTGGTGATGTTTGACGACCACTATCTGGAGCTGATCGGCCAGCCGCGCGACAGCGCGGTGGTGCGTCAGGAACTGCTGGACAGCCCGCGCGGCATTGACGGGCTGGTGTTTCGCAGCGACGACGCGCAGCAGACCGCGCATCAGCTTGCCGGGCAGGGCTTTGCCGTGCAGCCGGTCCAGCACTTCTCCCGCGCGGTAGAGGCCGACGGCGAACGCGGGGAGGCGCGCTTCAGCACTGTGCGCCTTTCCCCCGGCAGCTTTGTGGCGGGAAGAGTCTATTTTTGCCAGCATCACACCCCGGAATGGCTGTGGCGCGCGCCCTGGCTGCAACATGCCAACGGCGTCAAGGGGATCGAAAGCCTGACCGTCGTGACCGACGATCTGCCGGCGGAACGCCAGGCGTGGCAGCGGCTCGGTCCGCTGGCTCCGGCGTTTACGCTGCGGCTGGCGGGCGACGATCGCTGGCAGGATTTCCCGGCGTGCAGGGACCGCACCCGCCGCAGCCAGTTCGCCGCCATCACTTTTCGCGGCGGCGACGCGGCGCTATTGCGTCAGGCGGCGCAGGAGGCCGGACTGGCGTGGCATCAGGAGGCGGGACGGCTGGTGATTGCGCTCCCGGATATTCACACCTTACTTGAGTTCAGGCTATGACCCTTACGAATTTAGGCGCGCTGCCGCCAGCGGCGCGAGACTCACAGCAGCCCGCGTTTATTACGCCGCTGGCGCACGGCGAGCAGCGTATCACCTTCGCTGAACTGGACGCCCGTGCCGACGCGGTGGCGGCAGCGTTACAGGCGCGCGGCTACGCGCCCGGCGAGCGGATTGCGCTGCTGGGTCGCAACTCCATTGCTTATATGATCGCTTTTCTGGCGATCCTCCGCGCCGGGCTGGTGGCGGTGCCGATCAGCATTAAATTCCCCACCGCGACGCTGGAAAAAATACTCGCCGACTGCGACGCCAGGCTGATCGTCGGCGAGAGTGAACACCTCGCGCCGCTGGATCCCGCTCATTCGCGCTGGGACTTTGCCACGCTTGCCGGGGTGAAACCGGTCAGCGGCTTTTGCGCCTTTGCCCCACAGCCGCAGGATCTGGCGATGCTGCTTTACACCTCCGGCTCCACCGGGATGCCGAAAGGCGTGCGCCTGACCCACGCCAGCCACCGCTGGGTGGTCGAAACCCGGCTGGCCACGGCGGAACTGACCGGGCAGCGGGTACTGATTGCCGCGCCGTTTTACCATATGAACGCTCTGGCGCTGGCGCTGCTGACCTTAGCCAGCGCCGTCACCACTATTCTGCTGCCGCAGTTTCAGGTGCGCGACTACATTGCCGCCATCGCCCGCTACCGCTGTAGCTGGCTGACCGCCGTTCCGCCGATGATCGCCATGATGATGAAAGAGAAAACCCTGCTCGAACAGAGCGATCTCTCCTCGGTGCGGGTGGTGCGGATGGGATCGGCCCCGGTCAACGAAGGGCTGTTTAATCAAATCCGCCAGATCTGGCCCCGGGCGCGGATCATCAACGCCTATGGCACCACCGAGGGCGGTCCGATCGTATTCGGCCCGCATCCCGGCGGGCTGGACGCGCCGCTCTCCTCAAACGGCTATGCGCATCCGGCGGTATCGCTGCGCCTGCGCGATGAACGCGGTGAACTGAGCCACCACGGCGTGCTGGAAATTAAAAGCCCGGCGTTGATGCAGGGTTATCACCAGCGCCCGGACGTTGCCGCGCCGTTTACCGACGACGGCTATTACATCAGCGGCGATGTTTTCCAGCGTGATGAAAACGGCTTTTACACGTTTATTGGACGCCAGGACGATATGTTTGTCTGCGGCGGGGAAAATATCTATCCTGGTGAAGTGGAAAAGCTGCTGGAACAGCACCCGGACGTGCAACAGGCCTGCGTGATTGCGGTCAGCGATGAAATCAAAGGCAGCAAACCGGTAGCGTGGGTGATCCCGCGCGAAGGCAGCGATCCGCAACCGGAGGAGATCAAAGCCTGGACGCTGCAACACGGCCCGGCGTATTTGCATCCGCGCCATATCTGGCTTATCGACCGCTTTCCGCTGGCGGGCACCAATAAAGTGGATCGCCATGATCTGCGCGCTCGCGCTGAGCGCTACCTTGCACAATTATCCGGCTCAGGAGACGCGGCATGATTTTTAACTGGGACAACCCTTATCCGACCACCCGCACGCCGCTGTTTGCCCGTAACGTGGTGGCGACCTCGCACCCGCTGGCGGCACAGGCGGGCAATCAGATTCTTATCAGCGGCGGTAACGCGGTGGACGCGGCGATAGCGGCGGCGGCGACGCTGACGATCGTTGAGCCGGTCTCCAACGGCCTCGGCAGCGATGCCTTTGCAATGATCTGGGACGGACAGCAACTGCACGGCCTGAACGCTTCCGGCACCGCGCCTTCCCACTGGCAGCCGGCGTGGTTTGCGCGCCGTTACGGGCTTGATGCGCGCGGGCACGCCCGTCGCCCGGAGCGCGGCTGGGACAGCGTCACCATTCCCGGCGCGGTGGCCGCCTGGGGGGCGCTGCACGCCCGTTTCGGTAAACTGCCGTTCTCCCGCCTGCTGGAAAGCGCCATCGACATCGCCGAGCGCGGCGTCACCCTTGCCCCGATGGTGGCGCGAAAATGGCAGGCGGCGGTGCCATTGCTGCGCGAACAGCCCGGCTTTGCCCGCACTTTTATGCCTGAGGGGCGCGCACCCGCCGTCGGCGAAAAATTTATTTTGTCCGACGCCGCCCGCACCCTGCGCATTCTGGCAGACCAGGGCGCACGCGCTTTTTATGAAGGCGAAATTGCCGAAGCCATCGCGGGCTTCGCCGCCAAAAGCGACGTCCCGCTCAGCGCGGCAGATTTTGCCCGCTACCAGCCGGAATGGGTCACGCCGATTTCGCGACGCTATCGTGGTTATGATGTTCACGAACTGCCGCCCAACGGACAGGGGATCGCCGCGCTCATTGCGCTGGGGATTCTGGAGCATTTCGACCTTGCCAGCCACCCGTGTGACAGCGTCACGTCACAGCACCTGCAAATTGAAGCCATGAAGCTGGCCTTTGCCGACCTCTACCAGTATGTGGCCGATCCACGTTCGATGGACATCACCCCAGAGCAAATGCTGGATGACGGTTACCTGGCGGAGCGCGCGAAACTGATCGATCCCCGCCGCGCCAGCCTGCCGCAGCCGGGAATGCCTGCCAGCGGCGGCACCGTTTATCTGACCACCGCCGACGAAAGCGGAATGATGGTTTCGTTTATTCAGTCGAACTATATGGGATTTGGTTCCGGGGTAGTGGTGCCGGAATACGGTATCAGCCTGCAAAACCGGGGCGCCGGGTTCTCCAGCGATCCGCGTTCGGCCAACGTCGTCGCGCCGGGGAAACGTCCGTTCCACACCATTATTCCCGGCTTCCTGACCAAAGACGGACTGCCGCAAATGAGCTTTGGCGTGATGGGCGGGGACATGCAGCCGCAGGGACATGTGCAAACGCTGGTGCGGATGCTGGACTATCAGCAGCAGCCGCAGGCCGCCTGCGATGCGCCGCGCTGGAAGGTCAACCGCGATTTCACCCTCGATCTGGAAACGCGCTTCGATGCCGGGGTAACAGAGCAGCTTCGCGCGCGCGGGCATCAGTTTAAATCGGTCAACGATCCGTATATGGATTTTGGGTCCGGCCAGTTTATCTGGAAACTTTCCGCCGACAGCAGCCACGGTTACGTCGCCGCCAGCGACAGCCGCCGCGACGGTCAGGCGGTGGGCTTCTGAACCTTCTGGCGGCTGGCTCCCGGCGGCTGTCCGGTGACGCGCTTAAACGCGCGGCTGAAGGCGGCCTGAGAGGTGTAGCCCAGCCGCTGCGCCACCGTTTCAATCGGCAGCCGGTGTTCCGTCAGCCACTGGCTTGCCAGATGCATTCGCAGCTCGGTGGCGTAGCGCTGGGGCGGCACGCCGATGGTGGCCTGAAAGCGTTCGGCGAACACTGAGCGGGAAATATGGCACTCCGCCGCCAGCTCGCTGACCGTCCAGTCGCGCCCTGGCTGGCGGTGTAGCGCGAGGATCGCCCGCGCCAGTCGGGGATCGCGTAGCGCGGCGACCAGCCCGGAAGCGTTATCGCAACCACACTCCACCCAGCCGCGAACGATCATCGCTGCCACCACATCGGCGAGGCGGGCCAGAATTCCGGCATAGCCGACGCGGGTGGAACAGATTTCCCCCTGCATCGACTCAAGGATCGGCACCAGTCCGGGATAGCGCCCGCTGGTGGTATCCACCAGCATCAGATTCGGCATCAGAGGGCCAAGCCCCTGCATTCCGCCGAGATCGAACTCCATACAGCCATAAAAGAACACCGCGCCGGGGCGGGTTTCGCTCCCACAGCAGGCTTTTACCGCGCACACCGTCTCGGCGAGCGGCGCGGCGTCAAAGCTGTTAATGCACTGCACCGGCATTTCCGCAGCGGAGAGGATCTGGTGCCGCCCGCCGCGTGGCAGAAACACCGCGTTTCCGGCGCACAGGTGATGCAGTTGCCCGTCTCCGGTGCGCAGAAGCGCGGTGCCGACGGCGAGAAAATGGAAGTAAGCGCCGCCGGGACGGGCGGTAAAATCAAGGCCAAACTCCGGCCCGGTTTGCACCCGCCGGTAGTCCACGCCGCGCAGACGCATCCCGGTAAGCAGCTCGCTGATCAGTTCTGAAGAAAGGGCAAAAGGCGGTTGTTGGCTCATTTCAGGCGTTTCGGTCAAAAAACAGGGAGGCACTATCATAGACCCTCCTGGCGATAGCGTCCAGAATCCCCTTTCCGATACTCTTTTCAGGAAGTTTTACGATGAGTCAAACAGTTTGCGACAGCGCTGCGCATCCGGCAGAGAACGCCACGCCTGCATGGATGGCGGTATTTTCCCTCGCCATGGGCGTCTTTGGTTTATTAACGGCGGAGTATCTTCCCGCCAGCCTGCTGACGCCAATGGCGCAGGGGTTAGGCGTTTCTGAAGCGCTGGCGGGGCAGGCCGTCACCGTCACGGCGGGCGTGGCACTGTTTGCCGGGCTGCTGGTGCCGGGACTGACGCGCAGCATCGATCGCCGAACGGTACTGCTGATGTTCTCGACGTTAATGATCGCTTCCAACCTGCTGGTGGCCTTCTCCTCAAGCCTGCTGGTGCTGCTGCTGATGCGCATTCTGCTGGGGATTGCGCTCGGCGGTTTCTGGAGCATGGCGGCGGCGGTAGCGATGCGGCTGGTGCCTTCCGCGCTGCTGCCACGGGCGCTGTCGATTATCTTTAGCGGCGTGGCGGTCGGGACGGTGGTTGCGGTGCCGCTCGGCAGTTACATGGGCGGGCTGTTTGGCTGGCGCAGCGCGTTTATCGCCGCGGCGGCGGTCGGGGCGGTGACGCTGGTGTTCCAGTTTATGACCCTCCCGGCGCTGCCGCCGCATAAACCGTCCCGCCTGCGTACCGTGCTGGAAGTGCTGCTGCGACCGGGAATTGCAATGGGGATGCTGGGCTGCGTGCTGGTACATACCGGACACTTTGCATTATTTACCTATGTCCGGCCTTTTCTGGAAAGCACCAGCGGCGTCAGCGCGCAGGGGCTGGCGCTGATGCTGCTGGGCTTTGGGATCGCTAATTTTGCCGGAACGCTGCTGGCGGGCTGGCTGCTTGAGCGTCTTCCGCGCGGCACGCTGGTACTGATGCCCGCGCTGGTGGGCGCGGCGGCGCTGGCGCTGGTGCTGTTACCCGTCACGCTCACCGGGCAAACGCTGCTGGTGGCGCTGTGGGGACTGGCCTTCGGCGGCATTCCGGTCGCCTGGTCAAACTGGGTGGCACGGTCGGTGCCCGATCAGGCCGAAAGTGCCGGGGGAATGGTGGTCGCTTCCGTCCAGTCGGCAATTGCCATGGGCGCGGCAGGCGGCGGGGCGATGTTCTCGCTCAGCGGCATCCACGGCGTATTTATTGCCGCGGGTGTGCTGATGCTGCTCGCCGCGCTGCTGATAGCGCGACGGGTTAACGTCGCGCCGTCGGTTAATTAGTCCTGCTGCTCGCTGCCGAGCACCTCGCGGATACGTCTGGCGATATGCGCGACGTGGGTTTCCAGCGCGAAGTGCCCGCTGTCGAGCAGCTCAACCACCGCGCGGGGGTTGTCACGCTGCCAGGCGTGCGCGCCAGGCGGAATAAAAAACGGATCGTGCTCGCCCCAGATCACCAGCGTCGGCAACTGCGCCTGGCGGAAAAAGGCCTGGAAATCGGGGTAGCGCGTCAGGTTATTGGCGTAATCAAGAAACAGATCGAGCTGGATGTCCTTGTTTCCCGTTTGCTCAATCATTTTTGTGGCGAGGAACCAGGTTTCCGGCGCGATAAGCTCCGGCTCCTGCACGCCGTGAACGTATTGCCAGCGGATGCCGTCGAGATTCATCACCGCATCGCTCACCGTCTGACGATTTGCCGCCGACGGCTCCTGCCAGTAGGCGCGCACCGGGTCCCACGCCTCGCCCAGTCCTTCCAGATACGCATTGCCGTTCTGTGACACGATCCCCGTCACCCGCTCCGGGTGATTCAGCGCCAGCCGCAGCCCGGCGGGTGCGCCATAATCGAACACGTACAGAGCGTACTGCTCCAGCGCCAGCGCATCCACAAAGGCGGTCAGGGTCTGGCCCAGCGCATCGAAGGTATAGTGATAATCACGCGCTGACGGCACTTCGGTAAAACCAAAGCCCGGTAAATCCGGGGCGACGAGATGAAATTTATCCGCCAGCAGCGGGATTAATTCGCGGAACTGATGCGAGGACGCGCCGAATCCATGCAGCAACAGCAGGGTGGGATGGGCAGGCTCTCCGGCCTCACGATAAAACACGCGCACGCCGTCGGCCTCAGCAAAACGGTAATGGACAGGGTAGTGAGTATTCATAGTCATAGCACGGCTCCGGGTTGTAACTGTTAAAATTTCTTTTCGGGGTTACTGGCTTTCAGTATGCGGCAAAGTTGTAACCTGTCAAATGTTTTTTAAGGGTTACAAGATGACGGGGAGAGTGTACACTGCGGCAAATGCTTATTGCGGAGATATCCCATGACTTCTGAATCGCAGACTGCGTCTGCCGCGCTGTTTCTCGGCGATCACGGCGCGCTGGATTTTCTTAACACGGTGGCGCAGGAAAACGGCCAGCCGCGTGATTACTGGCAGTCGGATGACGACGTTCTGGCCTGGCTGCGCCATACCGGGCTGATGACCGATGCCGACGCGACGAGGGCTGCACCCGGCGAACTGCTGAATGAGGCGCGACAGCTGCGCGAAATCATCCGGGCGCTGGTCGCGCAGAAAAAAGCGGGCCAGCCGGTGGACGCGGAAAAACTCAACCGTTTTCTGGCGTCCGCCGTCAGCTATCCGCAGCTTATCCGCGATGAAGGCGGAAAACTGCACGTCACGCGGATCTTCGCCAGCCCGGCACCGACCCGGCTGCTGGCACCGGTCGCTGAACTGGCAGCGTCGCTGCTGGCGCAGGAAGACTTTGCGCTGGTAAGAAAGTGCGAGCACCCGGAATGCACGCTGTGGTTTTACGATCGCACCAAATCGCATCGCCGACGCTGGTGCAGCATGGCGCTGTGCGGCAACCGGGCGAAAGTGGCGCGTTTCCGCCAGCAGCAGAAATAGTCCGTCGCCTGCCCGCCGGAGCGTTTCGGCAATAACTGCTAAAGTTAACGGATGTCGATCGTCAACGGAGAAGACCGATGTCCGCACGCCAGCCCGTTTTACCCCTGACCCAGCATTTCGCCGCCCATGACTGGGTGCCTAATCATCCCCGGTTGCCGGTATTGATTTACAAACAGTTTTTTACTGACGGCGACATTGCCAGCCGCTTTGAACAGCGCTTCGCCGACAACGGCTGGCCGCCGCAGTGGCGCGACGGCATTTTTGACTATCATCACTACCACTCCAACGCCCACGAAGTGCTGGGCATAGCGGCGGGATCGGCGCGTCTGCTGCTCGGCGGGCCAGGCGGGAAAGAGTTTGAGGTGAAAACGGGCGACGCGCTTTTGCTCCCCGCTGGCACCGGCCATCGACGGCTGACCGCCTCGGAGGATTTTCTGGTCGTCGGCGCGTATCCAGAAGGGCAACTGGATTACGATTTGTGCAGAGACGCCGCCAGCCCGCAGCGACTGGCACGCATTGCCGCGCTGCCTTTCCCGGAGCGCGACCCGCTCAATGGACTAACGCCGCCGCTCGGTGAGTATTGGGAAGGCGAAAGAGATGCCCGGCGAAAGTGAGGGGGCAAACGCGCACCACACGCTCCCGCCAGGCTCACCCCTCTGACTGACTAATAATCGCCAGTCGCGCACGGTAACCATTACGAATATGCTGGCAGGCCGCTGCGCTGGCGGCCTCCGCGTCGCGCAGGGCGAGGGCGGCGACAATCGCCTGGTGCTCGCATTTGGCCTCTTCCGCGCGGTCGGTCAGGGCGTAAGTGGTGCCGCGCAGCAGGGAGAGGTGGATGCGCAAGTTATCAAGCATTTCATTCAGATACGGGTTATGGGTCGAGCGGTAGATCTGACGATGAAACAGCCGGTTATGATCGTGCAGCGCTTTGCTGTCGGTGAGCGTTTTTTCGCTATCCACCATTCTTTGCAGCAGGGCAATTTCCTCGTCGGAGGCCGCCGATACCGCCAGTTGAATGGCCATCTTTTCCAGCCCTTCGCGCACGGCAAACAGCTGGCGTAGCCGCTCGTAGCTGATGCTGGCAACAATCAGACCGCGCTGCGGACCCGGCTCGGCAAGACCGAGCGTTTCGAGACGGTGCAGGGCTTCGCGGATCGGCGTGCGGCTCAGACCAAACTGTTCCGCCAGCCGGGTTTCCTGAAGACGTTCTCCTGGCAGGAGATCGCCCCGCTCAATGGCAGCGATCAGTATCTCAAAAGGTGACATTGTCACATCATGATGGGCAGCTTTTAAGTTCATAATTTTTCGGGGTATTTATCCATTTTACGCGGCCGCGATGAGCCGATTACAGGCCACTGAGAGTAGCGTCATATTGCCACAGTAAATGCGGATTTATCGCTCATTTTGTTCTTAGTATATCTAAAAATCGTCTTTTGAGCTTTATCCTGACGCTGGTATGTTGACGATATGTTTCATTGTATACAAATGAATTCAATAAATCATCGTATTGTTTTATAAGCATTATTTTGTTTGTCAGCACCAGGGAAACACTAATGACCATAACAGACACGGCACAACTGACCCCGACCAGAGGCGCGCAACTTAGCCATTTTATCCATCACGCACACGAGCAGGCGATCCCGGCGTCGGTATTGCACGAAGCGAAACGCGCGCTGATTGACTATTTAGGCGTGGCGCTGGGCGCGGTAAATGATGATGCAGTGCGCGCGGTGCGCCAGGTGGCGAAAAGCTGGAATGCCCAGGGCGCAGCGCGAATTTTTTTCGGCAGTACCACCACACCCGCGCTGGCGGCGCTGGTCAATGCGACGATGGCGCACGCGGCGGATTACGATGATACCCACCCGGCGGGAGCCGGACATCCGGGCGGACCCTGCTGGTCCACCGCGCTGGCGATGGCGCAGGCGCATCCGGTGAGTGAGGAGCGGGTATTACGCGCGTTTATCGCGGGCTTTGAGGTGATGGCGAAGCTCGGCGGTGGCTGGGTGCCGGGCGTCGGGCGCAATTTGCAGCGCCGGGGATTTCATCCCACCGCGATTGTCGGACGCGCCGGGGCGACAGCGGTCGCGGCCTCGGTGCTGGGGCTTAACGAAGAGCAGATCCGCAACGCCCTCGGCGCGGCGGCCACCATGATGGGCGGGCTGCAAAAATCGTCCGGTACGCACGGCAAACCTTTTCATGCCGGTAAAGCCGCGATGGACGGTATCCTCGCCGCACAGCTGGCGGCGGAAGGTTTCGTCGGCGCACAGCATTTTTACGAAGCCGATGGCTGGGTGAAAAACTTTATCCAGGACGGCAGCGCGGAGATCCCGCCGCTCGATTTCGGCGAAAGCTGGGAACTGCTGACCAACGGCTACAAACTTTACGCCAGTTGCCGGGGCACGCACGCCTCGATTGAAACGGCCCGGCAGATCTATCCGCAGCTTCACGGCCGCGCCATTACCCGCATTGCGGCGAAAGTGCATCCGATGGGGATGGTGAACGCCGGTATTCTGAATCCGCAAACGCCGCTGGAAAGTAAATTCAGCATTCCGCACTGCATCGCGCTGGCCCTGTGCGGCTACAACCTGACCGACACCGATTTTACGCCGCAGACCGTCGCCGATCCGCGTGCGCGTGCGCTGCTGCCGCTGATGCAGGTGGAGGCGGTGGACGGTCAGTCCGCCAGCTCGGCGTTTATCGACGTCTGGCTGGAGGATGGCGAAACGATTCATGCCAGCACCGACGTTTATCGCGGCCACGCGCAGAATCCGCTGACCGATGACGAACTGCGCGCCAAATTCGACGCTCTGACGATCCCGCTGCTCGGCAATCAGCGCAGCGAGGCGCTGTATCAGGCGGCGGCACATTTTGAACGTCCCGGCTCGCTGGCGCAGATTGCTGCGCTGCTGGCGGGAGAATACTGATTTTTTCAAGGAAAGTGGTTCATGACTATTGCCCGACAATTCGCCGCCAGCCTGCTGGCATTTTCCCGCCAGCGTTTTTCCGCGGCGGCGCAGGAACAGGCGCGTACCGCCATTATTGATACTCTCGGCGTCACCCTGGCAGGCGGCGTGCAGGACGGTGCGACTAAACTGCGGCGGGTCATCACGCCCGGAGCGGCAGCGGGAAAAAGCCGGGTCTTCGGCACCGGTTTGCGGCTGAACGCGCTGGATGCGGCGCTGCTCAACGGCACCTCCGCGCATCTGCTGGATTTTGATGATTCCAACTCCTGGCTGCACGGACATATTTCCGTCGCTGTCCTGCCTGCGCTGCTGGCGCTGGCGGACGAGCATGAGCTTAACGGCGAAGCGGTGCTGCGCGCCTATCTGGCGGGCTATGAAACCGCCGTGCGGATGGGCAAAGCGGTGAGTCCGTTCCAGTACCGTCACGGCTGGCACCCGACCACCAGCGTCGGCATTTTTGCCGGTGTTGCGGCCTGCGCGGTGCTGCTGGATCTGAATGAGGCACAGACGGCGACGGCGTTGTCCATTTGCGCATCGCTGGCGTCGGGGATCAAATCCAACTTTGGCAGTCAGACCAAAGCGCTGGTCGTCGGGCAGGCGGCGCGCAGCGCCGTGCTGGCGGTCAGGCTGGCGCAGGAAGGCTTCAGCGCCGGGCAAACGGCGTTTGAGCATCACCACGGCTATTTCAACGTTTTCAACGGCAGCGACAATGCCGATTCGACGCCGCTGACCGAACCCTGGACGGCAACGCCGCATATTCTTGATACTGCGAAGCCTAACAACTTCAAATATTTCTCCTGCTGCTACGCGATCTTATCGCCGCTGGACGGGGTGCTGGCGCTGCGCGAGCAGACCGGATTACGCCCGCAGGAGGTGGAACACATTGACGTACAGGTGCATCCGATCCGCTTCCCGCACATCAATATTCCGCAGCCGGAAAACCCGCTGGCGGGCAAATTCAGCCTGCATTATTGCGTGGCGCGGGCGTTTGTTGGCGGAACGCTGACGCTGGATGATTTTATTGATACCGCGCGGTTTGCCGACCCGGCGACGCAGCGGCTGATGCACAACGTTACCCTCAGCTGTCACGACGAGGCGACGACGCACAGCGCTTACGTCACGCTGACCGCCACCGATGGTCGCCAGTTTCACCAGTTTGTCGCGGGGGCGCGCGGCTCCAGCGTGGATAACTCGCTGCCGGAAGGGCTGCTG
The DNA here is from genome assembly GCF_032071645.1 of Superficieibacter sp. Lineage (NCBI taxonomy): Bacteria > Pseudomonadati > Pseudomonadota > Gammaproteobacteria > Enterobacterales > Enterobacteriaceae > Superficieibacter > Superficieibacter sp. Next base: position 358,001 of record NZ_DAMAPU010000003.1, read on the forward strand.
GCGGAAAAATTCGTCGACTGCGCCAGCCGGGCGCTGTCGCGCGACGAGGCGCAGGCGCTGTATCAACGCCTGCTGGCGGATGATTACCTGCAATGACCTTCTCGCTGATCCCCGCAGAAATTACCCCGCTGTTTGCTGGCGTGATGGTGTTTTGCAGTTTTCTGACCTCAGCACTGACGGCGGCGATGGGGCTGGGCGGGGGGACTGCGCTGCTGGCGGTGATGGCCGCCGGTATGCCGGTCAGCAGCCTGATGCCGGTACACGGCATGGTGCAGCTTGGCTCCAACCTCAGCCGCACGCTGATCCAGCGGATGCACGTCGTCTGGCCGCTGGTGCTGTGGTTTTTGCTCGGCAGCGCGGTGGGCATTGCGCTGGGTGCACCGGTTGCCGCAGCGATCCCGGATAGCGTGGCGCGCATCGCGCTGGGACTGTTTATTCTCTGGTCGGTGTTGCGCCGACGCGCCGAGGCGAAACCGCTGAACCGGGCGCTGTTTGTCATTGGCGGCGGGCTAAGCAGTATCGGCACGATGATCGTCGGAGCCACCGGGCCGATGGTCGCCGGGCTTATCAGTTCTCAGGGGCTGAAGAAGCAGCCGCTGATTGCCACGCACGCCACCTGCATGGTGTTACAGCACGGGCTGAAGATCCTCGCCTTTGGGCTGATGGGATTTGCCTGGGCCGCGTGGCTGCCGGTACTAGTGGCGATGATCGCCAGCGGCGCGCTGGGGACCTGGCTGGGAACGCGGATGCTCGACAATCTGCCGGAGCGGATTTTTCGCGTGGCGTTCCGCCTGACCATGCTGCTACTGAGCGGGCAACTGCTGTGGCAGGGCATTCAGGGCTGGCTGCGTTAGCACATTTTCGCATTTGCTCTGACAGATCCGTTGGTTGCCAGACGGGCGCGAATACGCCGAGCATAAGCAGGCACGGGCAACACAAAGTTAAACAATTACAACATATTAGTTTTTTATAAAGGAACGATGATGCTGAAAAGAACCTCATTTTATGCGTCGGCCCTGCTGCTGACGCTGGCGGGCCTGGCGCTTCCGGCACTCGCCGATAACGCTCCGGCGGCAAGCGGCGATACGCTGAAGAAAATTAAAGCGCGTGGCGAACTGGTCTGCGGCGTCCATCCTGCCCGCCACGGGTTTGCTTCCATTGACAGCAAAGGCAACTGGGAAGGGCTGGACGTTGATTTTTGCCGGGCGCTGGCGGCGGCGGTATTAGGCGATGCGAAAAAAGTCCGCTTTACGCCGCTGTCCACCGCCCAGCGCTTCCCGGCGATCCAGTCCGGTGAAGTGGACGTACTGTCGCGCAATATCACCGCCTCGCTGACCCGCGATGTCTCGCTGGGACTGAACTTCGCGCCGCCAAACTTTTATACCGGCACCGGCTTTATGGTGCGCGCTAACAGCGGCGTGAAAAAAATTGAAGATCTGGACGGGGCCACGGTGTGCATCACGCCGGGCAGCAGCACCGAGCAGAACGTGGCGCAGATTTTCGCTTCCCGCCATCTGCATTACACCCCGGTAGTGATTGAGAATAACAAAGAGTATGTCGCGGCCTATCTCGCCGGACGCTGCGACGCCATCGCCCGCGACAAAGTGGCGCTGCCGGGAGTGAAAAACTTCGATGCTGAAAACCCGGACGAGCATCAGATCCTGCCGGGGATTTACTCGAAAGAGCCGCTGGCCATGGCGGTGCGGAAAGGCGATGACCAGTGGTTTGATATCGTGAAATGGGTGGTGTACGCCACTTTCAACGCCGAAGAGCTGAAGGTGAACCAGGCCAACGTTGAAGAACAGTTAAAATCTGCCGACCCGGACGTGCAGGGGCTGCTGGGGGTAACCGGCGACTTTGGCAACAAGCTGGGGCTGGATAATAAATGGGTCTTCAACCTGGTGAAGCAGGTGGGCAACTATGGTGACATTTATAACCGTCACTTCGGGCCAAAAAGCGCCGAGCCGCTGGATCGCGATCTGAATAATTTGTGGACCGACGGCGGTCTGCTGTACGGCTTGCCCATTCGTTAACCGACGTGTCCCTCCGCGCGAGGGACTTTTTAGACTCTGGCCGTTGCATAAGCAGATATGATGAAACAAACCGAACGCTCCGCCGCCATGCCGTTGCCCGCCGCAGGCAACGCGCCTGCGCTGTTGGGGAGCAAAACTACCCGCGCCTGGTGCTACCAGATTTTGCTGGCGCTGCTGCTCGCGCTTTTTGCCTGGTGGCTGTACAGCAACGTGGTGGACAATATGCGCAATCAGCGCATTACGACCGGCTTTGCTTTTCTTGCACAAAGCGCGCAGTTCGCCATTGGCGAGACGCTGATCGACTATACCCCGCGTGACAGCTACGCCCGCGCCATTCTGGTCGGGCTGCTCAATACCCTGTACGTCACGGTGTGCGGCATTGTGCTGGCGACGGTGCTGGGGGTTCTGGTCGGCCTCGGTCGGGTGTCGAAAAACTGGCTGCTGGTGAAGCTGGCGGAAGTGTATGTCGAACTGCTGCGCAACGTGCCGGTGATTTTGCAGGTGATTTTCTGGTCAGTGGTGATCCGCAATCTGCCGTCGCCGCGCGCGGCCATTGAGCTGGCGGACATCGGCTTTTTAACGAATCGCGGCCTGACGCTGACTGTGTTACAGGCCCACGATGGCTGGCTGTGGACCGGCGCGGCGCTGCTGGTGGCGCTGGTGCTAAGCATCGCGCTGTCGGCGCTCGCCCGGCACCAACGCGAACAGCGCGGGCGGATCTGGCCGGTTGCCCGCCTGCGGCTGGCGCTGATTATCGGCCTGCCGCTGCTGGTGTGGCTGATCTGCGGCGCGCCGCATGAACTGAATCGCCCGACGCTGCGCGGGTTTAACTTCCGTGGCGGTTTTACCGTCAGCCCGGAATTCACCGCCCTGCTGCTGGGGATTGCGCTTTACTCTTCCGCGTTTATCGCCGAAATCGTCCGCGCCGGGATCCAGTCGGTGCCGAAAGGTCAGCTTGAGGCCGCGCGCTCGCTGTCACTCTCTCCCTGGCACGTGGTGCGCCATGTGGTGATCCCGCAGGCGATGCGCGTGATGGTGCCGTCGCTTGCCAGCCAGTATGTCAGCCTCGCCAAAAACAGCTCTATTGCCGTGGTGGTGGGCTACCCGGAACTGGCAAATATCAGCAATACCCTGATGAACCAGACCGGGCAGGCGCTGGAGGCGATCGCCATCATGATGGTGGTGTACCTGCTGATCAGCGGAACCACTTCGCTGCTGATGAACCTGTTTAACCGCTACGTCGCCATTCACGAGCGCTAAGGATTGACCATGCCTTATTCTGCCCTTCTCTGGCTGCGCCGGAACTTATTCAGCAGCGTGGCGCAATCACTGCTGACGGTGGCGCTGATCCTGCTGATCGCCTTTGTCGGGGCCAGGCTGCTGCGCTGGGGTGTCACCGATGCTGTCTTCGTCGGCGATGCCACACAATGCCGCGCGGCGGCGGGCGCCTGCTGGGCGGTGATCGGCGAAAAGTATCGCCCGATCCTGTTCGGCCTGTACCCTTACGCGGAGCAGTGGCGGCCCGCGCTGTGCCTGCTGATCTGGTTTGCGGTGGTGGTGCTGTCGCTGTCCCCGGTGTGCTGGCACTCGCGCCTGCTGTGGCCGCTGTGGGGCGCGGCGCTGGTGTCGATGTCCGTGCTGATGAGCGGCGGCGTGTTCGGCCTGCCGCCGGTATCGTCCGCCGACTGGGGCGGCCTGCCGCTCACGCTGCTGCTGTTTTCCGGCACCGTGATCATCGGAATGCCCGCGTCGGTGGCGCTGGCGCTGGGACGCCGTTCGCCGCTGCCGTTTTTACGCGGTCTGTCGGTGATTTTTATCGAAGGGCTGCGCGGCGTGCCGCTGATCACCATTCTGTTTGTGGCGGTCAACGTCTTCCCGCTGTTTTTGCCGACCGATATGGAGGTCAACAAGCTGCTGCGTATCGTGGTCGGTATCGCGCTGTTTTTCGCCTGCTATCAGGCGGAGGTGATCCGGGGCGGGCTACAGTCGGTGCCGCGCGGGCAGTATGAAGCGGCGGCGGTGCTGAATCTCGGCTACTGGCACACCACCACCAAAATCATCCTGCCGCAGGCGCTGCGCATCTGTCTCCCGGCGGTGACTAACCATATTATCGCCGCCATGAAAAATACCTCGTTTGTGATCATCATCGGTCTGTTTGACGTGCTGACCGCCACCAGCGCGGTGATGCAGGACCCGCAGTGGCGTCGGTATTACATCGAAACCTACGTATTTATTTCCGCTATTTATATTTTGTTCGGCTTCATGCTTTCCCGCTACGCCATCTGGGTAGAAAAACGCATTGATGCCAGCCGTAACGTACAAGGGAACGCCTGATGTCTCAGTCTCCGATTATCGAAATTAACGCCGTCAGCAAATGGTACGGAAAATTCCAGGTGCTGGATGAGGTGTCGCTGAACGTGGCGAAAGGGGAGCGGGTGGTGATTTGCGGCCCGTCCGGCTCCGGCAAATCGACGCTGATCCGCTGTATTAACCGGCTCGAAGAGCACCAGAAAGGGCAGATTTGGGTCAACGGCATTGAGATGAACGACAACGTGCGCAATATCAACCGCATTCGTCTGAACATCGGCATGTTGTTCCAGCAGTTTAATTTGTTCCCGCATCTGAGCGTGCTGGATAACCTGACCCTCGGCCCGACGCTGGTGCGCAAAATGAGCCAGAAGCAGGCGACGGAACTGGCGATGCACTATCTGGAGAAGGTGCATATCGGTAATCAGGCGCATAAGTTCCCGCTACAGCTTTCCGGCGGTCAGCAGCAGCGCGTCGCGATTGCCCGCGCCCTGTGTATGCAGCCGGAAATCATGCTGTTTGATGAACCGACGTCGGCGCTGGACCCGGAGATGATCAAGGAGGTGCTCGACGTGATGCTGGATCTGGCGGAGGGCGGAATGACGATGATTGTGGTGACGCATGAGATGGGCTTTGCCCGCACGGTGGCGGATAAGGTCGTGCTGATGGTCGACGGGCGGATTGTCGAATCCGCGCCGCCGGAACGTTTTTTCAGCCAGCCGGAGCATCCGCGCACCCGGCAGTTCCTGGAACAAATTTTAAGCCACTAGCGGCTATTCAGGAATGTTCTCCTCGCTCTGCTGCGAAGGCCATTTCCAGCCCTGCACTTCAGGCAGATCTTCGCCGTACTCCCGCACATACTGATGGTGGGCGGCGATTTTCTGCTGCAACGTTTCCAGAATATCGTCGGCTTTGCCCTGAAGTTCAGGCACCCGCAAAATGGCCTCTTGCGCCAGATGGAAGCGGTCCAGTTCATTCATCACCGTCATGTCAAACGGCGTGGTGGTGGTGCCTTCCTCCATAAATCCGCGCACGTGGAAATTCCGATGGTTGTTACGCGGATAGGTCAGACGATGGATCAGGCTGGGGTAGCCGTGGAAGGCAAAAATCACCGGTTTGTCGGGCGTAAAAAGAGCGTCGAACGCCTCATCGCTTAGCCCGTGCGGATGTTGATCTTTCGGCTGGAGCGCCATCAGATCCACCACGTTCACCACCTGTACCCGCAGATCGGGCAGATATTCACGCAGCAGATCCACCGCCGCCAGCGCTTCCATCGTTGGCACGTCTCCGGCACAGGCCATCACCACATCGGGCGATTCGCCTTCCGCCACGTTACCCGCCCAGCGCCAGATCCCCATTCCGGCGGCGCAGTGCGCTGCCGCTTCATCCGGCGTCAGCCACTGCGGTGCGGGCTGTTTTCCGGCGACGATCACGTTGATGCGATCCCAGGTGCGCAGGCAGTGATCGGCCACCCACAGCAGGGTATTGGCATCCGGCGGCAGGTAGATGCGCACGATATCGGCCTTTTTATTGGCGACGTGATCGATAAATCCCGGATCCTGATGGCTGTAGCCATTGTGATCCTGTCGCCAGACGTGCGAGGAAAGCAGGTAGTTCAGCGAGGCCACCGGGGCGCGCCACGGCAGGGTGCGGGAAACCTTCAGCCACTTCGCGTGCTGGTTAAACATCGAATCAATAATATGAATAAAGGCTTCATAGCAGTTAAACAACCCGTGTCGCCCGGTCAGCAGATAGCCCTCCAGCCAGCCCTGGCACTGGTGTTCGCTGAGAATTTCCATCACCCGACCGTCGGGGGACAGTTGTTCGTCATAAGGTTTAATCGGCTCCTGCCAGGTGCGGTTAGTCACCTTAAACACGTTGCCGAGGCGGTTGGATTCCGTTTCATCCGGTCCAAACAGGCGGAAGTTATCCGGGTTGCGCTGAATAATGCCCGCCAGCCAGGTGCCCAGCGCTTTGGTGGATTCGGCCTGCGTTTCGCCGGGGGCGCTGACCGCTACGGCGGACTCGCGGATGTCCGGCAGATCCAGCGCCTGGCGCAGCCTGCCGCCGTTGGCCCACGGCGACGATCCCATGCGTTTGTCGCCCTCCGGGGCCAGCGCGCGCAGCTCCGGCTTCAGCCGCCCCGCGTCATCAAACAGATCGTCGGGCTGGTAGCTGCGCATCCAGGTTTCAAGAATATGCCGGTGATCGTCGTTTTCCCGGCAGGCCGAGACCGGCACCTGATGCGCGCGCCAGAAATCTTCCACTTTTTTGCCGTCTACCGTTTGCGGCCCGGTCCAGCCTTTCGGGCTGCGCAGAATGATCATCGGCCAGCGCGGCAGGGCGTCCGGCTGCTGTCCGCTGCGCGCCTGCTGCTGATAGCGCCGGATGGTGTCCAGCGCCCTCGCCAGCGTTTGCGCCATCTGGCGGTGCATTTTTTCCGGCTCGTGACCGCTGACCAGCAGCGGCTCATAGCCCAGCCCGCTGAAATACTGGCGCAGATTGTCATCGCTTTCACGCCCGAGGATCGTCGGGTTGGCGATTTTATAACCGTTCAGATGGAGGATCGGCAGCACCATCCCGTCGCGTTGGGGATTGAGGAATTTAATGCCGTGCCAGCTGGAGGCCAGCGGACCGGTTTCCGCTTCGCCATCGCCGATCACACAGGCGGCGATTAACGAAGGATTATCGAATACCGCGCCGAAGGCATGCGACAGCGAATAGCCCAGCTCACCGCCTTCGTTAATGGAGCCGGGCGTTTCCGGCGCGGCGTGGCTGGGAATACCGCCGGGAAAGGAGAACTGGCGGAACAGTTTTTTCATCCCGTCGGCGTCCGCTGAGATTTGCGGATAGACCTCGCTGTAACTGCCTTCAAGCCAGGTATTCGCCACCATTCCCGGCCCGCCGTGGCCCGGCCCGCAGATGTAAATCATGTCGAGGTCACGCTGGCGAATGGCCCGGTTGAGGTGGGCATAGATAAAATTTAACCCCGGCGTGGTGCCCCAGTGTCCCAGCAGGCGCGGCTTGATGTGTTCAGGCTTCAGCGGCTCGCGCAGCAGCGGGTTATCCATCAGGTAGATTTGCCCTACGGACAGATAGTTTGCGGCACGCCAGTAGCGGTCAAGAAGGTGGAGATCGCTATCGGTAAAGGGGGTTTCCTGGGTCATGCGGTGTTCCTCAGGGTTGATGATCGAAAGTATGCCTGCGGGCAGTCAGCAGGTCGGAAAGCGTGTCGATGTCCTGCACGATCCCGCCATCGTCAAGCGCTAGATCCCGCACCCCGCCGCTGGCTCTGGCGGTGCGGACAATCGCGGCGGCACCGACGTCACCGGAAAGGGCGCACAGGGCGTCGCGGTGCTCGTGGCGAAAGGCCACCGGATGGCCGTATTGCTGGCGGTAGCGGGGCACCACGACGCTGCTGCTGAGCAGGGCGCGTGCCACGGCGTGCAGGGTGGCGGGGCGGATAAAGGGTAAATCGCCGGGCAGGATTAGCCAGCCGTCCGCATCCGGCAGGGCGCGGACGCCTGCGGCAATGGAATCGCCCATGCCCGGCGTGCCGCCGTCGGGGCGGACCAGATGCCCACCCAGGCCGCTGGCGCTGACGGCATCCAGAACGTGTTGCAGCACGGTTTTGCCGTTCAGCAGGGCGTCCAGCTTATGCGTTGTTCCGCCGGAAGCCAGAAAGCGCTCGCCCCGTCCGGCGGCAAGAATAATCACTACCGGCATTAACCCGACTCCTGACGGCGGGCGGCGATGTCCGCCAGCACGGATAATGCCAGCGTGCTGGCGTCGCGCGCTTTCGGGAAAATCCCTACCGGGGCGTTGATGCGGGCAATCTCCGCCGACGAGTAGCCGAGGCGGGTGAGGGTGGCGACGCGCTGCTGATGAGTGCGATAACTCCCGAGCGCCCCGATATAAAACGGCGCGGCGTTCAGTGCCGCCTGGAGCAGCGGCAGCTCCTGATGAAGATCGTGATAGAGCAGCACCACGGCGGTATCCGGGTCGATAAGCGCCGTCGTGGCGCTCAGCCTGCTGGCGTCGCAAATATGCACGTCATAGCCTGCGGCTTCGGCAATTCTGGCGGTGGTGTCAGCAGCGCCGGAGCGACCGAACAAAACGATCCTCGGCTGAGGACGATAGAGAATGCAGAAACCCTGTGCGTGGCAGTCAGTTGCGGCAGGCGGCGCGACCTGCGCCAGCGTGCCGTCCGGGGAATAGCGTAACCCGGCCCGCTGACGCTGCGCCACTGCCGCCAGCACCGCCGTCAGCGGATCGGCCCCGCGCAGCAGGTGCAGGACGAGGGTAATACTGCCGCCGCAGGGCAGGACGATATCCAGCCACGGCGACCCTTTGCCGTAGATAATCTCCCGGTCCTGACCCTCGCGGATCGCCGCCAGCGCTTCATGCGCGGCGGCAGCCTCCACGCAGCCGCCCGAGACCACGCCGCAATAGAGGCCGTCTTCGCGCACCGCCATCTGCGCGCCGACCGGACGCGCCGAGCCGCCACGAATGGCGGTCAGCGTCACCAGTACCGTCGCATAGCCCGCGTTCAGCGCCTCAGTGGCGAAGCGCAGCACCTCCAGCGGATCGTCCGTCTGCCGGGCAGCCTGCGGGGTGATGGTCTGTAGAACCTGTTGCAGCACGATGTCTTATCCTTATCAGGCCAGCGCGGGCAGTTTTGCCAGCAGCTTATCGAGAGTGATCGGATAGTCGCGCACCCGCACGCCGGTGGCGTTATAGATGGCATTGGCAATCGCCGCGCCCACGCCGCACAGACCCAGCTCGCCGACGCCTTTTGCCTTCATCGGCGAGGAGATCGGATCGACTTCATCAAGGAAAATGACCTCCTGCTCGCCGATATCGGCGTGAACGGGCACCTCGTAGGTCGCCATATCGTGATTGACGAAATAGCCCCGGCGGGTATCGACAATCAGCTCCTCCATTAGCGCCGCGCCCACGCCCATCGTCATGGCACCGATCACCTGGCTGCGGGCGGTTTTCGGGTTAAGGATGCGTCCCGCCGCGCACACCGCCAGCATCCGGCGGATGCGCACTTCGCCGGTGGCGATATCCACGCCGACTTCAACAAAATGCCCGGCGAAGGTCGATTGCTGGTATTTTTTATCCAGATCGCCAAATTCGATGGCGTCTTCCGCCGTCAGCCTGCCACCGCGTGCCGCTTCGGTGAGCGCGACGCGTTGCCCGCCCGCCTGAACGTAACCGTCGGCAAAGTCGGCTTCGTCAGCATCGAGTCCCAGCGCCTGCGCCACCTGCTCGCGCAGCTTAACGCAGGCCGCGTAGACCCCGGCGGTGGAAGTATTGGCACCCCACTGGCCGCCGGATCCTGCCGAGACCGGGAAGTCGGAGTCGCCGAGTTTGACCTCGACCTGCTCCAGCGGAAGGCCGAGCATTTCGGCAGCGGTCTGGCCGATGATGGTGTAGCTGCCGGTGCCGATGTCGGTCATATCGGTTTCCACAATCAGCCGCCCGTCGGGTTCCAGATGAACGCGGGCGGCGGATTTATCCACCAGGTTATTACGAATGGCCGCGGCGACGCCCATCCCGACCAGCCAGCGCCCGTCGCGCACCTGACCCGGCGTGGACTGCCGCTGCTGCCAGCCAAAGCGCGCTGCGCCTTCGCGCAGACAGGTGGCGAGCTGACGCTGGGAGAAAAAACGCTCCGGCTGGGTCGGATCGACCTGGGTGTCGTTGAGGATGCGAAAATCCACCGGATCGATACCCACTTTTTCCGCCATTTCATCCACGGCAATTTCCAGCGCCAGCAGGCCAGCGGCTTCGCCCGGTGCGCGCATCGCGTTGCCTTCCGGCAAATCCAGTTCAGCGAGCCGCAGGCCGGTCAGACGGTGCGCCCCGGCATACAATAAATTGGTCTGCTGCACCGCCGTTTCCGGCGTTCCGCCGGGCAGATTGCCGGACCAGCTAATGTGCGAGATGGCGTTGATATGCCCCTGCGCATCGCTGCCGATACGGATCTGCTGGATAGTGGCGGGGCGATGGGTGGTGTTATTGGGAATGAACGGGCGCGGCAGCATCACTTTGACCGGACGTTTTGCCGCCCGCGCGCCCAGCGCCGCCAGCAGGGCATCGCTGCGCAAAAACAGCTTGCTGCCAAAGCCCCCGCCGATAAACGGCGACCAGATGCGCACGTTTTCTGGCGCGATCTTCAGCGTCGCCGCCAGCTCTTTGTGGCACCAGGCGATCATCTGGTTTGAGGTCCACAGCGTGACCTTATCACCGTCCCAGGCCGCCATTGAGGCGTGCGGCTCCATCGCGGCGTGCGACTGGTCCGGGGTGGTGTAGGTCTGGTCGAGCTGGATCGCCGAGGCGGCGAACGCCTCCGGGAAGTTGCCGGTAACGTTATCCGGCGTATCTTCCGGCGGTTCCGTCACGCCCGGTTTGGCCTCTGCCAGACTGAATTCGCCTTCCTGCGGCTGATAGCGGACCTTCACCAGACCCGCCGCCGCGCGCGCCTGTTCAAACGTCTCCGCCACCACCAGCGCAATGGCCTGGTGATAATGCTCGATGTCCGGGCCGCCGAGCAGGGCGGCGGTGTTCATTTCGCCCTTGCCGAGCGGTCCGGCATTTTCGGCGGTCACGATAGCCAGCACGCCCGGCGCACGGCTTGCGGCGTCGGTATCAATGGCGGCAATTTTACCTTTGGCAATGGCGGAGCCGACGACGTGCCCGTAAGCGACATTGTCAACTTCATCATGCCATTCATAAGCGTAGCGGGCGCTGCCGGAGGTTTTCAGCGGGCCGTCGATCCGGTCGCGGGGCTGACCGACCACTTTCAGGCGGTCAACGGGATTATCGGTTGCGGGTTTATCAAATTTCATGTGCTTATGCCCTCGCTTGTGCCAGCACCGAGGCGAGCGTGCGCTCCGCCAGCAGCAGCTTAAACTGATTTTCAGAGGTCGGGTGGGCGTCAGCAAACAGACGCTGGCAGGCCGCTTTCGCGCCGTTGGCTAATTCGGCATCGGCATCGTCGCTGCGCCAGGGTCTGGGCGCCACGCCGCCTAAGGCCACGCGGCCGCTGCCGTCCGGCTGCATAATCACCGCCACCGAAACCAGCGCAAACGCATAGGATGCGCGGTCGCGGACCTTCTGATAAAACTGCCTGCCGCCGACCGGGGCGGGCAACGTCACTGACGCAATCAGCTCACCGGGGCGCAGCACGGTTTCAATATGCGGCGTATCGCCCGGCGCGCGGTAAAATTCCGCAATCGGGATGCTGCGCTCGCTGCCGTCGGGCAGAACCGTATCAATGACGGCATCAAGGATGCGCATCGCGACCGCCATATCGCTGGGATGGGTCGCAATACAGGCTTTACTGGCACCGACTACCGCAAGCTGGCGGCTGGCTCCGTCCAGCGCCGCGCAGCCGCTGCCGGGCTGACGTTTATTGCAGGGCTGGTGAGTATCATAAAAATAGGGGCAGCGGGTGCGCTGGAGTAAATTGCCCGCCGTGGTCGCCTGATTACGTAGTTGGCCCGACGCGCCCGCCAGCAGCGCCCGCGACAGCACTCCATAGTCCCGACGTACCCGCAGGTCGGCCGCCAGATCGGTATTGCGCACCAGCGCGCCGATGCGCAGACCGCCTTCCGGCGTCTCTTCAATGCGGTCCAGCGGCAGGCCGTTAACGTCGATCAAATGACGCGGGGTTTCAATTTCCAGCTTCATCAGGTCGAGCAGGTTTGTGCCACCGGCAATAAACCGCGCGTCCGGGTGTTTTGCCGCGCTGGCGGCGGCTTCCGCCACGGTCGTGGCCCGCTCGTAGTGAAATGTTTTCATTTTTTTGCCTCCCCCGCGACGTCGGTGATGGCGGCAAGAATATTGCTGTACGCCCCGCAGCGGCAGATATTGCCGCTCATCCGCTCGCGTACTTCGTCGGCGCTGAAGCCAACGGGTGAGAGCAGATCGTCGGTGACGTGGCTTGGAATGCCCGCTTCAATTTCCTTCAGCATGGCAACGGAGGAGCAGATTTGCCCCGGCGTGCAGTAGCCACACTGGAAGCCGTCGTGCTTCACAAATGCCGCCTGCATCGGATGCAGATCCTCCGCGCTGCCCAGACCTTCAATGGTGGTAATGTCGGCGTTCTGATGCATCACGGCGAGCGTCAGGCAGGCGTTAATGCGCCGCCCGTTCACCAGCGTGGTGCAGGCACCGCACTGGCCGTGATCGCAGCCTTTTTTACTGCCGGTCAGATGCAGGTGCTCGCGCAGGGCGTCAAGCAGGGTGGTACGAGTGTCAATGTCCAGCTCGTGCTGTTCGCCGTTGACGGTAAAGCGCAGATGCGCGATTTCAGGCGAATCAGTATCGACAAGAGCACGGCTCTCGATGGGTGAGGATAGATTGCTCATTGGATTCTCCAGTATGTGAATCGCGAAAATAAAAAAATGACATGCGCAGTGCGCTGTTTTTATGGATACCCATAAGCGTAGTCGGCTTTGCCGGACGCGGGTTTTTGGCGGGATACAGATGTTGCTGAAAATTCGCTGCTGGCGATACGCGGAAGGTCATTACGGTCTATACCTTTATTGACATAAATTTACAAAGGGGAAGGCCGTGTCATTATTTACATCGCGCATCTGGAGCCTTATCACCGGTTGGCTGGTGGTGCTGATCGGGCTGGGGTATTTGACGTTAGGCGGATGGCTGGCCTGGCTGGGCGGGACGCCGTGGTATTTGCTGTTTGGGGCGGGCTTTTTTATCAGCGGCGTACTGCTGACGCGTCGTCGCGCGGCGGGCGTCTGGTTGTACCTGTTCACTTTTTTGATCTGTGTGGGCTGGGCGCTGTGGGAAGTGGGGCTGGATGGCTGGCAACTGATGCCGCGCCTGTTTGTTCCGGCAGTGACAGGGGTGTGGATCAGTCTGCCGTGGGTGCAGCGTCCGCTGCTGCCGGTCACCCGTCGGCGCGGGCAGTTCGCCGGGGTGATTTATCTCGCCGCCATCGTCGGGATTTTCTGGGCGGGCTGGCACGTGACCGATACCCGCTTCGTCCACCCGCAGCCGTTCCCGTCCGCGCGCAGCACCGTTGCAGCGGACACTGACAGCGACTGGAAATACTACGGGCGCACCGCCGCCGGGCAGCGTTTTTCGCCTCTCACCCAGATCACTCCGGCTAACGTGGCGACGCTGCAACCCGCGTGGCAGTTTAATTCGGGCGATGTGATGCAAAAGGGTGAAGACAAGAACGGGCGCGAGTTTAACCTTGAGGTGACGCCGATTAAGGTCGGTAACGCGCTTTATCTCTGTACGCCGCACCGTCAGGTGATCGCGCTGAACGCCACCACCGGCAAGCCGCTGTGGAAATTCGATCCGCGCAATGACACCGCTGCCAATCAGTATCTCGCCTGTCGCGGGGTGGCGTGGAGCGAGGACGCCAGCGACGCCGTTTGTCCGCAGAAAATCATTTCCACGACGGCCGATGCCCGGCTGGTGGCGCTTAACGCGATGACCGGTAAACCCTGTGAGGATTTTGGCGAGAAGGGATTTGTCAGCCTGACCGACCATCTGGGCGACGTGCCGCCCGGTTTTCATTTCATTACTTCCCAGCCGATGGTGATGGACGGCAGGATCGTCCTCGGTGGCTGGATTTATGATAATCAGGCGACCGGCGAGCCTTCCGGGGTGGTGCGCGCATATGACGCCCGTAGCGGCCAACTGGCGTGGGCGTGGGATATGGGACGCACTCCGGCGAACGCGCCGCTGCAACCCGGCGAGCAGTATACGCGCGGGACGCCGAACGGCTGGGGAACCTATACCGCCGACCCGGCGCTGGGGCTGATTTATATTCCTCTGGGCAATGCCACTCCCGATTATTACGGTGCACAGAGGCGACCGTTTGACGATCGCTACTCCAGCTCGCTGGTGGCACTGGATATTCGTACCGGGGCGGAGCGCTGGCATTTTCAGACCGTGCATCATGACGTCTGGGATTATGACGTTCCGATTGGCCCGACGCTGGTCGATCTGCCGACGGCAGAGGGCGGCACGCTGCCTGCGCTGGTGCAGACCACCAAAATGGGCCAGCTTTTTATGCTCGACCGTCGCAACGGCAAACCGCTGGCGCAGGTTAATGAGAAGCCAGTGCCTGTAGATCCGCACCTGCCGGGAGAGCGGCTTTCCGCCACCCAGCCTGACTCGGTGGGAATGCCGAATCTGGCCCCTGCCGCGCTTCGCGAAACCGATATGTGGGGCGCGACGCCGTTCGATCAGCTGTGGTGTCGTATTCAGTTTAAGCGCTACCGCTATCAGGGTATTTTCACTCCACCCGCCGAGGGAACCTCGATCGCTTATCCGGCGTTTGACGGGGTGATTGACTGGTACGGGGCGTCGGTTGACCCGAACCGCCATGTGCTGATCGCCAACACCAGCTACATCCCGTTCACCATGCAGATGATGAAAAGCGAAGAGGCGATCCGTCAGGGTATGATGAAAAAATGGGCGGGCTGGGGCAACGGACAGCCCCCGAAACCGAAAGAGTTTGCCGTCGGACCCGAATACGGCACCCCGTGGGCGGCTATTGTAAAACCGTGGCTCGGTGCGCTGGATGCGCCCTGTAACTCGCCGCCGTGGGGCAAAATTTACGCTATCGACCTGGTGAGTAAAAAAATCGTCTGGGAACGTCCGGCAGGCACCACCCGCGACATGAACATTTTCGGCACCCACGTGAATGCGCCGCTGCCGACCGGGATTTTTATGATGGGCGGGAATGTCATCACCGGCAGCGGGCTGATTTTCACCGGTGCGACCGCGGATGATTATCTGCGGGCATTTGATGAGGCCAGCGGCAAAGAACTCTGGCGCGCGCGTCTGCCCGCGGGGGGGCAGGCGACGCCGATGACTTATCAGGGTGAGGACGGTAAGCAGTATGTGGTGATTGCGGCAGGCGGTCATGGCGGGCTGGGAACCCGTTCAGGCGATGCGCTGATGGCCTATGCGCTGCCGTAACTAAACGAGCGGGCGCGTCGCTGGCGGCGCGCCCCTTTTTTAATGCTGCTGCTTTTTACTGCGCAGCGTCAGCAAAGGCGTCACGGTAATACCGTGTACCAGCACGCTGATGGTCACCAGCGTAATGGCGATATCCGTCACCAGATTCGCTTCCGCGCCGCTAAATCCGTTAACCCACGCATAAGCAATGTAGTTCAGGCTACCGATCCCGCGTATTCCCAGCCAGCCGAGGCTAAGCCGGTGAAACCACGAACGCTGGCATCGCCAGGTCACGACGATCACCGCCAGCGGGCGGATGATAAAAAACAGCAGGAACGCCAGTGGCAGGGCGGCAAAACTCCAGTGTTGTGACAGCGTCACGCCAAGTACGATAATCAGCACCGCCGCGAACAGCCGCTCTACCGTATCGCCAAACGACAGCGCATCGCCAATAATCAGCCCTACTGATTTAATCGGGTTGCTTTCACTTAGCGCGTGGCGGGTATGCGGATTGACCTGCATTTCTGCCGGTAAATCATCCTCCGCCGCCTCCCGCTGATCCGGGTGGTGTTTCTGCACGCTTTTTTCCGCGCTGCGCAGGCCGACGCCCGCCGCAAACGCCGCCAGAAAGCCGGAAGCATCCAGCGCCTGAGCGAGGGCGAAACTTAAGCATATCAGCGCCAGCGCCACAAAATCGCTGGGAGCCACTTCCCCCTGCGCATGGCGGGAGCGGGTGGCAATCAGGCCAATCAGCCGCCCCAGTATAAAACCAATCAGCAGGCCGCCGACCAGCGCCCACAGCAAATCAACGCTGAACCATTTGACCATTTCCTCCACGCTTAGCGCGGAACCCGCTTTGTGCCACAGCAGCGCCAGCATCAAAAACGGCAGCGCGGTGCCATCGTTCAGCCCGGCCTCGCTGGAGAGCGCGACCCGCAGCCGATCGCCGTCCTGAGCATCGTTAATCGCCACCAGGCTTGCCAGCACCGGATCGGTCGGGGCGAGGATCGCCGCCAGCGCCAGTGACAGCGGCCAGGAAAGATCGATAAAGTAATGCGCAGCCAGCATGATCCCCGCAATGGTCAGCAGCATCGCGGGCAGCGCCAGCATGATCCCGGTGCGCCAGTAAGAAAACGCCAGCGGTAAGCGGATTTTCAGCCCGGTGATAAACAGCGAAGCCGCCATCGCAATTTCCGTGATGTGGCTGGTTAATGGGGCGTGGTCAATAACGTCAAGGTGCAGAATGCCCAGCCCCCACGGGCCGCAGCCAATTCCCACCAGCAGGTATAGCCCAAATACCGGCACGGCGACGCGACTTATCCAGCCATAGGATAAGGACATAAGCAGTAATAAAACGCCGGTGGCGGTGGTCCACGCCAGATAACCCATAGATGCCTCTTAGTAAACGTAACCAATAGGGTATAGTTGTTAACTATGTGTTATTCCAGAAGGTGGGGGTACGGAAGGGTAATAAGATGAAAAAATCCACGCCGTGGCGTGGATTTTTGGGGAAAGGGGAAATCAGACGTTGAACAAAAATTAATGTCTCAATATCTTGTTTTTATTGTTAATATATTTTAATTTCTTTAATTATACTCACTTTTGTACTCATCTTTGACTTTGTTTGCCACGCGAATGGACGGATGAAGTGTGTTGTCGTTTGCCACCACAGAACTATACTTGGCGATCTGCGACGGATACACAGTGCAAAGCAAACCTGAATTTTGCTAGTGTAGCGGGTTTGTAAATCCCATACTCATTAGTTCAGACGTGCCAGCGCCAGCTCTTTTTTGCCAGTATGTCCTACAGCATGGTTTTGTCGAAGCTCAGTCGGCAACCAGTCGCATCTGTTCCAATTCTAAGGGGAATTCCCATCATATTCTTGCGTCACGTATGAAATGTGGAATCGGAGGTACTCAGCTTACGACAAACTTCCGGCACAGATGTACCCAACTCGTCCAACTTCAGGGCAAAGATAATCTGTTTGTCGGTAAATCGTAACATTTTCATCGGGATAACCTCCGCTTAGGGGAGTGAATATCATGCCGGAGTCCGGTTTTTGAATGGCACAGAATGTCGGGGTAGGGTGAAAAAATCAAACATGCTGATGTAAGATTTGTTGTGCTAATGTATAATCTTTCCTCATGATTTTATGGATAAATTGATAATCCATTGAGAGTTTTTGCACTGTTATAAAAGAATTTTGGCATGGGTATATGAACAGTATTTTCGAAAGAGACAATGATAATATCCGAGTACTTTCACTATTCTCCGGTTGTGGTGGTATGGATTTTGGGATTACCTCAGCCGGTGGAGACATCGTCTTTGCCAACGATGTCGTAGAGAATACCTGTAAAACATTAGGAAATTATTTCCCCGATACTGATATCAGACATAGCGATATCTCTCAAATTCAGTCTTTTCCAGATGTTGATATTGTTGTTGGTGGCTATCCTTGCCAGTCATTTTCAATGGCAGGTAACAGAAAACCAAACAATGACGACAGAACAAATCTTTATAAACACTTTCTACGGGTATTAGAGACCGTTCGGCCGAAGTATTTTGTTGCTGAGAATGTTTCTGGCTTGAAACATTTGGGAGCCGGTAGTTTTCTGGGACAACAGCTCACAGCATACAAAGCTGCCGGATACCAGGTCAGCTATCATATGGTAAACGCAAGGGCTTATGGCGTACCTCAGTCACGCAAGCGTTTGTTTATCATTGGTGTCAGAAACGATCTGGGGCAATACTTTGAATTTCCTGCTGAAACACATGGCAAAGCGACAAAAAAGAATCCTCATTTAAAACCCTATGTTTCACATGGTGAGGCTATTAGGGATTTACCACTATGGCCTGAAGGTGAGTTTTACGAACGACCACATGATCCTGAAGGGCATTTCTCATGGTATTTCATGTCCCGAAATCGTAAAGCTCTATGGGACAGCCCTGCTTACACCGTCGTAGCTAACTGGCGTCATGTGACATTACATCCTGCCAGCCCGGTGATGAAGTTAACATGGTCAAATCTGGAGGATGGCTGGAAGCAGCGCTGGGACTTTTCTGATGAATATGAGCATCTAATTGTTGATACTTCTCGTCCCAAACTGGAACAGGCAAGGCGGTTATCATGGCGGGAATGTGCACGAATACAAACTTTTCCACAGGGTTTTGAGCCTGTAGGAGACGTCGAGTCAAAATTTACCCAAATTGGTAATGCTGTTCCTCCACTGCTGGCTGAGGTACTTTTTCGGCATTTATTTTCTGGTACTGGTTTGAAAATGATGACAGCGAACGGTAATTAGGCGGTGAGTATGGATGATTCTTTCCCGGTTACTTTAGAAGAATGGAATGCTGAATTAGTAAAGATCGTCTTTCTTGAGTCTTCGCATACGGGCTCGACTTTAAGCCGAATTGATACTACGGGCCGCATTTTTGAGCAACTTGCAGGTCCACGTAGCAAAGAGGATGCTAAGCGAAGTTTCCTGATTTCGTTTGGAAAAAAAGCGTCTAAAATCCAGGATGCTCTCAGAGATGAGTCGCGATTAGACATTTTAGCGCAAATAAAAGGATACCCTACTTATTTTGCCGTTTTATATTTAACATTACTTGCTGCCAGTGCTGATGATGAAACACATGACGAAGGGGATTTTCGGGTTCGATTTTCTGTGCTGCTTGGCTTTGATAAAAATAAAAAATTTGTTTTTACTGAATTACCCAACTTATGGGAAAGGTTAGAAAGATGGAGTAGTAAAAGACAAAACTGTACCCGTTTAATCTTGCCAAGGCCATCAAAGCATGAAAGATTGATTGGGTATTCCAAGAGAATTGCTTTTCCCTGCTACAAAGATGAGGTCTTTTTACGGAATATTCTCATCGATAATAAACTAGATAACTATTCAACTTTTGAATCAGTTAATAAGGTAGTACATCAATATATATCTTATTTTAGCGAGGTTTTTAACCAAGAGTTTATTGAGTTCAGAACATTACTTTCAAAGGCTGCCATGCAGCAGGCTTATGACTCTCCTTTTTGGGGCGCTGTTCGTGATATCACTGTACATACGGAGAGAGAACAACTCAAAGAGAATGGTAAGTATTGTATTCACATGGAGTTTAATGATTCAGGTAATCCGGAGATTTATCTTCTTATGGATGACGCTGCTGCTACAGCCTCAGAAATCCAGCATTATTACTCCTTGCCTAATGAAATAGAGAACTATAATAATATATATTACGAACGAGACATAGGCACCACATTAAATTCCTTGGATTTATTATTAAAACAACGGAAGGGTTATTTCTATAAATCACGAGTGGGAGTCGCATTGCGGTCTGGGTGTTTACCGCTTTTTCGTGATGATTTTTGTCATATTAGTTCAGAAGGAGAATATTATGAAGATTCTCCAACCTATTTAATACTTCATCATACATATGCAGACAGTGTTTTCACTGTCTTGAAGAAGGTTGGCGAAAGAGTACAACGTCGGGATATTAAATCTACCAAATGGTCGATAGTTTCTTCCGATAAAGTTGGCAGGCAAACGCTGGATAAGATTGCCCGTTTGTTACCAGAAGAAGCCCGTCGTTTTCTAATACAGGGATGGCAGCCTGCTCGACCTCGTATGTCAGGTGCAGCGCGATTTGGACAGGCTATACTGCTTAACCCTGCCAGTACACCGATAATTCATATGCCTGAAGTACTAAGAGGATGCTATGTCATCAGCAATAAAGACGGAGAAGAATTAACTCATGGCTCGCTATCTCAGGGAGCTGAAGGATTATTCATTCCACCAGAGGAGTTGATGGAAATATCTGGTCAGGCATTTTGTCGCTACGAACTTACGTTAGCGCATTCAGATATCCCAGTAAATTTTGATGTGCACGTGTTAGATCATGCGCCTTACGCCACTTATTGTAAAATTTCAGAGCCACATGATTGGCTGACTGATGGACCATCGGGAGTATTAATGGCGTTAGGGGATACGGCAGTGATCCCCCCACTGAAACGCGAAGAAATAACGCCATTGAGTGGTGCTCAGATGTTATGGCAGTATGAAAATGGCTTTCCTGTAACATGTCAATATACTGAATTACATAATATACCCGCAGCATTTGACTGGATCGCTGAAGCGCTGGCCTTGCGTTTTCAACGCCGTAGCACATTGCCTTTTGGTGAATTAAAAAAACATATTGAACCGGTATCACAGGTAACGAGGATACCCGAATGGCAATTGCGTCGCATGCTCTTTGCCGCTGGCTGGCTTTGTGTAGTACAACTACGTCATGCGCCATATTCGTTAGTCTCATTGGCTGAAAGAACCATTTCCGTTGATGTCACTGAGCAGGGAATTGTTGCCCGAATTCTGGGGATGTTTACAAGAAGTGAACGTAATCTTCTACAAGAAGCACTTAATAACGGTGAGCGAATAGGGCGTCGGTTAGTTGAGGATAACGGCTGTTCAATGGGTTGTATTGAATTGCATCTGTCAGCCAGAGAGCGTGTCCATGCTTTCATTGAACAGTTTGGGTTACGTTTGGTTAATCACGACGATTTCCCCGTAAATGCTTTGAGCGGAGTATTGCTACCGATGTCTCAAATGCAGTTTACCCCGGCTTTACCCCCGGATCTCCATGTGTCGCTATGGCAAGCTGAAAAATACCAATGGTCAGAAGAACAGCGGATTACTCAAACGGCAAATAATCTATTGATACGGTGTCAGGAAAAACAGCGTTATCGTTATTTTATTAGGCAGAATGCTGGATACTGGCAAACCGATAGCTTCTCCTGGGCCTTAATGGCTCAGATGATATGTTCAGGAGAAACGGTTGGTGTGCAAAAAGGCGATAGTGGCTGGTGCTGGTCAACGAAAATTATTGCGTTACCGCCCTCCGTTTTACAGTGGTGGATCCATGTTGCCCATGGATGCTTGTCGATAACAGATAACGGTGGTTACTTATTTGCAGGGGGGAAAGTTCCACTCTGGGACAATGTAATGACCTTCCCCTCCTGTCAACGAGCGTTGGCACGACGGAACAGAGCGCTGACAACACGCAAGTTGCGCAGAACCTTACAGTAATGTTACAGAATCAGGTGGTAAGGAGAACGTTTAAGATGGCTAAAAAGAAAAATATTATCAGCGACCGGCTGGGCCAAATGTACTACTTCGGTACAGAATCTCATGAATTGATCAGATGCTTGCAAGAGTGCAAGCAAAGACTCACCAGAAATGGCGCTAAAGCGGATAATTTACCGAAAGGACCGGAGAAAAGGTTACATTTTCTCCGTACGTTACCACCTAAGGCCAAACCTGTTGTGTCTGATTGGCTTCGTGAAAATTTAACGTTTTCTGAACAAAATGACCCACAAATTGTTCTTAGAGATCTGTTAGAAGCAGAAAGTAATGCAGAAGATATTGAATTCTGTAAACCGTTATGGCGCACCATTCTGGGATTCTATATCTCTTCTGACTGCCCTGAAATTATAACGAAATTCCTGAATGGTGAAGAAATTGATTTACCCCAACATGGTGTTTCTGACTCGTTGACAATTAATTTCACTGACGAAGACATTGAACAATGTGCCTTAATTAGTCAGGGTAAAGAAATTTCTATGCCAGAGCGCACTATTCCACTGTTTGTTGGGGGATTGGTTGACGCTCTTAGGGGAACGCGTACAGCCGATAATCGATGGCGGACAAAGCTATCAGAACATTCTTTACCGCTGGCGCGAAAATTGGGTGAACTTGTCGATCAGTTTGAAGCCAGTCACGACCTTAAAAAAATGGATGGTACCAGTGTAATACAGGCTCCTCCCGTTGTTTCCAAAGAAATCGACAGTTCGATGGACGAAGTTATGTTCATTGGAAAAGTGTTAGCGTTAACCGCGTCCGGCGCTTTTTTTGTTACGCCGATTAGTCTGTTAATTAATGGCAACCTACGAGACCTCCCGGAGGAACTGGTAAAAGATCTTTTCCCTCATGGTGGTGAAGCCATTGGTTTTGAGAATCATTTCAGCAAAAAATTTACTCGGGGTGAAATTGCAATATGGAAAGCCCGATATCAGCCGTCTGATAAACCCGCGCAGTATGTCATTACTGACTACCTGTCGCGCGTTTATCCTGTCGTCGCGCTGCCTCATGCCTCTGATGAACCTGATACTGTCAGAGAGTGGTTACTCACCAGCTACCAACCGCAAAACGATACGTCGGTCATTTTTCAGCTAAGTGATGGAGTATCCCTGAGATTACCGGGTGACTTGTCTGATCCTAAAAAATATGACTTTGATATGCCGCTGGAGAGTTATCGTCAGGTTCCTCAGACATTACTTGGTTCTCATGCCCTCACGGTGATCACTGAACTCCCTCAGGTCAGTGAAAAGTATGATTGTGCTGAAGCTACTACGTGGATCAAACGCCTGCTTAAACGAACTGATTCAGCAAAAGACTTCCCTCAATTCAGTAAAGGGCAGCTACAAAACTTAACCCATTTTATTGCTGAACATGAATCTGATAATGAGGCATCCTATCTTCGTGCAGTATCTCATCTGGAACAGATAGCAGATACAAGATCCTTTCTTAATGATACGACTCAACAGTTACTGGCTTTACCTGAGGTTGAGGCGCAAATTAATATTGAGAAACAGGAAATACTGACTCGTTACGAAGACGAACAGTATCAGATTAAACAATCAATAATGGTATTATCTGAAAAGAAAATACAGCTTGAAAATGTAATAGCCGATCAGAAGAAAAAACTGAAAAAAGAGACCGATCGAATTAATAAAGCACTACGTCAGCAAGAAAATGAGCTGGAACAACGGATTAAAAAGACCTTCGAAGCCGCATCTCAAGCGGGAGTGGAAACGCTAGCCCAGACAGCGCTACTGCGGGCGATTATCAAAAATGAAACAGCGCAGGAACAACCTGTCCAACAACGGATAACACCAGAACCTGTAGCCGAATCAGTAAATTCTAATTTCCCATTAGCAGAGGTGAGCATCCTGACTCGCAAGCATCAACTATCATTGGCTATCGAAAAACAGGCACAGGCAACGGGACTAAGTGAATCTTTATTATCCAGCCTGATTGCCACTGCGAGTATTACACCCGCGATCGGATTGATGGGAAAACAGACAAAACAGACTATCGCTTCATTAGCGAACCTTTTAGCCGGTAATGTTTGGGGGGAAGTATCGGTACATAGCGATCATTTTAGCTTCAGCGATTTAATGAACTCCCCCACGCTGATCCGCTTATCCGGCGATACTCATACCATGACACTGGGCGATTTTTTGACCCAACAACAAGAGGCAGGGCTGGCGAGCATTATTGAATTGCGTGGTTTTAACCGTACTCCGCCAGAAACGCTGCTCCCCGAACTCCACGAGTGTTTATTCACAACTCCCCATTCTGCCGCATGCAGTTGGACGGATCGGCGACAGGCTTTGCGACATTTGCCCATCCGGCACCCAATACTTTTTTTACTCACATTCACCACCGGGAAAAGCACATTTCCATTACAGGCTCCTCTTGCTTACCAGTTACCTCTGTTTCTGGCAGGGAATATATGGTCGGATGAACGGCCATTTGAGCAAAATACTGACATCACGCCTTCTCGTATTGCCCCAGAACTATGGCAGACAATCTATGTGGACAACCACCAGCCAGAACACCCGGCTTGTGCGCCATGGGAGGCACTAAAAGCAGCGCTACTCTCTTTACTTCCTGATGAACAAGCGCAAGCCGTTGCCCGTCTGGCTTACGGTCTCGGTCGTAGTACAACACAAGATATTGCGACCACGATTGACATTCTTGCACCGGAATTAGGGCCATATGTTCAGGAAATGACTAGCGGTGAATCGGCAAGCGTACTTGAGCACCTTTTCCAGTTATAAGCAAAGGAATAATAATGAATAATCCACTGGAAACATTTGAATCAATAAGAGATTTTTATATTTCGTACCTTGAAACAGCCTTCCGTATTGATTCATCAGACATACAGTCTGAACGGCGAGCGTTACTGGAACAGCAAGGGACATTATGTGCCGATCTATTTCTTGAACCGATGCCCCGATATCAGCATTATGGCTTAACTATCAGCGAATTACGAAATGATGCTTATGGTCAGACATGGTTGCCAGGGTTTAATGCGCAACAAAGGGCGGCATTCATCGACCTCTGTTTAGGTGGACTTCTGCCCCACAATAAAACGGATTCAACTAAGGGACGTTTTAATCTTTATACCCATCAACTGGACATGCTGAAAAGAGGGGTACAGCCAAGGAAACCGGGTATTGTCACCTCCGGGACCGGTTCCGGTAAAACCGAATCATTTTTACTGCCTGTTCTGGCACAGATCGCAAAAGAAGCTACCGGCTGGCCGCAAAGCCCGGCGTTGAAGTGCTGGCAACCGTGGTGGCATAAGGTAGCGGATAAACAGCCCAGCTTCATGCGCGAGCATGAAGCCGCTGCTCGTCCGAAAGCGGTACGCGCGCTGATCCTCTACCCGATGAATGCCTTGGTAGAGGATCAACTGGTACGTATGCGACGGGCGCTGGATTCCAGCGAAGCTCATGATGTCATGGATACGCATTTCGGCGGCAACCGGATCTTCTTTGGCCGTTATACCAGCGCAACTAAAGTAACAGGCTGGCTTAAACATCCCCGACTCAGTGAAGAAAAAAATGAGAAAAAGCGCGTGGCTAAAAAAATCACTGAGCTGCGTGAATATATGCAATTAACGGAAGAGACCCATCAGGAGGCGGTACGACAAGCGCAGCAGGACAAGGATAACGAATTATCGTTTAATTTCCCCCGAACCGCTGGCGGAGAGGTTCTCAGCCGCTGGGAAATGCAAAAGACACCGCCCGATATTCTGATCACCAACACCAGCATGCTCTCAACGATGCTGGTTCGCGAGGTGGACGATCCTATTTTTGAGCAAACCCGACAGTGGATTGAGCGCGATCCTGATGCCTATTTTTATCTTATTCTTGACGAACTTCATCTACAGCGAGGAACCGCTGGTACTGAAGTCAGCTACTTGCTTAAACATTTGATCAACCGGCTGGGGCTGGATCAGGAAAAACACCGACACAAATTGCGCATTCTGGCCTCCAGCGCCTCTTTACCCGTTGAAGGTGCTGAAGGTGATCAAAGCGTCGAATATTTATGGGGGATGTTCGGTCAGCGGGGATTACCCGCAGGTGCCTCTTCCAGCGACTGGAGAGAATGTATTATTAAAGGTGACACCCTTCCCTCAGGCAATATGTCTCTTTTCCAGGGGGATCTGGAGGCGTTTTATCACGCAGTGCTTCAGTTACAGCAAGCACCACTTACCTCATTACAACACTGGCAGAATGTCGCCCGCAGCATGGAAATGACAGCCAGTGAAGCCTCTACAGAACAACTAGCGCAACGTGTCGTTTTACAGGCGGGCAACCTGCTTGAAAGTGGCTGCTATACGGACGATCATTCTCCGAGAGCTACGTCAATCAAAATGCTTAGTTCACGCCTTTTTAACGCCCAACCCCATAGTGACAAAGCGCTCCAGGCATTAATCTGGTTACGTTCGACTGAGGGAGATTGGCCGCAATGGTTTTCACATGCCTTTCCTGATGATATCGGTGCGCCACGTTTCCGCGCTCATGCTTTTTTGCGCGCTCTTGAGGGGTTATATGTCGCGCCATTGCCCGTCCCTAGCGCTGCATCTGCGCAAGAAATTAATCAAAGATATTTTGGCGATCTTACCGTGGAGTCCGGCTTACGTTACGGCAAAGATAAAAAATCGCGGCGTGTCGAATTACTCTATTGTGAATGTTGCGGTAATCTCTTTTGGGGGGGTAAACCTTCGGTCTTTTCCGGTTCAGAAAGTCGAATTGAACTTTTACCCAACGACCCTGATACGGAACAACTGCCGGAACACGCAAAATCAGTCATGGTTGAACGCCGATCTGCTGAAGAATATGCGCTATTTATGCCCGTGGTCGAACGTTTCTGGCCGAAAGGAGATGAGGAGCTAAACAGCGACAATGACAATACTTTTGGTACTTGGGTAAAAGCCAGCTACGATCCATTTACCGCCACTATTCAACACCCAGTATCGCTCTTAAAACCGCTACCGGAAAACCATATCGCGGGCTGGTTCTATTACGTCAAACCCGGTGAATTTGCCTCCTCGGAAAGAGGCCAGTCATCCAGCCAGTCACCGGGAACGGCACTACCTTTTCAGTGTCCGGCATGTGGTACATCCTACAAATACGGCAAAGGTAAGCTCTCCCCTATCCGTAGCTTTCGCGTCGGTTTTTCGAAAACGACACAGCTACTGACCAGCTCGCTAATGGCGGAACTACAGCGATCGGGTAACCGTGAGCAACTGGTAACGTTTTCAGACAGTCGTCAGGATGCTGCCAGGGCGGCACTCGATCTGGAATCGGGTCATCATGACGACGTCAGACGAGAAATTGTTGTCCATTCGCTACAGTCCATTGCGGCTGATAAACCGTCCCATAGCCAACTAAAAATACGCCAGGCAGAGATAGAGAACCGGAACAAAACACTGATTAACCTCAACGTAAGGTCGGATGAGGAAGAAGATGAATTGGATCAACTTGCTGATGAACGCAAGAAAATCAGGGGGTTATTATCAAAGCCTGAAGCTGACAGCATACCTCTACGTGAAATCCTCGAACCTGAATCACCGGATGCAGGTCAACCTCTTGGCCTGCTGTTAAGGGCGCAGGTAGATGCAGGTATTCACCCTTCCGATCGTACTGGCATCGCGCCTGTTCCCGATCCTGAAAAACATGAAGAAGGCACGCTGACCTTTGCATGGCAACAGCTCTTTGAAAAGAACGCGCAGGGGGCGTGGTGCTGGAAGGCGCTTCCATCCTATGAAGAGAACCTGCTTGTGGCACGACAGGAGATTTCACGCGATCTGAAACGGCTGGTGGGGGAAAGCGTATTCAGTAAAACCTACTTCGCGCTGGAAGAGTCCGGTTGGGGTTATCCCTGCCTTCCCATTACCGGAAACGACTCACGGGAACATCTCGCAATTTATGACGCAATGTTTCGTGTGTTGGCGGACGCGTACCGGGTTACCCCTTCACAATATACAACAAAGGAAACTCGCTGGAGTTCAGCGCGCGATGTCAATCGTAGAAACCGCCTGTACCGCTTTACGCAGGAGATATGCCAGCGTTCAGGAGGCGAGCCTTTCTCTTTAATTGATAGTTTTCTCGGGCGACTTGAGCTGGCGGGTCATCAGGGCGGTATTATTGAGATTGGCAAAATGCACTTTCGCCTGGCGGAACCTTCCGATCGCGTCTGGCGCTGCTCTCGTTGTGGGCGTATACACATGCACACCGGCGCGGGAATCTGTACTCGCTGCTACTCTCCTTTACCAGAAACGCCGTGCAGCGAGGCAAAAACGCTCCAGATGCAACACTATCTTGGCAAACGTCTCTCACATTCTTCTGGTATTCACCGGATGCGCTCAGAGGAACTGACTGGAATGACCGAAAATCCGGCGGCAAGGCTACGCCGGTTTAAAGGTATTCTGATTGCCGACGACGATGATATTTTACCGGAAGGAATGAAAGATTTTGAGCCAGATCGAGATCTTGACCGGGCAGCTCGCGTAGTAGATGTGCTTTCCGTAACCACAACCATGGAAGTGGGCGTGGATATCGGTGATTTACGTGCGGTCTTTCAGGCCAACATGCCGCCACAGCGCTTTAATTATCAACAACGTGTCGGACGTGCCGGACGACGTGGACAAGCGTTTTCATTCGTATTAACCGCCTGTCGCAGCAAGAGTCACGATCTGTTTTACTTCCGCTATCCGGAAAAAATTACCGGCGACCTCCCTCCGCCACCGTTTCTGACCACAAAGCTGGAAATGATCTGCCAGAGACTGGTACGAAAAATCTGGCTGGTGTCGGCTTTCAAATGGTTAAGGCAGCAAACGGAAAAAGCCGATCACCCATGGCCGGTTGACGACTATGCACACGTCCCTGATAACCACGGTGAGTTTTTCCCGGTGCATTGGCTGAAAGACAACCAAACGGACTGGCTACCAAAAATTCGGCAGGCTATCGAAGCAACCATCCTGGCGCGCGATGAATTTGCCCGGACCAGCACACAGCAAAACCCCCATTTGTTCCAGAAAATTATTCAGCCTTTGACGCCGGAACAGCTGATTCAGGATATCAAAGCCGTACTGAACGACAGCGCGATGGAGGCGAAAGGGCTGGCAGAAGCGCTGGCGGAACACGGTAAATTCCCAATGTATGGCATGCCGACCCGATCACGCCTTTTGCTGACAAGGCCTGTCAGCACAGGTGAAAAAGAAATTGAATTTGCCAGCATGGATCGCGATCTGGATATTGCGATACAGGAATTTGCCCCCGGAAAAATTCTGGTTCAGGATAAACGACGCTACTTTACAGCAGGTTATAGTGGAATGCTTAAACAGAACAGAAAAAATCCACGATCATTTTATTCAAATGCCTGCGAACCGGGTGAACTCAGAACAATGACCGCCTGTCCGGTGTGCAACATCTGGGCACCGGCAAACTCTCTGGCCACCGAATGTACTATCTGCGGTGCCCTTATGGAGAAGGCAGAGCGCTATCAATGCTATGTTCCTTATGGATTTATCACCACGCTGGAACCAAAATCGGCCAAAGAGGATTTTGATCAGGTCCTGACCACGGCCAGTCGTGTATCAATTGCAGAAGCCTACACTTTTTCTGCAACGCCAGAGCCTGACGTTAATGTGGCGATACAGCTTCAGCCACAAACGTGTCTGCACCGCCTGAATCGGGGAATTTATACCGATAAAACATGGCGTGGTTTCAGCGCAACACAGGGGAGCCTATCGGTCCCTTTCAGAAAGGAGGGGACTTACCAGCCGCTTTGGGCGAACCGGGTTTGGATGGATAGTCAAATTACTGAGACCGACTTGTTAGTTAAAAACCGCTTTACCGATCGGGGAGAAACCCGAAATACATTTTATCTTGCAGCGCCTAAAGTGACTGATCTACTTGCGCTGATGGTTGCCCAAACCCCGCCGGGTCTCCGGCTACAGTATTCCACTCTAACTCCGGCATTCAGAGCTGCTGCGCTCTCGGCGTCTTTTATCATTGTTAACTATGCATCAAAAGAGCTACTGGATATTGATCCTGAAGAAATCGAAATTCTGGAACCCCGCGTTCAAATGCTGAAAAACGGTAAGTCGGTACCGGTTCTGCAAATGGCCGATCGCCTGGTTAATGGTTCAGGGTTATGTGAACGGCTACAGCAGAAGGGCGCATCCGGTTCTCTCATTATCCTTGAGGTCATGAAGAATATTTTAAATAACAACACGGCCTACCCGCTGGCTGAGTTCCTGCAATCCGATCATCGCGAACGATGCTTTCAAGGGTGTTATCACTGCCTGCACCGATACGGAAACCAGCCGTATCACGGATTGCTGGACTGGCGACTGGGACTGGATGTTATTCAACTTCTTCTGGATCAAACCTATAGCGCCGGGCTTAACGGTGATTTTACCTCTCCGGGCGTGGCTGACTGGCCGGTAAATGCCCTACGATTAGCCAAAGAGGCCGCTTCGCTGTACAGCGACAGTGACGTAAAAGTGATGGGGAATATACCCTTGATACGCACCGGGGCCGAGCGTTGGGCCGCCGTACTACATCCCTTCTGGGACCCCGATGCTGCATTTGCTGCAAACCCCGAACTTGAGGCATTTTCATATGAGGTGGACGTAGACGCTACGAATACTTTTGCATTGTCCCGCCGCATGGGGACTGAAATGGCAAAATTACGGACTCAGGCGTCCTTATTTCAGGAGTGATGATGCAATGAATGAAATGACGCTATCGCGTACTCGTCCGGTACTTCCTTCGCTGTTGGGGTGTATCGCCGTTTGCCCGGCGAAATACCTGCTGGAAAGTGAAGCCCATTCTTACGCTCGTTTACCGCTGCATCCGGGAGTGATTCTGGGCCAAGTAATACATCAACGCGTCAATTCAGTGATTCACAGAGAGGCTACTTTCGAGAATTATACTCTCAGGCAACTGGAAAATGATTTTACGATCGCGCTGACAGCCAATCGACGCGCCGGGCCGGTAGCAAACTGGATATATGACCGTCACGGTGTTGCCGGGCTAGTGTCGCGCCAAATGCTTGTTACCCAGATCCGCTACGTAAGATCGCTTCCGCCGCCTGTTTTCGTAAAAGGGGTTCCTGCACATGAAAAAACATTACCCGTTGGCCGGGAGGTTATGCTGACCAGCAATGATTTCGATATGCATGGGCGGGCCGACCTCATATATCAGGAGCGACCCGATCGGTTAAACGTAGTTGATTTTAAAACCGGAAAGGTAGCAGACGAACAAAACCAGCCGAAAGAAGCAAACCTGTTACAGGTTGCGGCCTATGGCATAATGGTAAAAGAGCGAGCACCTGATATAAACATTGGGTTAGTTCTGACGGGGAGCCGTGATAGCTGGGAAGGGACACTGAATACAGACCTGATTGAACGGGTCACTACGATTATCAAAAATATTAATCGACTTTTGCCACGAAATATCCCACTTTCAGTATATGAGCTTGCTTGTCCTGGCACGTACTGCTCCCATTGTTCCTGCCGTTGCTCGTGCCCCGGCTGGACAGAAAAGCTACGCAAGCAGATGCAACCGTCTCTTTTGGATTATCAGCATGGCGGAATCGATATCAGCGGGAAATTACTTGAAGTGGAAAGCGACGAGCATTTTCTTACGCTGAAGATCCTACTACCCGATGGTTCAGTTGTTAAGGTCTTTCGTGTGCCTTCCAGCATCATCTCAGAACCAACGGAAATAACAGGAAAAAAAATCGCACTGTACGGATTAAATACCTTTAGC
Organism: Superficieibacter sp.; assembly: GCF_032071645.1. Taxonomy (NCBI): domain Bacteria; kingdom Pseudomonadati; phylum Pseudomonadota; class Gammaproteobacteria; order Enterobacterales; family Enterobacteriaceae; genus Superficieibacter; species Superficieibacter sp. Next base: position 389,201 of record NZ_DAMAPU010000003.1, read on the forward strand.
GAGACATCAAAAGAATATTTCCCCCGCAACTTCTATGTCATCAATATGCAGGATACGAGAAGATCGGCGTTTCAGTTTCACTGGCAAAGTGAGGGGAATAATTAAATCTGGGGAAAACGCTTACCTTAAACAACGCTTGCTGTTCCTACCCGTCATATATTGACGTTCGGCCAGCGGTGATTACTCATGATAAAACCAGCATCGACCGGCAAAATGGCCCGTAAACAGTACACATCCTAATTCCTCGATGAAGCCCTGAAACTGGCTGAGCGTATTGGTATCGCTGCCTCTGCCCGTGAACTCAGCCTGTGACCTGCTCCCTTTTGATTGATACTTAATGTCTGTATATAGCACGTAGCGCACATATAGAGTTAATTAAGTTAGCGCGTCGGAACAACGGCGGTCATTGATTGGGCATAGTCCCCGACATTACTAATGTATAGCATGAATGTCTTCGGCAGTTGTGCCCATCTGAATCAATCCCATCCACCGGTCCAATTCTAAAAAAAGATCCTCTTCTTGTCGCTTGGCATCCTTTTCCGTTTAACTATCATAAGCCATATACATTTATATAAAACTGCCCTTTACCATCCTCTGTTTTCTGCACCCGATACGTAATAGGCAATGAGTCTTTCATATTTGGTTTGACGAAAGTCAAATCAGCGGCGCACTGGTAAACATCAAGACCCGACTCATGACTAACAGTCCTGACGTTCTCGACAGAAATACGTACATCCTTATCCAGCGTCATTCCTTTCTCTATCGTTTTCCGCGCTATATCAACGACCAGATTCTTGGCATCATCACTGTTGCATTTGGGTGTCTTATCACCGCAACCGGCCATTAAACTCGCTGCTGCCAGCACCAGAATTATGTTCAATTTCATTCATTGTTTCCCTTCAATTCAAAGTGGTTGTCTTGTTACTTTTTGTTGTATTGACCATCCATTAAGCCCGCCGCAGAAGCCCCGCAGTATCCTTCGCAACCACGAGTTATCACGCCGGCTTTCCCATTATTCATCTCACTGAGCACGGCAACACACTGGCTGGAACCGTCGTTCCAGACCCAACGGCGTTTCTGATTCTCGCCAGCAGCTATTCGTTGTGCCGTACCTTCCATGTTGCAGGTCCCTGATCCATCTTTGGCTGATGCATTGATGCTGAATTCCAGATTACTGTTGCCTGGTTTTAGCGTTAAAACTGCACCAGGCTTAGCGTATTGAGCTGCGATTGCCGGGAGAGCGAAGGCTGTCAGTACTAATGCAGTAACTATTCTCTTCATCACTAAATTCCTTGTTAGCTGATACGAATGTTTTTGGTGATTTTCCCCAGTGCCAGCGGCCTGCGTTTTTCTACAAAGAAATACACTACGTTGAAAGCTGATTTACGGTGATTCCCACGACCGAGAGATGGCCAGTTGCGAAAAGACTCGATCTGTTCTTCTGAATAAGGAGTATCTGAGAAGTCAAACAGGACAAGCAGGGCTTTGCCGTCGTGCTTCATCAACTTCTTCACTTCCGTGCTGTTTACGGTTGCGGAGACATTGGAACGAGCTGCTGTTGGCTTACGGACTGCAAACTCAACGGCCACATCGTCAATGACAAAATCAATGAAACCATGCCCGGATACCGTTCCTGGTAGTTTGCTTTTTACTTCCGGCGAGACGTTATCCGCAAACCAGCCCAGTAAATAGCAACGTACTAGTGGCAGTAGTTCACGTTCGCTACATTCATTCAGACGCAAAGTTTTGACAAATTCGCGCCGGTAAAGGGAGCTGAAAAAGTACTCAAAGCAGTCCGTTATCTCAGTAATGGTGGTTGTCATAGTGTTCCCCTTTTCAGGCCACCTTTGTTCGAAGATTCAACTAATGGTGATTTTGGCACCACTCGATTGCTCAGTTATAGCCTTTCATTGTCCATAAGTGAGTATTTTATCGATTTTATGTCCATTGGTGATGTTCATGCAAGAGTAAAAAAGCCCCAGACTTCCTCTTATGGACGTTCTGGAGATGAAATGATGGTTAAACTGGTGGCAGATTCAGCTGATAAGTTGGTAGGGCAGCGTATTCAGACCAGACGTAAGGAAGCTGGGCTAACTGCAGCCGATCTCGCAGAGACTATCGATATTTCTCAGCAGCAAATCTCTCGCTACGAGCGGGGAACTAATAAGATCAACGTTGCTCATTTAGTTAAAATTGCAGCTGCATTAAAAACGCCAATAAGCTGGTTCTTTATTGATTGCATGGAGGATTTAAACGTTTCTAATATACCGTCTAACTTTGTGGCTGGACTTGATGCCGAATTAAAACAGCGTCTCGATCAAGTCTGGAATAAGCTAGATAGCTCTAAAAAGAAAAGCCTTATCCATTTTTTAGATGAATTCACAAAACCACATTAAAATTAGTTCTCAAGTGAAACTATTTGCATTGAAAGTATATTCCTGGTAAAATGTCATTACTGGATAGTGTCATATTATTCAGTGGCTGATACTCAAGCTGATTTCCAACTTAGCATTTTATTTTATATCCCTTCTGACGGGAGGACGTTTATCGTCTATAGAGTCAGTACGGGTAATGGATAATTAGTTTTTTGTGTCATCAATACAAACGTATATCTACCGGAATAAACATGATGAATATTATCCGTCAGGAAGGGCTGTCTATGCCCGTAAGTCAGGAACTGATTAATATTATTTTTTCTGAAATCTGCAAGAAACCACCTCTCAAACCTAATAACTATGCCATCACCTTATTATTCAAGGATATCAACTATAGCTTTGAAAATGGTGGCTTCCATCCTGTCGAAATAAGGCTTATTTCTCGCAATGATGAATGGTATTTCGATTATATCACTGACTTCAAATATATGGGCATAGACCCGGAGCTCGAAAAAGAGATCGATATTAGCTGGAGTCAGCGTTATGTCTTTCTGTCCTATGCCGGTGATTTACCACCAGGGGAAGGGCGCGACATCTTTGCTCTCTGGCAGCGTAACTTTGTCCACTATCACTTCCTGAATATCTACACGCCCACGGTTATCTGGGAAAGCTAATCCCACCGCACTGATTACCCATTATTACAACGGAGATATGATCTGTGACTGCAAACAGTGGGATACACGCGTCAGTACAAGGGGAGCTTGATAGTCTTTGCGGCGCGTACTGTCTGGTCAATATGCTGAGCTGGCTCTACGACGGCAGGGTGAAGCGCAGACCACTCATGAACCGGCTTTTTCAGGCCTACCAGCAACGGTGGCCATTACATGAATGGTTAGCAGAAGGGATAGATGAAAATCAGCTCGACTGGCTGATTAAGCAGGTACTCCAGAAAGGTCACTATAACCGCCAGTTTCCGGTCAAAATCTACAAACCTTTCGATGAAAGCCGGAGTCTTGTGGAAGGGCGTGTATTCAGCGAAATGAGGCGGTTCCTAGCGGTAACAGACCACTCCCGCCTGATTATGGTCAGCGATCAGTTTCACTGGTCCCTTATCACCAAAATGGATGAAGAAACACTCTGGTTCTTCGACAGTAACGGGCGAACCACCATGCCCCGCAAAGCCTTCTCCTTACGTACTGGCGTGACCCGCCGCCAGTTGTTTCCCGAAGCCATTTACTTTATCGAACGGGAGTTCTGAATATGACGACGTTTACCCTTCGCGAAACCCGCATCCTTGACCGTGCCCGCGACATCATCAGCCGGTACTACCAGCCAGGTGTTCAACTTTGCTCCCCTGATGATGTAAGGCGGTATGTGATGTACGAAATGGCCCTGCTGGAACACGAAGAGTTTGGCATCATCCTGCTCGATAACCAGCATCATTTTCTGTATCGCGAGACCCTGTTCAGAGGCTCGATAAACATTGTTAACGTCCACCCCAGGGAGGTTATTAAGCGGGTACTCAGGCATAACGCCGCCGCCGTCATCCTTGTCCATAACCACCCAAGCGGCGAACCTGAACCCAGTAAATGCGATATCCAGATGACTAAAAGATTGCAGGAGCTTCTGGAAATGCTGGATGTCAGGTTACTGGACCACTTTATTGTGGCCGGGACTGAGACGGTGTCCCTGGCTGAGCGAGGGCTGATGTGATGCAGACAGTTACCTGGTTTAATACATGTTATAGCAGGTTAGACGCATGAGCAGGCCTGCACTGCGCCAGGTCGCGCGGGTGGTGGAAACCATCGTGCTGGACGCCTATATCAGCGGTCTTGCGCCATCGGGACGGCGAGGTATCACCAGCCTGTTAAACCGTAGCGCCAGCATACTCAAACGCGGTGCGGATGCAGCCAGCTACCCCTGGGAGCAACTTAGCTTCGCCGCTGTCGCAAAAGTACGTGCGGCACTGCTGGATGGCGGTTACGCCGTGTCAACGGTCAACATGGCACTATCCGCGCTCCGGGGCATCGCGCAGACGGCCTTTAACCTCAATTGCCTGGAGGCGGACACACTTGCCCGTATCCGGGCAGTTAAGCGCGTCAATGGCGATAACCAGCGTAAGGGAAGGGCACTCAGCCGTGAAGACGTTCGCGCGCTTATTCAGGCCGCTAAACGACATCCGCAACGTATCCGCTGTTGTCGTGATGCCGCCATTGTAATGACGCTTTGCGGTGCGGGTTTGCGGGCCGGGGAACTGGTCAGCCTTGAGCGCCGGGACTATGACAATGGCATCCTTACAGTCAGGCAGGGGAAGGGGCGTAAATACCGGGAGATACACGTTGCGGCAGCGGTAGATAGGGCCATCCGCGCATGGTTAAAAGCCAGTGGCGCTAAAGAGGCCGGGGATGCATTGTTTAACCGTGTTCAGCGCAACGGCAGGGGTGTCAGCCATGCTCTGACAACTACCGGTTTAACCGGCATCCTGGAGCAGTTACAGCAGGACGCAGGCATAGCGCGTTTTACGCCGCACGACATGCGCAGGACCTTCATTACGCGCTTGTTAGAGCAGGGCGTGGATATCAACACCGTGCGCCAGCTGGCAGGGCATAGCGACGTGTCTACTACTACCCGGTATGACTTCCGTGGAGAGAGTATGATAATTAGTGCCAGCCGTCATGTTGAATGTTTCTAATTCGATACAGCTTGCATATCTTCGGTCATTCTATATTGTGAAATTCTTACTTGTCTGCATGGAATGGTAGATGAAACTATATGAAAATGTAGTAATAGGGAATTTTCTGTATGGCCTTGGTTTTGCAGTTAGCAAGTATAGCAATGATGGGCATATTCCAGGGGTTGTTAACTTACTACAGCAAACCCCATGTGATACCTTGTTAGGTGACTTGCTACTTTCATTTCCAGGTACTGTACGGTTAATTGAGTTTAAAGCAAGCCATAACCGCTCAACTAAGGAGCGTGCAAGGTATACCTCGCTATCAGCAAGTTTGTCAAATAATCCCCGTTTGACGGAAGTATCACGTATTGTGCACTGGTATGTTGAATCCTCGCCATCAGCTACAGGGCTTGAAGTAGTTTTTGAACCTTATTTAGATGCATTCAGGAAAGAACGAGCTACATCCCGGATGGAACTGTTTTTACAAAAAACAGCTGAGGATATTGTTTTTAAAAATGATAAAGCTACTCCTGAGGAAATTAAAAAATATCTTAAGTGGGTGATAAGAACTCAAGGTGGAGGCAAAGTTGGCACCGGAGGAGTGTTGTTTACTATTGATGGCAATGGCAAGATGCATTATGTTCAACTGACAGACCTTTTGGAGCTTAGACTCACTCACAAGGAGTGGGTGGCATTTTACGAAAATAAAATCGAAAAAGAATACAAACTACAAAAAGACTTAGATCGTGGACGAACTAAGTCAAAAGACTTTGATGGGCCAATACTATGAATAATAATGCCGAGAATGAAATCCAAGAACTACTTGATGGTGCCCAGAAAATATTAGATGCATCATTTAAAAATGAAATTTATGTGAGAAGTCTTATCGCAAAACTCAATAATATTAGTGAGCATGTTGAGAGTGCTAGCGTGGAAATTAATGGTAACATAAATGAGCTTGTTAACCATGCTCAGTCAACATTAGATATTATTGCAAAAGATACAGCGGAAATAGCTGCAAAACAATTACAGGAGAAATTTTTTTATGCAGATCAAGCTGCATTAAAAGCAGCAGAACATTATGATCGAGTTGCAAAGAGACTAAATGTGAAATTTGCAGTGGTTTCACTCTCTATAGCATTGTTAATTGCTGCCTCTATATGGTTTGTTATGCTAAAAACATTACCTTCTCGTGAGGATATAAGTAATCGTGAGATGAAAGTAAGCCAACTTAATCAGACAATTGAGAAAATGCAGGCTAAAGTTAAAGTATTGGAAGCCAAAGGGGGGGGCGTTCAGTTTACGAACTGTAAAGATAGCAATGGACATCTCCATTTGTGTTTTCGTACCGATATGGCTAAATATCCTGGTAATTACTTGAGTGATGATGGGAATATTACGTGGATGATACCATATGGTTATTAGATGAGTCATTTGATTTTTATTATAAGGTTAGATAATTTATGCATCCTTCAAAAGGAAAATTATGAAAAAAATAGTAGCATTACTTATTTTTAGCGTATCTCTTTCAGGATGTGTATCTCCTCAGCCTTACCAGTCTCAAGCGGAACGACCTAAACAGACTGTTAAAAGGCCTTCATTCCCGGTTGATGAGTATCTTGCTCTCCCTAAGAAAGGCACTGGAGTAGTCAAAGGGGAGCTATTTGGTGTGACTCGTGGGGGCGACGTTAAAATTGGGGCGGGGGCGGAAATAATCACTAGACCTTATACATCTTACCTAAAAAATACGCCATCCTATGATTACAATACGCAAGCTCTTGAGCCTTTTGATAAGCGTATGTTAGCTTATGATCGAAAAACACGGACTGATGCCCAGGGTAAGTTTGAATTTGATAACCTTCCTCCAGGTAAATACACTATTTTTGGAATGTTTAGTTGGATGGCTGGTTCTATGCCGCAATTCGTTATGTTAAGTAAGACGGTTGATGTAAATAATGATGAAACAGTCCAAGTCCAGCCATAATATTGTAGACAATTGAAGGTGGCGATTGATGCATTGAACCGCCTAGGGGCTTTGTTGAATAAATCGAACTTTTACTGCATTGAAGGATCAGATCACGCATCCTCCCGACAACGCAGGCCGTTCCGTGGCAAAGCAAAAGTTCAAAATCACCAACTGGCCCACCTACAACAAAGCCCTCATCAACCGTGGCTCCATAACTTTCTGGCTTGAAGATGAGGCAATTCAGGCCTGGTATGAGTCGGCAACGCCTTCATCACGGGGAAGACCTCTGCGCTATTCTGACCTTGCCATCACGACTGTCCTGGTGATTAAACGCGTATTCCGGCTGACCCTGCGGGCTGCGCAGGGCTTTATTGATTCCATTTTTGCCCTGATGAACGTTCCGTTGCGTTGCCCGGATTACACCAGCGTCAGCAGGCGGGCAAAGTCGGTTAATGTCAGTTTCAAAACGCCCACCCGGGGTGAAATTGCCCACCTGGTGATTGATTCCACCGGGCTGAAAGTCTTTGGTGAAGGCGAATGGAAAGTCAGAAAGCACGGCAAAGAGCGCCGTCGTATATGGCGCAAGCTCCATCTGGCTGTTGATGGCAATACACATGAAATTGTCTGTGCAGACCTGTCGCTGAATAACGTTACAGACTCAGAAGCCTTCCCGGGTCTTATCCGGCAGACTCACAGAAAAATCAGGGCAGCAGCGGCAGACGGGGCTTACGACACCCGGCTCTGTCACGATGAGCTGCGGCGTAAGAAAATCAGTGTGCTTATTCCTCCCCTAAAAGGCGCGGGTTACTGGCCCGGTGAATACGCAGACCGTAACCGTGCAGTGGCTAATCAGCGGCTGAGCGGGAGTAATGCGCGGTGGAAATGGACAACAGATTATAACCGTCGTTCGATAGCGGAAACGGCGATGTACCGGGTAAAACAGTTGTTCGGAGGTTCACTGACGCTGCGTGACTACGATGGTCAGGTTGCGGAGGCTATGGCCATGGTGCGGGCGCTGAACAAAATGACGAAAGCAGGTATGCCTGAAAGCGTGCGTATTGCCTGAAAACACAACCCGCTACGGGGGAGACTTACCCGAAATCTGATTTATTCAACAAAGCCCCGCCTAGGATTAAATAGTAGTTGGATAGTGGCGTCTTGCCCCTTTTCTCCCACACTCGATGTGATAGGATTCATAAGTTTGTCTTTTTAATATTTTGACAAAGACTGATTTGGTTATATTGTCTTACATGACAAAGGGAATGCTCACGACATTCTGTCATGACCTTCAAACAGCGGTGCTCTATCAATAGCTTTCAGCTAGACAATCATTATGGTACTAAGTTAACATTTAAACTTGAAGGATTTCACGTTTTATCCATTTTCGTGGGGACGCGGATATGATCGACGAACTTCAAGCCAGCAAATCTTGCTATTTCTTCCGTCAAAAAGCTCCGCTCAAAGCAGTCGCGATCGATACTTTATTCCGTGCGATCAGAAAAGCACAAACATCACCCTCTAACAATATTTTTTCTTTAACTCGGCAGTCCCATGGCGTCGCTTTTTGGTCTGCATTATGCTTCCAATTTGATAGGACGCCGCCATTCCTGCCTGGTTCTGAGGATGTGATCGACCGAGTGACAGGGTATTTGCTGATAGTCGAGCACCGCGATTATGTTGCCATTTTCAAATCCCAGTTAGAAGTTCCAGCTTATTTCTCCAAGCGATATTTACAGCGCATCGGGGCTCAGGATGTCGATCGGGGACTGACTAGCAAAGATTCGGTATTTGCCAGGGTTAGGCTGAGGCATATGACGTTGTCCCGTTTTGCTCTGCGCAGCAAGACACTTGAGGGTGAGAATCTCCAAAATAATGTGGGTATGGCATCCTCGGCTCGATTTGCCCCTTTGGGTTATAGCTTCATTGAGGCCGATGAAAACTTCTCAACAACGCCGCGAACTGGGAGGATCTCTCTCCGTGCGGATCGAGCGGGCTATCAGGAATTGGTTGATTATGCCTGCGGCATTATTGACCGGCTGCATCCTCGTCCCGGACGACCTTCTTCTTCCCCGTTTCTGGCAGCCTTCGCGCGATCATTGGACTTGTCAGATCTAACTGCTAGCCCTGTTCAATTTGCCGTTGATACCGCCATCCTGGGACAAGCCATCTTTGACGACAAAATCATACGCTTAGTTAAACACGATGGCGGCGGGTATCGAGAGCTTTTAAAAGCAGAGGTTGATCCAATACTCTCAGAGCTGACTGATATATTGACGGTTACAAAAAACGCTCATGGAAAGCTGCTGCTGACACAATCTGTAACAGGGCTTGAGGTAGGTGAGATCTCAATAAACAAAACAAGAATCGCTTTAAAACGCCTTACGCAGCCTTTGCTAACCGATGTATATGTCGAGAATACCCAGTTTGCACTTGGTACAGACAATGATCGAGCTTTACTTAAGCAGTTCATAGATAAACAAGACACGTTCATTGTACTGTTTGATCAGACGCGATTTGCTTATCTGGATGGCAGCCTTTATTTGGACGATTCCTTGATCAACGGTGGTAATCAGTTCTTGGGTTATCTCTTCGGTAATGCAGAGCTTGCAGCAGTTACTGATGAGAAAGGTACTTTTACTGCTGCACATCGCGCATTTGATCGTGACTCTACATTCGGCGCGGTACTTTCAACGATAGCTCCCGATGATGATGTTATCGTCTGCGATGATCTCGGTGATGAATGGGCTGATTTTATTGGTTTTCGGACGGACCCATCTTCTCCAAGAGTCACCTTCTATCACGCAAAACACGGTGAGCTGACTCTCGGCGCTAGTGCATTTCACGTTTCTGTCAGTCAAGCTATCAAGAATCTGGGCAATCTCGCATTGCCAGTACCAGCCATGAACAAAAAGTTCATTAGGTGGGGGCGGTTTTATACCAACAACAGGGTGAGGACAAGTATTCCTCGCACATGCCGGGGTACACATGCTGATTCCAGATCCGCTGTAGAGTTCTGCAGGAATGCTCCCCACACCTTCAAACGAGTCGCTATTGTGACTTCGTCACTAAGTAAGGCCGCAGTAGAGCAAACATTTAGGGACATTCAAGCGGGCCATACTGCCAGTCCGTATTTCGTCCAACTTTATTGGTTGCTGTCGTCTTTTTTCGCTGCGTGTACAGAAGTCGGTGCCTTCGGATGTGTGATATGCCAGGAATAAAATGGGTCTGAGATATTGACTCGTTCGGCCATCGTTGCCCACTCGATACCTTCGTCATTGCTTGTTATTTCAAACTACTTTGTGCCTCCTGACCAGAAAGCTGTTTTGGAAGCTACTTAGTCTCGAGCTACAAATTTCTGATGCATAAAATGGCTAATACAGAAACAAATAAGATAAATGCTTGATAATTACTCTTCATTTAATTCGCGAATTTTGTCGGATACTTTTTTTTCATCCAGTATGTTGGCGATCGCCTTTTCTGTCCATACGCGTTCTTTTGTCTTATATATTACCGCTCTTGGTGTTAGCGCCTGCCTTTCTGTCATTAGTGTGGCAATCTCCCCCTCACTCATTCCCTTGATATCTTTAAAATAGCTCACCGTCTTGTACAGGTGGAAAAGCCTTTTGGGCTGCGTTTTTTTGATTTGATAAAATTCGGAGTCGGTTTCTTTCTTTAGTAAGTATTCAAATACCTGAGAAATTGCCTCCATGCGCCCATGTACTGATATTTTAGTGCTGGGAAAACCATGGACCAGCCCCACTTTTTTAATCATTGCAAGCATGTCCTCAGTTAGGGGGATTTCAGCCGGTGCTTTCTTGTCTCTGCTGGATTTTTTGTATTTGCGCTCTTTTTCCCGAAGGGTCTTAAGTTCCTCAGGTGTGAGCTTACTACGATCAATTTTTGGCATAAACGAACTCTCCATTACTAAGACTGACAGTCAGTTTTTGAATGAACAATAGCCAAGTTTAAGCTGTCGGTGAGCTGACAGACTTTCTTGAACTGACCGTCAGTTGTCGTGTTTGGGCATGATAGTAACTGACAGTCAGTATTGTCAATTATAAAAACTGACGGTCAGTTTAAATTGATTTTATTTCGTTTAAAATCAGTGGCATGTGAAGTTGTAAAAGCAGGCGGTCACCATGAGGTGTCGACTGTTTTTAGGTGTGTTATGACCGCTATTCGTATCATCAAAGTTCCGGAAGTACTTGAACGTTGCGCCATAAGTCGGGCGTCTCTCTACAGGATGCTCCAGCGCAATGAGTTCCCCCGACAGGTCCGTTTAGGCATCCGTTCAGTCGGTTTCTACGAGCATGAGGTTAACCAGTGGCTGACTGAGCGTCAGCGTGTTCAGTAAATATATGTGCGTCTAACAGCACGTTATAAGCGCACTTAAAAGCATGAACAGAGAACATATCAGTCAAAGCTGACGCTGGGTTAATTAAGCCAACAGTAAAGAACAGTTATTAATAATAATTGTACGGGAAGCTATTGCTCTCTGTTCCCCAACGGGCTAATGCCTGAGAGGAACAACAATGTCTAAGAAGAGTAACTGGCTTAACAGGAAGAATGTTGAGCTCAACATATCAAATGAAATCTGCCGTAGTAGCCATGGGCACCGGATGACTATGCGGGCTGATGGTATTACATCAGTTTCTCGCTTCCATAGTGAAGAAGAGAAAGAGGGGGTCTTGCAAACGCTTGAGCGCATTCTTGGGCGGAAATGGAAGCAGTATCGTATTGAACGCAAATCAACGCAGAATAAAGCGGGTAAGCTTCATCCCTATAAATATGGACTGTCGGTATATCGTAAGGGTGATGACTCACCCATGCTTCTGCACATCAACTGGGGACCTCGTCACGTCAAGACAGGTGGGATACGCTTCGAGTTCCGGCCGCAGCACATGGATGCAGAAGCGATGGATCACATGCTGGGATGGCTGAGTAAACGATTCGGTGCCATTTTCTGCCGTCTGTTAGCGCGGTCCTGGGTAACCCGCATTGATGTCGCTCTGGATGTGTATGGTTGCAAACTCAATGACTATGTCTGGGATTTAAAGGGGATATCTACCTTCAAGGATCACATAAACTTTAAAGGGTTACCTGGTCTGAACTTAGGCGGGCAAAGGTCTGCGCTGCGGTTTAACCTTTATGAGAAGGTATATGCTGGCGTGCTGAATTCGCTGGGTTTTAACCAGCGTAGTGAGGTTGTGTTAAAGGATGGCAAGGCCAGGCAGGAACAGTTCGTTGAGATCAACCAGGAGGAGTTTGACGGTTTTCTGCGCATAGAAGCGCGTATCATACCTGGTCGGCGTTCTGGTGCATGGTCTGTCATGCTGGCGGAACTCGCTGAGCTGAAAAACCCGTTCGGGCGCATTGTGGTTTATGAAGGAAAGCTTAAATCCGTTCTGGTTAATGACTTCATTGAGTCATCGCGGCCAAAGAGTAACAGCGCCAAAGCATGGGCCAGGCATGCCATGGGTGATGTAGACAGCCGTATGTCGCGCAGGGTAAAAAGGGCGCTGGTAACGCATGAAACGGAGCTATTCAACAAAAATGAAGTCTGGGCTTACTGGTCTTCTTGTGTGGCTGCGCTGGGTACAATAATCGCAGAGTTGGAGCCAGTGAATGCAACGAAGAAAGAGATGGCTGTAAGCCAGTTCGTAGAGTCGAAGCCGAACAGAAAGCGTAATCCCCGGCGATTAACAAGGCGCGAACAGGCACGCCTGAAGCGTAAACGTCGGGGTTGAACTGGCGGGATGGCGGTCTTATGGCTGCCATCATCTTGCTGCTGGAGACGCAGAATCCCAATAGGGATAATGAGACTATTCAAGGGTCCCGGCTTTCAGTGCCCGGCATCATCGACTTGATCGAACTGGAGCCAGAAGCGCAGGGCGTGCCGCGCATCGTCCTAGAGTCCGTACAGCACATGCTTTTGAAACTGGCCCAACAAATTGCCCGCGACGACTACGAAGCCTTCACCAGCTCAAGACCTTGGTGCTGGTGAAGGCTTCGGACTGATATGCCGGACGAACGCCTGATACTGCCACTTATGAACGCATCGTGGCGCTACGCTGAAGCGGCAAGAACCATCGGCGCAGATGGCCAAATTTCGCGCAACGTAGCAAAGGCAGCATGTGCAATAACACCTGCCGTCTCATCACGATCATGGCCCATTATTTCGCAGACGGCGTTTATCCGCTCTTGAACAGATGGATGAGAATCGGACTCTTCCCACTTATCCTTAGACAGCAAGGTAAGTGAAAATAATGCGAGGTAAATTCCGAGTTCTCTTTTCCTTCGAACCAGAGAAAAATCATCCCCGCTGCCAGCTGAATAATCTACCATTTTCTCAAGAACGAATTTTGTAGCGAATTCATCGCATGAAAATTCCTCATTCCGTTTACATTCTGGCGTCCCAAATGCCCCTGCACTAGTTCCTTCTCTTTGGTGCCTAATATGGCGAATTTCGTGCAAGAAAGCCCAGCACAGTGCAATTATTGCAAGCTCTGCGGCTGCACGCCCTTGCGGATCAGCAACCTTATCAGGTAAAACACCAGGCTCTGGTATTCCATTCGGTAGCGGGTCTTCATCGGCCTGCTGATTTGCTATGGTCACCTCAAACGAAGCAACAAGCTCTTTGAACCTACCAATATCAACCGCACTGATATCGTCACTTTGTGCAATTGCTCTGTAACCCTCCCATGCTGCGAATGCTCCTATCCAGAAGGAGCGAACAACACGGTGATTGAATCGAACAAACCGATATACACCTGCATCCATAATTAACCGGCCATCCGTATGCTCATCAGGAAGCATTTGGAAAACGATTTGCAGGTCACTGATTAATTGAGAAAGCTCATTTTCACGTTCTGGCACTGAACCTGAAAACAGATTTTGAATAGCCTCTTGCACCTGCATATCTTCTCTCGCGTCTAACGTCATAGTCATATCCTTAATTTTGGGTTTGGGGAGCAACGGAACAGTAAACGCTAATAAGAGGTCAATTTAAATATTTATTAATCAATAAATTACACTTCTTCATTGAAATCTATCTGTTCCCCCTTACTGACGGACTCCGGTACCGTAAGGGGCTAGTACCGCTGACCAGCAAAATAGTGCCATAGCGGTTGGCGTCTCCGAAGTTGGTTGCACCAAGTTTTTGACACTGCGAACCGTTAGCCCACTCAGCCATCCAGACGGATCGCCATGTGTGAAACCGTCTGTTTCAGGATAAGGGTATGTATTATTGCAAGTATTCGTTTACGAGTTGCTGTGTCTCATCATCGTCGGAAAAAATATTAAATGGGAACGTCGTAGTCAAGGTTCTAGTACCACCACCAGAATGGCAGTGAATTTGATTAAGAATTAATGCTCCGATTTTAGCTATACCTTTATCTTTTGTGATATAGGCAACCTGCATCCCTTTTTTTTTAAGCTCAGGCAAATGTATATAATTAAGAAGTATCTCTAATGCCATTAGATCAGCAGCTGTGTTGAATGCATCATCAAGGCTATAGATCTGGCTTTCTTTGATAACCTCTGTAGCTGCGGTTTTTTTGCCTTCCATCGTAATTCTCAGAAAAACCAGAATCACAGCGAGATCATTGGCTCGTAGTTTGTGTTTTTTTGCAGAGTTGAATACCTTTTCGGCGAGATCTTTCCTTATTTTTGATGTGATTTCCCGGTTTATTTTCGGTGCAATCTCGTGGAGAAATTCCATCCTTTGCAGCATCTGGGGTCTTAGTGTATCAGAAAGCGTATGACAGTAATTGCTTCCTCCACGAAAAATAGCCACCTTGATGTGTGGTAAAGCATGCCGCATGATCTCTTTCGCAATGTGATATTGCTGATCAATTACTAACGGTGTTGGCGGTTGCTTATGGTTCCCTTCGAGTGCAAATAGAGTAACATCAAATTCCATATCGCTATGACTTAAAAAGATAGAATCGAAATAATCAGGTTCGGCGTTCTTCTTTTTCTTACCTAAGAAATAACGGTACTGCATTGCGGAAATAACATTTCTGTCTGCTAGAACCAGAGTGTTTTTCGGAAGTACCATTAGCGGAAACCATCCACCATCAGTCAGAACATAAGTATCTTGTTCATCATCAAGACTGACATCAAACTGTATATTGAATTGTTCTCTCTCCTCAAACGCTGAAGCATTCTGTAGTCTTATTGTTACGGTGTTCGATTCAATCATTGCACAAAGTTGTGAATAATTGTTTGGAACAACATTGTAGGAGTGGATAGTTAAATTGCCACGTTCTGTACCATCCAGCAATATATTCCCGTTACTATCTCTGCCAGCAATCATTTGATTAACATCCATTGAAATACCCTCTTTTTATTAATATGATTTACCATTTTTCTTAGTGTGATACGCCTGAAACTTTAATGCATTGTAGCGGTCATCCTGATGTGTGTGGTCGAGGACAGTACATCAGTATTCTTTCCTATATATATCAAATTTACAAGAATCACACCAAGTTGTAGAGCCATCTAATATCAGGGTCACCACCAGTAGCTACTATACCAGAATGATTAATCAGGCTTCATTTGGCAACCAAACATACTTCTTATTAAGTCGCCAGATGGATTTCAGAAGCTTGACTAATCAGCATAAAGAATAGCCTTACTTTATAATAAAAAACGTAATCACATGAAATAGTTGGATATTTTGTGCTATATTACGGGCAGTCATTTTTTGAGATTAGGCTGAAGAGGTTCCCTATCGGGCGAAAAATGCAGGGCATACAGGTCGCGCGTATTCTCGGCAGTATCGCGCTGTTTCGTGGCTATCCCGCGACGATAATAACCGATCAGGGACAGGCATTTACCAGCCGCGCATTGGAGCAATGGGCCTTTTGGTGTGGAACTGCGTCTTATCCAGCCGGGTAAGCCCACTCAGAACGGATTTATTGAAAGTTTTAACGGACGATTCAGAAGAGATGAGTGCCTGAATGAGCACTGGTTCAGCGATATCGTTCACGCCAGGAAAACGATTAATGACTGGCGGCAGGATTATAACTAATGCCATCCACATTCATCGCTAAATTACCAGACTTCGGCTGAATTTGCAGCGTGATGGCGAAACGGGAAATATGAAGAAAAACCAACCGACCTTACTAACTGAAGGTTGTATCTAATCCTGAGGGCTGGTCAGCTACGTTCGATAAACAAAAATTCCGAAAGCTATAAGCATCTGGTATTCACTGTTTACGAAACATCAACACTGCTATGAGTGCTGCTTACCCATCCATCAAGTTTATCCGCCCATTCCTGCATCATCACTTTTCGCTCATCGAGGTAAGTTGCATGGTTGTACGTGCGGCGAACGTTGTTGGTATCAGCGTGCGCAAGCTGAGCTTCTATCGCATCAGGTCGATAGCCCATTTCGTTTAAACGTGTACTGCCTGTAGTTCTGGTTGCATGTGGGCTATAAGTACCGCTCCAGCCCAGGCTTTTAAGTAACTGACGCAGAGAGTGTGATGTCATTGGACCTAGCGGATTATCCCTGCCCGGAAAGAGATGGTGTCGATGCCCGGTTAATCCCTGTAGCGTTCTGAGCATACTGACGGCTTGGGAGGGGAGGGGAATAACATGTTCCCTACGAGCTTTCATGCGCGTTGCCGGAATGGTCCATAGTGCATTATCGAGATCGAATTCTACCCATTCAGCTTCGGTGACTTCGGCTGGCCGCGCCAGCGTCCACCACATTAGCCACATGCAATAGTTAACCTGATATGAGCCGCGACTGTTATCAAAACAGTTTAATAGCTTCCCGATTAGCTGTGGGTTCAATGGCTGTTTGTGCTGTGTCTTATTCGCCGGAAGCGCCTTGCGTACAGGCCAGACAGGATCGCTGTCAGCTCTAAGTGTTGCCACTGCCAACTCGAAAACTGATGAAACGGTGCGACGGGCTTCTGCGGCAACTGTCGGTGCTCCTCGTTTGGCAGTTTCCTGAAGAATTTTAAGGACATGGTGTGGGGTGATCTCTCTGACTGGGAGCTTACCTATTGCGGGAAAAACAACACGTTCAAGCATATCCAGTCGGCGTGTTTTGGTAATTTCGGCCCAGTCTTTCATCTGCAACCACTCTTTGGCAATCAGCTCAAAGGTGTTAGATGCGTCATTGACCTTGCGGATCTTATCTAACTGACGAGCCTGTGTTGGGCTAACTCCATCTGCGACTTGCTTACGCGCTTGCTCGCATTTCTCGCGAGCTTCGGCAAGTTTGACTGCCGGATACTCACCCAGCGCAAACATGCTGGATTTACCGTTGAGTTTAAACCGATAGCGCCATGCCTTTTTGCCATTAGGTTTCACTTCCAGGTAGAGACCGTTGAAGTCATTGAGACGATAGAGCTTTTCTTTCGGCTTGGCTGTGCGGCATTGCGTATCAGTGAGCATAGTGGGCCCTTGTCTATTTCTTATACCGTTATTGTACTCACCTAAAATGATAATGGAAACGGATTATACTCATCTATGTACTCATTTTAGACTGCGCTTCCATGAGATCATATGAGACAATGTGGAATAAAAAATCCACGCAAGTGCGTGGATTTTAGAGAGTTTAATGAGGTTCATGAGATGTTGTGAAGCCTCATGAAACAACAAGACTTATTTAGACGTTGAACAGGAAGTTCATCACGTCGCCGTCTTTCACTACGTACTCTTTACCTTCAGCACGCATTTTTCCGGCTTCTTTGGCACCCTGTTCGCCTTTGTAAGTAATGAAATCTTCAAATGCGATGGTTTGGGCGCGGATAAAGCCTTTTTCAAAGTCGGTGTGGATTTTACCCGCCGCCTGCGGAGCGGTTGCGCCAACCGGAATGGTCCAGGCGCGGACTTCTTTTACGCCAGCGGTAAAGTAGGTTTGCAGATTCAGCAGCTCGTAGCCTGCGCGGATCACGCGGTTCAGGCCTGGCTCTTCAATGCCCAGTTCAGCCATGAATTCGTCGCGGTCGGCGTCGTCGAGTTCGGCGATGTCGGATTCAACGGCGGCACAGACGGCAACGACGACGGAGCCTTCTTTAGCGGCGATTTCGCGTACCTGATCCAGATACGGGTTGTTTTCAAAACCATCTTCATTGACGTTAGCGATGTACATGGTCGGCTTCAGCGTCAGGAAGCTTAAGTAGCGGATGGCGGCTTTGTCTTCATCGGTCAGATCCAGCGCGCGCAGCATTCCGGCATTTTCAAGCTGCGGCAGGCATTTTTCCAGCGCCGCCAGCTCGGCTTTCGCGTCTTTATCGCCGCCTTTGGCTTTTTTGGAAACGCGGTGCATGGCGCGTTCGCAGGTGTCGAGATCCGCCAGCGCCAGTTCGGTATTGATGGTGTCGATATCTTCCGCAGGATCAACTTTACCGGAAACGTGAATGATGTTGTCGTTCTCAAAGCAGCGCACAACGTGACCGATGGCTTCGGTTTCACGGATGTTGGTCAGGAACTGGTTGCCCAGACCTTCGCCTTTGGAAGCCCCTTTGACCAGACCGGCGATGTCAACAAACTCCATCGTGGTCGGCAGAATGCGCTGCGGCTTAACGATTTCGGCGAGCTGGTCCAGACGCGGATCGGGCATCGGCACCACACCGGTGTTCGGCTCAATGGTGCAGAACGGGAAGTTTGCCGCTTCGATACCCGCTTTGGTGAGCGCGTTGAACAGGGTGGATTTGCCGACGTTAGGTAAACCGACGATACCGCATTTGAATCCCATGATTTAAATCACCTTAATATCTTGATAATCAACCTGTTATCGATAACAGATTGTAGAAAAGTAAATAACTTCGCCCATTATACACGCTGACAGATAAAAATACCGCTATTGCGCCCGGAAAGCGTGCAGGCGGTTAGTGGCTTTCGTCAGACCGTCTTTCAGCCAGATCTCGGTACAGCGTGCCGCTTCGTCAACCGCGTCGTCGATCAGTTTCTGCTCGGAGGCCGGGGGCTTGCCCAGCACAAAGCCGACAACTTTGTTTTTATCGCCCGGATGACCGATGCCGATGCGTAAGCGGTGAAAGTTGGGGTTATTACCCAGCTTGCTGATGATATCTTTCAGGCCGTTATGTCCGCCATGCCCGCCGCCCAGCTTAAATTTTGCCACCCCCGGCGGTAGATCTAGTTCGTCGTGGGCGACGAGGATTTCATCCGGGTTAATGCGATAAAACGTTGCCAGCGCCGCAACCGCTTTGCCGCTGAGGTTCATAAACGTGGTGGGCACCAGCAGGCGAACGTCTTCGCCCGCCAGATTAATGCGTGAAGTATAGCCAAAAAATTTGCCCTCTTCGCGCAGCGGGGCGCGGCAGCGCTCCGCCAGCAGATCTACCAGCCAGGCACCCGCGTTGTGGCGGGTTGCCGCATATTCCGCTCCGGGGTTCGCGAGGCCGACAATCAGTTTAATCGTCACGTATTCTATTCCTGCAGGGTCGATATGTTGCGCGTAGTGTACTGTCTGGCGCGGGTAATGACAAAATTCTGCGCCGGGACGGTAATTCCCGATCTGAATTATTAGTATTTAATGCGATTCAAAGGCTTATTTGTAAGTTTTTGTTGACTTTGTGGCTGGTAATGTGATCCGTCACGCAATCCTTAGCGCGCTTACTGACTATAATTTGCCACATGGAAAAGGGGTTTTCCTTTTCAGTGCAACGTTACGGAGGTGGCAAATGAAACGCAAAAACGCTTCGTTACTCGGCAATACGCTTATGGTGTTGGGGCTGGTGGTGATGGTCGTCGGCGTCAGCTACTCCATTTTGAATCAGCTTCCGCAGCTGGGCTTGCCGCAGTTTTTTGCGCATGGCGCGGTGTTCAGTATTTTCCTTGGGGCCATTCTGTGGCTCGCGGGCGCACGTATCGGTGGGCATGAGCAGATAAGCGATCGTTACTGGTGGGTTCGCCATTATGATAAACGCTGCCGTCGCGATCCGCGTCGCCCCGGATAACAGACAATAAAAAAGCGCTCAACGGAGCGCTTTTTTTGTACCTGCAAATCAGTTCTGGTCCGCCAGCGCTGCCGCGCGATCCGGGTAGAACGCCAGACGCCCCGGAATCGGCTTCACGCCCGCACGCGCCATGGTGCGCAGCGGCTGGAATTCAAGATTTGAAATGCGCAGTTCGCAGCCTTCCGGCAGCTTTTTAACGAAGCGCTGGAAAGCATCCAGCCCGCCCGCGTCCAGCACCGGTACAGCATCCCACTTCAGCACCACGATTCGTTTACCCACCACGCGAGATTCCAGCTCGGTAAATAAGCCTTCGGCGGCGGCGAAGAACAGCGGGCCGATGACCCGCAGCACCAGCACGTCGTCCGCCACCGTGACGTTGACCGGCGCGAGGCGGGTCATACGCGCGATGCGGCGCATAAACAGCAGCGACGCCAGCACGATGCCTACGCTGATGGCGATGACCATATCAAACAGTACCGTCAGCGACATGCAGATCAGCATGACGATGATGTCGTCTTTCGGCGCGCGGCGCAGCAGGTCAACGACTTTATGCGCCTCGCTCATGTTCCAGGCGACCATCAGCAGCAGCGCGGCCATCGCTGACAGCGGCAGCCAGGAGAGCATCGGGGCCAGCGCCAGCAGCGCGAGGATCACCAGCACCGAGTGAATAACGGCGGAAATCGGCGAGGTTGCCCCGGCGCGCACGTTCGCGGCGGAACGGGCGATGGCGGCGGTAGCGGTGATCCCGCCAAAGAACGGCGCGATGAGGTTGCCCAGCCCCTGACCAATCAGCTCGCTGTTAGCCTTGTGCTTGGTGCCGGTCATGCCGTCGAGTACCACCGCGCACAGCAGGGATTCAATCGCGCCCAGCATCGCCATCGAGAATGCCGCAGGCAGCAGGGCGCGCAGGGAATCCCAGCTTAAGGTAAAGCTGGAGCCGGGCAGATCCCACGGCAGGATCAACTGCGGCAGTAATTGCGGAATGCCGTTGCCCTGGGTGCCGTCTGCCAGCACGTAGTGGAACTGCGAGCCAATGGTCGCGACGTTAAAGCCCATCAGGTTAACGATAGCCATTACCGCGCAGCCGCCGAGCAGCGCCGGAAGGTGCCCCGGCAGGCGGATGCCCAGCCGTGGCCAAAAAATTAAGGTGCCTAGGGTGACGATACCAATCGCCGCGTCGCCGACGTTAATGGTCGGCAGGGCCATCGCCAGCGCGCCCACTTTTTGCAGATAGTGTTCCGGGACGTGCTCCATATGCAGGCCGAGAAAATCTTTGATCTGCATGGTGCCGATGGTGATACCGATCCCGGAGGTAAAGCCCAGCGTGACCGACAGCGGAATGTATTCAATCAGGCGGCCAAAACGGGCGAGGCCAAAAAGGATCAAAAACACGCCCGAGAGCAGCGTTGCCATTAATAACCCGGCAAGGCCGAACTGCTGCGCGACGGGGTAAAGAATGACGACAAAGGCCGCGGTGGGGCCGGAGACGCTGAAGCGCGAGCCGCCGCTTAAGGCGATAACAATCCCGGCAACCGCCGAGGTATACAGGCCGTACTGCGGCGCAACGCCGCTGCCAATCGCCAGCGCCATCGCCAGTGGGATCGCAATGATGCCGACGGTTATACCGGCTATCAGATCGCGGGTGAAGCGCGAAGCGGTGTACTTCTCTTTCCAGCACGCGTCGATCAGAGCGCGGAAAGGCATCACATGTGGAGAAAGTATATTTTTCACAAAGGTGATCGTCCGTGAGCGCATCATCCGTTATTGACGACACGGATGAAGGAGGCATTGGTCATACAAATTGATATTACAGACAAAAAAACCCGCCGTAGCGGGTCTTCTGGCCTGGCCCGATTAATGCTCGAACATGGCAGAGATAGATTCTTCGTTGCTGATACGACGAATCGCTTCGGCCAGCATCCCGGACAGAGTCAGGGTACGTACGTTCGGTAAGGCTTTGATTTCATCTGATAACGGGATGGTGTCACAGACGACAACTTCGTCAATGACGGAGTTGCGCAGGTTGTTCACCGCGTTACCGGAGAAAATCGGATGCGTAGCGTAAGCAAATACGCGTTTAGCACCGCGTTCTTTCAGCGCTTCGGCTGCTTTACACAGCGTACCGCCGGTGTCGATCATATCGTCAACCAGCACGCAATCGCGACCCGCTACGTCACCGATGATGTGCATCACCTGTGAAACGTTAGCGCGCGGACGACGTTTGTCGATGATCGCCATATCGGTATCGTTAAGCAGTTTAGCAATAGCACGGGCACGAACCACGCCGCCGATATCCGGGGAAACCACAATCGGGTTATCCAGATTCAGTTGCAGCATATCTTCGAGCAGGATCGGGCTACCAAATACGTTATCAACCGGTACATCAAAGAAGCCCTGGATCTGTTCAGCATGCAGGTCAACGGTCAGTACGCGGTCAACGCCAACGCTGGACAGGAAGTCGGCGACCACTTTGGCGGTGATAGGTACGCGCGCAGAACGCACGCGGCGGTCCTGACGAGCATAACCAAAGTAAGGGATAACGGCTGTAATGCGACCTGCGGAAGCGCGGCGCAGAGCATCTACCATAACAACCAGTTCCATCAGGTTGTCGTTGGTGGGAGCACAAGTGGACTGGATGATGAAAATATCACCACCGCGTACATTTTCGTTAATTTGTACGCTGACTTCGCCGTCGCTAAAGCGACCTACGGCGGCGTCGCCGAGAGAAGTGTACAGGCGGTTGGCAATACGTTGTGCTAGTTCCGGGGTAGCGTTACCAGCAAAAAGCTTCATATCAGGCACGAGAAGAACCTCAGGCATGCGTCCAGTGGTGGATGAAATGTACCAAAAACTGTGCGGGCCAGGCACGATTTCATCCAGTCGGTGTATTAAAGAGCGCGATGCAACGTCTGGAACAAGGGTGACGTTGTCACCGAAACTCAGTGAGCTCCGAAAGGGCTTGCTGCAGCGGCGAGTGATTCACACCACGCGCTACAAAGCCTTGCAGCCATTCCGGGGCTTGCTCTAGCACCTGACGAGCAGCGGATTCCGTCTCGAATTCAGCAAAGACACAGGCTCCTGTGCCAGTCAGGCGCGACGGCGCGTATTCTAACAGCCAGGAAAGCGCCGCATCAACCTCGCGAAAACGTTTTCTTGCGATAACCTCGCAATCATTGCTGAATTCACATTTTAATAACGTTTCAATTGACCTTTCCGGCGTTTTACGTGGCAGGTCAGGATCGCGAAAAATGATCGGTGTCGGTATGCTGACGCCGGGGTGGGCGACGAGATACCATTTTTCCGCCACGGTGACGGGCGTCAGTTTTTCTCCCACGCCTTCGGCAAAGGCGGCATGACCACGCACAAACACCGGCACGTCGGCACCGAGCGTCAGCCCCAGCGCCGCCAGTTCATCGACCGACAGACCGCAGCCCCAGAGCGCGTTTAACGCTACCAGCACCGTCGCCGCATTGGAGGAACCGCCGCCCAGCCCGCCGCCCATCGGCAGCCGTTTTTCAATCGAGATGTCCGCGCCGCTGCCCGCAGGCAGTCGCTGGCTTTGGCCTGCTTCCTGCATTAACAGCCGCGCGGCGCGCACGATCAGGTTGTCTTCATCCGCAACGCCTGCAATCGGCGTCAGCAGCCGTAGCTGACCGTCGTCACGCGGGTCAATGGTCAGCGTGTCGCCATAATCGAGAAACTGAAACAGCGTTTGCAGCGTGTGGTAGCCATCCGCACGCTGTCCGGTTATGTACAAAAACAGATTCAGTTTCGCAGGGGAAGGCCAGCGCTCGGTCATTTGACGATCCAGTTATCCATTTTCAGCTTGATACGCTGGGAACCCTGGGTCAGTTCCATATTTGATGGCAGCGCGGGCTGGGTTTTGCTGTCATAGCCGCCGTACACCACTTTCCAGGTTTTACCGTTCTGGGTGTAGTTCAGCTCGCTTAAGCGGTACTGGCTGTCGAGTTTATAATCGGTGGCATCACCCGGCAGGCCGAGGATCCACTGACGCAGGCTGTTAAGCGGGATCGGCATTCCGGTCAGTTTGCCAATCATCTCTTCGGCATCGGTATCGGTATAATGCTGGCCTTTATTGTCCATCAGTTCGACGGTGCCCGGCTGCGCTTTCAGCTCCAGTTCGGTACTGCCAAGCGGATTGGTTAACAGCAGGCGATAGCGATCCTGACCGGTCTGCTGCCAGAAGTAACGGGCATAGACCTTTTGCTGATCGGAGAGATAAGCGAAAGCACCGCGCGTCTGATACTGGCTAAGCTGGCGGATTTCCTGCTGATGCTGACGCCACTGCGGCGCGTCCGGGCTGGTTGCCGGACCTTTTGGCGGGTGAGTCATACAGGCGCTCAGAACCAGCGCGGTCAGCGGCAGCAGGCGAAGTAAACGGCGTTTGATCATCGTAAATCCTTGATGTACGTTGCGGTATTAACTGTTAATGCTAGCGTTACGCTGCGGGAGCGTCTACGTTCACGTTGTCTTAAATCATTTTTTACCTGTTACTCCGAAAGGAGTGCGTCTCTTTTATTGATCCGGCGCATCCTGTATGATGCGCACAGACTAACCTTATCAACGCTGGTACTACTCCCGCATCCATGACCCTTTTAGCGCTTGGCATCAATCATAAAACGGCTCCTGTAGCGCTGCGAGAACGCGTGACGTTTTCGCCGGATACGCTCGACCAGGCGCTGGAAAGTCTGCTGGCGCAGCCGATGGTGCAGGGTGGCGTGGTCCTGTCAACGTGTAACCGTACTGAGCTTTATCTGAGCGTTGAGGAACAGAGCGATCTGCGCGAGGCGCTGATCCGCTGGCTGTGCGATTATCACAATCTTGATGAAGACGATTTGCGCAACAGCCTTTACTGGCACCAGGACAACGACGCGGTGAGTCATCTGATGCGCGTCGCCAGCGGGCTGGATTCGCTGGTGCTGGGCGAGCCGCAAATTCTCGGCCAGGTGAAAAAAGCATTTGCCGATTCAGAGCGCGGACACCTTAACGTCAGCGAGCTGGAGCGCATGTTCCAGAAATCCTTCTCGGTCGCCAAACGGGTGCGTACCGAAACGGATATCGGGGCCAGCGCGGTGTCGGTCGCTTTCGCGGCCTGTACGCTGGCGCGGCAAATCTTTGAATCGCTCGCCACGGTCACGGTGATGCTGGTCGGTGCCGGTGAGACTATCGAACTGGTTGCCCGCCATCTGCGCGAACACCGCGTCAAAAAAATGATCATCGCCAACCGGACCCGCGAGCGCGCACAGGCGCTGGCAGCGGAGGTCGGCGCGGAAGTGATCGCCCTAAGCGACGTTGATGAGCGTTTGCAGGATGCCGACATTATTATCAGTTCAACCGCCAGCCCGCTGCCGATTATCGGTAAAGGGATGGTGGAGCGGGCGTTAAAAGCCCGCCGCAATCAGCCAATGCTGCTGGTGGATATCGCCGTACCGCGCGATGTCGAGCCGGAAGTCGGCAAGCTGTCGAACGCTTACCTTTATAGCGTTGACGATCTGCAAAATATTATTCAGCACAATCTGGCGCAGCGTAAAGCGGCGGCGGTGCAGGCTGAAACCATTGTGGAACAGGAAGCCAGCGAATTTATGGCCTGGCTGCGCGCCCAGGGCGCGAGCCTGACCATCCGGGAATACCGCAGTCAGGCCGAAGATATTCGTGACGAACTGACTGCCAAAGCGCTGGCGTCGCTCGAACAGGGTGGCGACGCGCAGGCCATTATGCAGGATCTGGCGCGCAAACTGACCAATCGCCTGATCCACGCACCAACCAAATCTCTCCAGCAGGCCGCCCGTGACGGGGATGACGAACGCCTGCATCTTTTGCGCAACAGCCTCGGGCTGGAGTAGCACAACCATTCTTATAACAGGGTGCATTAACGCCTATGAAGCCTTCTATTGTTGCTAAACTGGAAGCTCTGCACGAGCGTCATGAAGAAGTTCAGGCGCTGCTGGGCGATGCGGGAACCATCGCCGATCAGGAGCGATTCCGGGCGCTGTCGCGTGAGTACGCGCAGCTTAGCGATGTTTCGCGCTGTTTTACTGACTGGCGACAGGTCCAGGAAGATATTGAAACTGCGCAGATGATGCTCGACGATCCCGAAATGCGCGAAATGGCGCAGGAAGAACTGCGCGACGCCAAAGATAAAAGCGAGCAGCTTGAACAGCATTTACAGCTCCTGTTGCTGCCAAAAGATCCCGACGACGAGCGCAATGCGTTTGTGGAAGTCCGTGCTGGCACCGGCGGTGACGAAGCGGCGCTGTTCGCGGGCGATCTGTTCCGTATGTACAGCCGCTACGCAGAATCCCGCCGCTGGCGGGTAGAAATTATGAGCGCCAGCGAAGGCGAGCACGGCGGCTACAAAGAAGTGATCGCTAAAGTCAGCGGCGACGGGGTGTACGGTCGCCTGAAATTTGAGTCCGGCGGTCATCGCGTGCAGCGCGTCCCGGCGACCGAATCCCAAGGCCGTATCCACACGTCCGCCTGTACCGTGGCGGTGATGCCGGAACTGCCGGAAGCCGAAATGCCGGACATTAACCCCGGCGATTTGCGCATCGACACCTTCCGCTCATCGGGCGCGGGCGGTCAGCACGTAAACACCACCGACTCGGCAATTCGTATTACCCACCTGCCCACCGGGATTGTGGTGGAGTGCCAGGATGAACGTTCGCAGCATAAAAACAAAGCCAAAGCGATGTCGGTCCTCGGCGCGCGTATTCGCGCGGCGGAACTGGCAAAACGTCAGCAGGCAGAGGCTTCAACCCGTCGCAACCTGCTCGGTAGCGGCGATCGCAGCGACCGTAACCGCACCTATAACTTCCCGCAGGGTCGCGTGACCGATCACCGCATTAACCTGACGCTGTACCGTCTGGATGAAGCGATGGAAGGAAAGCTGGATATGCTTATTGAGCCTGTCGTGCAGGAATTCCAGGCCGATCAACTGGCGGCGCTGGCCGATCAGGAATGATGGATTTTCAGCAGTGGCTGGGGAGCGCCATTACCCGCCTGAATGCCAGCGAAAGTCCGCGCCGCGACGCGGAGATTTTGCTGGAGTTGGTGACTGGCAAGACGCGGACGTTTATTCTCGCCTTTGCCGAGACGACGTTGACGGATGCGCAGGCGCTGCAGCTTGAGACGTTGCTGGCGCGGCGCGAGCGCGGCGAGCCGATTGCGCATCTGACCGGAATGCGCGAGTTCTGGTCGCTGCCGTTGTTTGTTTCGCCCGCCACGCTCATTCCGCGCCCGGATACCGAATGCCTGGTTGAGCAGGCGCTGGCCCGGTTGCCCGTCGCGCCGAGCCGGATCCTTGATTTAGGCACCGGCACCGGGGCGATTGCGCTGGCGCTCGCCAGCGAGCGTCCCGATTGCCAGGTGACGGCGGTGGATTTCCGCGCCGACGCTGTGGATCTCGCGACGCGCAACGCCCGGCATTTACACCTTCACAACGTCACGATCCTGCAAAGCGACTGGTTCAGCGCGCTGGCGGGTGAGCGTTTCGGCATCATCGTCAGCAATCCGCCGTATATTGATGAGGGCGATCCCCATCTGGCGCAGGGCGACGTGCGCTTTGAACCAAAAAGCGCGCTGGTGGCGGCGGATAACGGCCTGGCCGATCTGGCGCATATTATCACCGCGTCCCGCGATTTTCTGACGCCGGGAGGCTGGCTGCTGGTTGAACACGGCTGGCAGCAGGGCGATGCGGTACGCGAGCGCTTCACGGCGGCGGGCTATCAGCAGGTTGCAACCTGCCGCGATTATGGCGGTAACGATCGCCTGACGCTGGGGCAGTGGGCGTGACGCTTTTCAGCCTGGCGATCGGCCTGCACCTGACGGCGGCGGCGCTGTCGGTTAGCCTGTTTGTGCTGCGCTACTGGTGGCGTTACGCAGGCGATCCGCGTGCCAGCCAGCGCTGGGCGCGGGTCGTGCCGCATAGTGTTGATACCGTCCTGCTGCTCAGCGGCGCGGGGCTTATCGCAATAACGCACTATCTGCCCTTTACCGCGCAGGGTGCATGGCTGACTGAAAAGCTATTTGGCGTTATTATCTACATCGTTTTGGGTTTTATTGCGCTCGGCCATCGCTGCCGACGCAGCCAGCAGACGGGCTTTATCGCTTTTATGCTGGGGCTGGTGGTGCTTTACATCATCATTAAACTCGCCACCACAAAAATTCCGTTTCTGGGGTAAGTTATGAGGTCGTTGGCCGATTTCGAATTTAACAAAGCACCGCTGTGCGAAGGCGTGATCCTTATTTCTGAGATCGTGCGTGACGATTTTCCGGCGCAGACGGTATACCACGAGCTTAACCGGCTGGTGAGCCTCGCGCAGGAAGAGATCAGCGCTGCGTGGGCCGACGAGCGTCAGCTTGAAAAACTGCTGGATCTGTTTTTTAACGAATGGGGATTCGGTGCCTGCCAGGGCGTTTATCGTCTCTCCGATGCGCTGTGGCTGGATCAGGTGCTGGCGAAGCGTCAGGGCAGCGCGGTGTCGCTGGGGGCGATCCTGCTATGGATTGCCCAGCGCCTGTCGCTGCCGTTGGTGCCGGTCATTTTTCCGACCCAGCTATTATTGCGCGCCGACACGCCTGAAGAAATGTGGCTGATTAATCCGTTCGACGGCGAGACGCTGGACGAGCATACGCTGGAAGTGTGGCTGAAAGGCAATATCAGCCCGGTGGCAGAGCTGTTCAATGAAGATCTCGACGAAGCGGACAACGCCGAAGTGGTGCACAAGCTGCTGGACACGTTAAAAGCCGCGCTGATGGAAGAAGGGCAGATGGAAGCCGCACTGCGGGCCAGCGAAGCGCTGCTGGTGTTTAACCCGGAAGATCCGTATGAAATCCGCGATCGCGGGCTGATTTACGCCCAGCTTGAGTGCGATCACATTGCGCTGACCGATTTAAATTATTTCGTTGAACAGTGCCCGGAAGATCCGATCAGCGAGATGATCCGCGCACAAATTAATGCCATCGCGCACAAACAAATTACGTTGCATTAATCTGGAATGAATCCGATTTACTCTGATAAGGCGATCCTATGAAACAAAAAGTGGTTAGCATTGGCGACATCAACGTCGCAAACGACCTGCCGTTCGTGCTGTTTGGCGGGATGAACGTGCTTGAGTCGCGCGATCTGGCGATGCGCATCTGTGAACATTACGTTACCGTGACCCAGAAGCTGGGCATTCCGTACGTGTTCAAAGCCTCTTTTGATAAAGCCAACCGTTCCTCCATCAATTCTTACCGTGGGCCGGGCCTCGAAGAAGGGATGAAAATCTTCCAGGAACTGAAGCAAACCTTCGGCGTGAAAATTATCACCGACGTTCACGAAGCCAGCCAGGCGCAGCCAGTGGCCGACGTGGTCGACGTGATCCAGCTTCCGGCGTTTCTGGCCCGCCAGACCGATCTGGTTGAAGCGATGGCTAAAACTGGCGCGGTCATTAACGTTAAAAAACCGCAGTTCGTCAGCCCGGGCCAGATGGGCAATATCGTCGATAAGTTTATTGAGGGCGGCAACGACCAGGTGATCCTCTGCGACCGTGGCGCAAACTTCGGCTATGACAATCTGGTTGTTGATATGCTGGGCTTTGGCGTGATGAAAAAAGCGTCCAACAACTCGCCGGTGATCTTCGACGTGACCCACGCCCTCCAGTGCCGCGACCCGTTTGGCGCAGCGTCCGGCGGTCGTCGTGCCCAGGTTGCAGAACTGGCTCGCGCAGGTATGGCCGTCGGCATTGCCGGTCTGTTTATCGAAGCCCACCCGGACCCGGAAAACGCGAAATGCGACGGCCCGTCCGCGCTGCCGCTGGATAAACTGGAGCCGTTCCTGAAACAGATGAAAGCGATTGACGATCTGGTGAAGGGTTTTGACGAGCTGGATACCAGCAAGTAATCAGCCCTTTAGCGGCTGGATTGCTGAAGCCTTACCGTGATGCGGTAAGGCTTTTTTTATAGGCGGAGGCTGGCGATCGAGGGAATTCATTTACTTAGCCGCACCCATTCGGTCTTCTCAGGTGTTATGGTGACTTTCCCATAACCATGAAAGGAGAAAAAAATGATTGTCAGAACATGGCATGGCTGCGTTCCGCTAAAACATGCAGAAGGCTTTGCAACGCATCCTGAGAAAACAGGCGTGGAGCATTCAACGAGCATTCAGGGAAACAGAGGCGCATTTGTGCGATGGGAAGTGCAGGGGGACCGGGCGCACTTTTTCCTGGCCCCTAATGAGTCTTAAGCAATGTGGTCCGGGATAATTTCGTCTTTACGCAGCGTTAAGACCTCAAAACCGTCAGCGGTCACCGCAATGGTATGTTCCCACTGGGCCGAGAGTTTTTTATCTCGCGTCACCACGGTCCAGCCGTCTTTTTTGGTTTTTATCTTGCTGTCGCCCTGATTAACCATCGGTTCGATAGTAAAAACCATCCCCTCCTGCAATACCTCGCCCGTGCCGGGCTTGCCATAGTGCAACACCTGCGGTTCTTCGTGCATCTCCGTGCCGATGCCGTGCCCGCAATATTCCCTCACCACGCTGTAACCGCTGTTTTCAACATGGCTCTGGATGGCATGGCCGATATCCCCCAGCCTTGCGCCCGGTTTTACCGTTTTAATACCCAGCCACATGGCTTCCCAGGTTTTTTTCACCAGCCGACGAGCCAGCGGAGAGACGTCACCAATCAGATACATTTTGCTGGAGTCAGCAATCAGGCCGTCTTTTTCCAGGGTGATGTCGACGTTAACGATAGCGCCGGATTTCAGGTGTTCATTAGCTTTTGGGATCCCGTGACAAACCACCTCATTCACCGAGGTGTTCAGCACGTAAGGGTAATCATATTGGCCTTTGCTGGCGGGGCGGGACTGCAACTGCTCAACAATAAAGGCTTCAGCCCGATCGTTTATTTCCAGAGTGGTCACGCCGGGAACAATAAAGGTGTCCAGCATCTCAAATACCGACGCGAGCAGCGCGCCTGCATGACGCTGGCGAGCGAGTTCATCGGCGGTTTTAATGGGAATTGATGGCATCGATCACCTCCATTAAACGGTCGGAACCTGACTTCAGCATCATCATCTTGATCTGCTGATAGTTTAGTTCGGGGTAAAGCTCGCTCATCATACCGAGGCGGATCCAGTATTCAGCCTGCGCGTTTACCGAACGCGACATGGCTTTGCTGGCGTCGCGGATGTCTTCATGCAGCAAATCCGAAATTTTGACGATACCCATAAATATATACTCCGTAACGTTTCATATATGCATCGTATATTTTTTGCGGGTGGATGTCATGGAGATTTTGTTGTAACGGGAGGATGCTTTCTGCCTGGACCCCGTTGACTTATTCTGTAAAAAGACTACTTTTCAGGACATGAAAAAGATACTGATTATTGTCCCCGATGGTGGAATGCTGTTTGAATCCGCCGGTATTGCCGACATTCTGATGCAGGCCAACCGCCTGCACCCGGAAAGTGCTACAACCCTCTGTTACCAGGTGCATTTAGCGACAACCCAGCCGCATCAGGTGATCCACGGCCAGTCCGGTTTAAATCTGCTGGCGGATTATCGCCTGCATGAGATAGATCCTCGCGAGCCTCTCGATACCATTATTATCACCGGCAGAGGCCAGAATCCGCAGGAAGGAATTGCGGTGGTGGACTGGCTGCGCCTTGCGGCTCCCCACGCCCGCCGTATTGCATCCATTTGCGGCGGCGCGATGCTGCTGGCGCAAACCGGACTGCTGGACGGGAGACGAGCCACCACCCACTGGAAATTGCTGGAGACCATGCAGGCAGAATTTCCGCAGGTGCACGTCGAAGGCGGACCGCTCTACATTCAGGACGAACATGTCTGGACTTCAGGTGGGGTCAGCTCCGGCTTTGACCTGACGCTGGCGCTGGTTGAAGAGGACTACGGCTTCAGTCTGGCGCGCGACATCGCCCAGGACCTCGTCATGTACCTGCACCGCCCCGGAGGCCAGTTGCAGTTTAGCCGCTACAACCTTCAGCAGACCAGCACCCTGGGCCCGATTAACGATCTGTTGGCCTGGCTGCTCAGTAATCTCACCGCCGACCTCTGTGTGGAGAAACTGGCGGAAAAAGTCGCCATGAGTCCGCGTAATTTTACCCGCGTGTTTACCCGGGAAACCGGCGCTTCACCGGCGCGCTACGTCGCCGAAGCCCGTCTGGCCGCTGCCCGACAGCGCCTGGAGCAGACCAGCGAGACGCTGGATCGCATCGCCGAACAGACGGGATTTGGCAGCAGCATTAACCTGCGACGGCTGTTTGAAAAACAGCTCCACCTCACGCCTGGTGAATATCGTCAGCGCTTTCACTGTCGTAAAATGGCGTAAAGTGATCCTTTTTTGTCATTTACGCCAACCCGTGACCGGCCTACAGTAGCTTCAGAGACAACAGATAAGGAGTTGATCATGGTAAGGGTCGGTATTAACGGTTTTGGCCGTATCGGACGCAACGTACTGCGTGCAGCACTGGGTAACCCGGATATTCAGATTGTGGCAATCAACGATCTGACGGACAGCAAAACGCTGGCGCATCTGCTGAAATACGACTCGCTGCTCAGCAAGCTCGACGCCGATGTCATCGCCAGTGAGGGGCAGCTTGTGGTTGACGGTAAACCCGTTACCGTCTTTAGCGAACGCAACCCGGCCAATATCCCGTGGCGTCAGGCTGAAGTCGATATCGTCATCGAAGCAACCGGCTTCTTCACTGACCGTGAGAAGGCGGCGGTGCATATCCATAGTGGTGGCGCAAAGCGGGTGATTATCTCCGCACCCGGTAAAAACGATGATTTAACTATCGTGATGGGCGTTAACGATGGCCTCTACTCGCCGGATAAACATTACGTGGTCAGCAACGGTAGCTGCACCACCAACGGTCTGGCACCTGCCGCGCAGGTTTTGCACCAGCATTTCGGTATTAAGCATGGCCTGATGAACACCACCCATGCCTACACCAACAGTCAGGCGCTGCACGACCAGCCGGAAAAAGACCTGCGCGGTGCCCGCGCCGCCGCACTGTCGATTGTGCCTTACTCCAGCGGTGCTGCGAAGGCGCTTGGCAAAGTCATCCCTGAACTGGATGGCCGCTTAACCGGTTACTCGCTGCGCGTGCCGGTTCCTGTGGTGTCCATTGTCGACCTGACCGTGACGCTTGAGCGGGATGTGACGGCAGAAGAGGTTAATAACGCGTTTCGTGAAGCCGCCGCGACGGGGCCACTGAAAGGCATCCTCGGCTATAGCGATGAACCGCTGGTTTCAAGCGACTATCAGGGTGACCCGCGTTCTTCCATTATTGATGGTCTGTCGACGCTGGTGATTGGCGGTAATATGGTCAAAATCCTGGCGTGGTACGACAACGAATGGGGATTCTCAAATCGCCTCGTTGATCTCGCGCTGTTAATGGCAAGGCATGAACGCTAATCTTCTATTCTGACACTGCTTCTAAAATCCACGCCTGGCGTGGATTTTTTATATCTGTCGCCTGCAAGTCGTCGCATAGTCGCGCGGTAAAAGAGAGTGCAATGGCGGGGTTATCCATTCTACCTTAATGTCTCTCTTGTCCAGAATCCGATCTCGCCTGTGGCCTGCATAATGCCAAATCCAGCATTGTCGATAACTATTGAGTTAATACTGGATCGAAGTATTTAAAATAGATCATCCATAATATTAACGCTTGATAGAATTAAAATAACATCCTGTGAAATCGAGATATTTTTATTTCTCATAGACGAATATTTACATATTGTGATATAATTCGGCGGAGATAAATACAGGTTATTAACCTGCCGGTAATGTAAATAAATTTTTTTGAGGAGACTATTCCAGTGGGACGTAAATGGGCCAATATCGTTGCTAAAAAAACGGCTAAAGACGGTGCAACGTCTAACGTATATGCAAAATTCGGTGTAGAAATCTACGCGGCGGCTAAACAAGGTGAACCCGATCCAGAATCAAACTCAGCTTTAAAATTCGTTATCGAACGTGCGAAACAAGCACAAGTTCCAAAACACGTTATTGATAAAGCAATTGATAAAGCCAAGGGTGGCGGAGATGAAACGTTCGTGCAAGGGCGTTATGAAGGCTTCGGACCTAATGGTTCAATGGTTATCGCTGAAACATTGACTTCAAATGTTAACCGCACGATTGCGAATGTCCGCACAATTTTCAATAAAAAAGGCGGGAATATCGGAGCGGCAGGGGCTGTCAGCTATATGTTTGACAATACCGGAGTGATTGTATTTAAGGGATCAGACCCTGACCATATTTTTGAAATTTTGCTCGATGCTGAAGTCGATGTTCGTGATGTATCCGAAGAAGAAGGGAACATCGTTGTTTATACGGAATCTACAGACCTTCACAAAGGAATTGCAGCGCTAAAAGCGGCTGGAATTACTGAATTCTCAACAACAGAATTAGAAATGATTGCTCAGGCAGAAATTGAGCTTTCACCAGAAGATTTAGAAATCTTTGAAGGACTCGTTGATGCCCTTGAAGATGACGATGATGTGCAAAAAGTATATCATAACGTTGCAAACCTCTAATTATAAATTAAAGAAATCTGCCATTATGGCAGATTTTTAATTTATAAAGCTGTTATAAAAAAAGCACGTCTGGCCAGATAAAGTGATTATAAAAAATAGATAAATTTTACGGTAGAAAATCAAAAGCGGCTGTCCGCTCCACATTCAGAGCGGACCTGCCGCTCTCACCGTTTCATGCAAAATATAGCGATTAACTAGTGACCTACAATGACTATCAGGAAGCTGGTTATTGCGATGAAAAAATAAATCAGCTAACTTCTAATAACTACGTATTTTGCTTCACGATCTTTTAGATATCTTAAGATAACAAGTAAATCACTCGCATGCTTTGAAAACGGCGTAGCTGTCTTCAAACATACGAAAACGGGTAATCAATCCCTCTTCAATGCACATATCCAGCACGAATTCGGTTTCAATCAACTTGCCTGTTTTTTTTACTCGTGATGCAAGTTCACCGATAGCAACCACACGCTTATCTTTGATTAGTAAGTCTTTGATTTCAAAATGCTCGGATGATATCTGTGATCGGATCTGCGCATAGAACTCTGCTACACCTTTCTTCCCATATTTACGACCAATCCAGGGAACAACCTTAGTATTTCCCGCTACCAGCCAGTCTATGTTTTCACTAACCAGTTCAGCGATTTCATGAACATCTTCTGCTGTGGCGATACGATGAAAGAAGGCTTCTGTTACTGCCTGCGGAGTTGGAGTCGTCATAATTTACTCATCCCAGTAGTGGCATTTAAGGATCTTCAGATTAATTGATTATCACAGAAATCAATTTGACATGATGTGCTCTTTAATCATGCTATTAATTACAAATTTGATGTAGCATTGTCTACTCTTCTCGCAGAGCGGACGTTGCGAATATCCGGTAACGGCAGACCCGGCAGTAAACTTCAACATTACTACAAGCCAGGATCGGTGGTGGCTACAAACGATTTGATTAAGTCAATAAATGCTCTTAGCGAAGCAGACATATGAGGGTTATTGACATAGTACAGATGAAATCCTGAAAAAACCGCAGACCATTCACTTAGCACCTGAATGAGTTCGCCCTTTTCAATATAGTGTTTGGCAAGCTGCTCACTGATATAAGCCAGTCCTGTGCCCTTTAGCGCTGCATCAAGCACAAAATCAGTTTCATTCGCGGTAATAACGCTTTCGACGTTGACGAAGATTGCTCCTTCCGGCCCCCGGAATTCCCATCGTTGCAGCACTCCTGTAGGGTCCCAGCGATATGTCAGGCATTGATGCAGCCGTAAATCCTGCGGGTGCCGAGGCTCAGGAAAGCGCGAAAAATAGTCTGGCGAACCCACAACAGCCATCCGCAGGTCTGAAGTCAGTCGCACGGCGATCATATCCTGCTGAACGAGCTCTCCCGATCTGATCCCGACGTCGAATCCCTTTCCAACGATGTCGGTGATGGTGTCATCAATGACCACATCAAGCGACAACCGGGGATATTTTTCCCTTAATAAAGGAAGCATGGGTGTAATCAGGAGACGGGCGGCAATACGGGGAAGATTGATCCGAATCCGCCCCTGCGGCTCTGCCTGGGAAGCGCCAGCGTCCCTGACGGCCGAATAAATCTCTGCGACCGCAGGCATGAGGCGTTCCAGCAGAGTTTGTCCCGCTTCTGTGGTTGCCACACTTCGGGTTGTCCTGTTAAGCAGCCTGACACCCAAACGTTCTTCCAGAGCGCGAATCGTATGGCTCAGAGCAGAAGGTGACATTCCGAGAAGCTCCGCTGCACGCCTGAAGCTGTGTTCCTCCGCAACACACATAAACGCTTTTAGTTCGCTGAACTCACTGCCTTTCATTATTGCTCCCGGACACAACAACCTGTGCTGATTATAGCGTATTGTTAATCACAATCAGAAGCCGGAGACTTTCACGGTAAAATCATAACTACCGGAAGGGCTTTATTATGAGAAAACAAATGCGTCGCTGGGAATTAAATGCCATTGGACGAGAAAATCTCGAACTGAAATACGTTGATATTCCGGTTCCCGATCCACGGCAGGTACTGGTGCAGGTGGAAGCTGTCGCCCTGAATTATCGGGACAAGATGGTCATTGAGAGTGGACGAGGCCTGCCACTAAAGTTCCCCTTTACGCCCGGTTCCGACCTGGCCGGTAAAGTCGTCGGACATGGCGATGCTGTGACACTATTCAACAACGGTGACCGGGTTATTTCGACCTTTACGCCTGACTGGAAAGACGGACTGCGTCCCGGTGATGCGCGAACTCCAGCCTACAGGACCCTGGGTGGCTATTATCCTGGCGTCCTTGCAGAATATGTCGTTATGCCTGAAGACTGGCTTGTAAAAGCGCCAACCACGCTGGAACCCACGCAGGCTGCAACCTTATCCTGCGCTGGTTTAACTGCATGGTTCGCACTGGTCGAGCGTGCCGGTGTTAAAGCTGGCGATACCGTACTTATTCCCAGTACCGGAGGAGTGGCGCTGTTTGGCCTGCAGATCGCAAAAGCGCATGGTGCCCGGGTGATCGTATCAGGAAGAGCCAGTAATGCCACGCGGGCGAAAGCACTGGGAGCCGACTATTACGTGGATCGGAACCGCGAAGACTGGATGGACGTGATTTATCAGATCACAGGTAACCGTGGTGCCGATCATATTCTCGACGTGATCGGTGGCGAACATCTCGCTAAATCAGTCCAGCTCGCGGCGGTCGG
The DNA here is from genome assembly GCF_032071645.1 of Superficieibacter sp. Lineage (NCBI taxonomy): Bacteria > Pseudomonadati > Pseudomonadota > Gammaproteobacteria > Enterobacterales > Enterobacteriaceae > Superficieibacter > Superficieibacter sp. The sequence continues at coordinate 426,420 of NZ_DAMAPU010000003.1, forward strand.
AGGACATATTTGCCAGATAGGTGCGCTCGATGGCTTTGATATCACCGCACCGGCAATGCCCCTTATGTTGAAAGACGTAACGATTCATGGCATCGGTACCGGCAGTCGTCAGGCGCTGTTAAATCTGGTTCGCGCTGTTGAACAAACCGGAATAAAACCCGTGATCGATTCTGTTTACGCTTTCTCCGACCTGGAAAACGCTTTAGATCACTTGGAAAGAGGGCCTTTCGGTAAGTTGGTAATCGAAATCAATAATAATGGCAGGGCATAAACGCTAACATTACAGAGCCAATTAACCTGGAGATCGACAGAGCCTGCGGCGCGGCAGGACTTAACCGCTCTGATATCAATCCCCATTCAACATAGCCAAAAACAGTTTCACCGTCTTCGAACGTTCAAAACGCCGCCAACAGAGCGCGATCTCAGTATAAAGCTCCGGCGAGGTCAACAAATGATAGGTGACATTTGGCGGTGAAATGGCCGCCATCGACTCCGGCACCAGGGCGAAACCGCCGCCTGCGGATACCATACTCAGGGATGAGGAAAGCTGCGACGACTGCAGCGTGTGCTGCATATCAATTCCGGCCCTCTCGCAGCAGCCGTAAACGCGATCGTACAGCCCCGGCGCGACCTCTTGTGGGAACAGAATCATTGGCGTATCCCGAAGCTGCTCTAACCTCAGAGCACCACTTTTCGCCTCAGGATGGTCGCGATGCAGCGCCACTACCATCGGCTCCCGACCCAGGATTTTCTGGTTAAAAGCCTTACTGCTCTCGCAGGGGAGGCGCACAAAGGCGATATCCAGTTCACCCTCAGCCAGCATCGTCATCAGACACGACATATTGGCTTCCACCTGATGTACCGTCACCGCCCTGTTATGCACCTGATACTGGCGAATCAGCGCGAAGATTTTAGGATGAAAAGCGTCTGAACTGGTGATCCCTATCGACAGGGTTCCGTTCAAGCCACGCGCAATGCCACGGGCTTTTTCTAGCGCGGCGTCGCTCATCTTCAGAATTTTACAGGCATCTTCATAGAAGGCTTCTCCGGCTTCAGTTAATTCAACGCCCCGGGTCAGGCGTCTGAACAGCGGCGTGCCAACCTCTTCCTCAAGCCGTTTAATCTGCTGACTCAGGGGAGGCTGTGAAATACCCAGTACTTTGGCCGCCTTAGTGAAGTGTCGCTTGCGTGCAACCGCGACAAAATAGCGCAGATAACGAAATTCCATATCAAAAACGTCTCAAACCAGCATGCGTTTTATATTGGAACTTTCCGCTGAATCGAGTCAACATTTATTTAACCTTTCTAAATAAAGTTGAAGAGGACGAGCATGATGGTGCATTCATCTGCATGCGACTGTGAGGCAAGTCTGTGCGAAACCCTGCGCGGGTTTTCCGCCGAGCATCCTGACAGAGTGATCTATCAGACATCGCTAATGAGCGCCCTGCTCAGCGGTGTGTACGAAGGAGAGACTACGATTGCCGATCTGTTGGCGCACGGTGATTTTGGTCTTGGGACCTTTAACGAGCTGGACGGCGAAATGATTGCCTTCAGCAGCCAGGTCTATCAGCTGCGCGCCGACGGCAGCGCACGGGCCGCGAAGCCAGATCAAAAAACGCCGTTTGCGGTGATGACCTGGTTCCAGCCGCAGTACCGCAAAACCTTCGACGGGCCGGTCAGTCGTCAGCAGATCCACGACGTCATCGACCAACAGATCCCCTCCGATAACCTGTTCTGTGCGTTGCGTATCGACGGGCATTTCCGCCACGCCCACACCCGGACCGTGCCGCGCCAGACGCCGCCGTACCGGGCGATGACCGACGTGCTGGACGACCAGCCGGTATTCCGCTTTAACCAACGCGAGGGCGTGCTGGTCGGGTTTCGCACCCCACAGCATATGCAGGGCATTAACGTGGCGGGCTATCACGAACATTTCATCACCGACGACCGTCAGGGCGGCGGCCATCTGCTTGACTACCAGCTTGAAAGCGGTGTGCTCACCTTCGGTGAAATCCACAAGCTGATGATTGACCTGCCTGCCGACAGCGCGTTTTTACAGGCCGACCTTCACCCCAGCAACCTTGATGCGGCAATCCGTTCCGTTGAAAACTAACAGGAGAACACCGTGAACAGTGATACACAGGCACGTCAGTGGGCGCACGGCGCCGATATGGTTGTTGGTCAACTGGAAGCACAGGGCGTGAAGCAGGTTTTCGGGATCCCGGGTGCGAAAATCGACAAGGTATTTGATTCCCTGCTGGACTCCACCATCGAAATTATCCCCGTGCGCCATGAGGCAAACGCGGCGTTTATGGCGGCAGCGGTGGGGCGGTTGACCGGTAGAGCCGGGGTGGCGCTGGTCACTTCCGGGCCGGGCTGTTCGAACCTGATCACCGGTATTGCCACCGCCAACAGCGAGGGCGACCCGGTGGTGGCGCTGGGCGGGGCGGTGAAGCGCGCAGACAAAGCGAAGCTGGTGCACCAGAGCATGGACACGGTGGCTATGTTCACCCCGGTGACGAAGTATGCCGTGGAGGTCAACTCACCGGAGGCAATTGCCGAGGCGGTGTCGAACGCGTTTCGCGCCGCTGAGCAGGGCAGGCCGGGCGGGGCGTTTGTCAGCCTGCCGCAGGATATTGTCGACCAGCCGGTCACCGGGGCAATTTTGCCCGCCAGCACCGCAGCATTGATGGGGCCGGCACCAGAGTCAGCTATCAACTATCTGGCGACGCTTATCGAAAACGCCAAAAATCCGGTTATTTTACTGGGCCTGATGGCCAGCCAGCCCGTCAACAGTGCCGCGCTGCATAAGCTGCTGGAGAAAAGCCGTATCCCTGTCACCAGCACCTATCAGGCCGCCGGGGCAGTCAACCAGGAACACTTTACTCGCTTTGCCGGACGCGTCGGGCTCTTCAGTAATCAGGCAGGGGACCGGTTGCTGCATCTGGCGGATCTGATTATTTGCATCGGCTACAGTCCGGTGGAATATGAGCCGTCCATGTGGAACAGCGGTGACGCTACCCTGGTGCATATTGACGTGCTGCCTGCCTATGAAGAGCGCAAGTATGTTCCCGATCTGGAGCTGGTGGGGGACATTGCCGGAACGTTGGATCTGCTTGCCAACCGTATAGAGCACAAACTGGAACTCAGCCCGCGTGCCTCTGAAATTCTGGTCGATCGCCAGCATCAGCGGGATCTCCTCAACCGCCGCGGTGCATCCCTCAACCAGTTTGCCCTGCATCCGCTGCGCATTGTGCGCGCCATACAGGATATCGTGAACAACGACGTGACGCTCACCGTCGACATGGGCAGCTTCCACATCTGGATTGCCCGCTATCTTTACAGCTTCCGCGCGCGTCAGGTAATGATTTCCAACGGCCAGCAGACCATGGGTGTCGCGCTTCCGTGGGCGATTGGCGCCTGGCTGGTCAACCCGGGTCGCAAGGTGGTCTCGGTGTCCGGTGACGGCGGCTTCCTGCAGTCCAGCATGGAACTGGAAACCGCCGTGCGCCTCAATGCCAATGTTCTGCACATTATCTGGGTGGATAACGCCTACAACATGGTGGCGATTCAGGAAGAGAAAAAATACCAGCGTCTTTCTGGTGTGGAGTTCGGCCCGGTCGATTTCAAAGTCTATGCCGACGCGTTCGGCGCGAAAGGCTTTGCCGTGGAGAGCGCCGATGCGCTTGAGCCGACGCTGCGTGCGGCAATGGATATTGACGGTCCTTCCGTTGTCGCTATTCCCGTTGACTACAGCGATAACCCGCTGCTGATGGGCCAGCTCCATCTCAGCCAGATTTTGTAAAACAATATAAGGACAGAGAAATGCAAAAAGTGGCTCTTGTAACCGGCTCCGGCCAGGGGATTGGTAAAGCAATCGCGCTTCGCCTGGTGAAAGATGGTTTTGCCGTCGCCATCGCCGATTATGACGAGGAAACGGCGAAAGCCGTGGCCGATGAAATCACCCGCAACGGTGGCAATGCCGTTGCCGTGAAGGTCGACGTGTCGAAACGCGAACAGGTGTTTGCGGCAGTGGAGAAAGCCCGTACCGCATTGGGCGGTTTCAACGTCATCGTCAATAACGCCGGGATTGCACCTTCTACCCCCATAGAGTCGATCACCTCAGACATTGTCGACAAGGTTTATAACATCAATGTGAAAGGGGTGATCTGGGGTATTCAGGCCGCGATTGACGCGTTCCGCAAAGAGGGACATGGCGGTAAGATCATCAATGCCTGTTCTCAGGCGGGCCATACCGGCAACCCGGAACTGGCGGTGTACAGTTCCAGCAAGTTCGCGGTTCGTGGGTTAACCCAGACGGCAGCACGTGACCTCGCGCCGCTGGGGATCACCGTTAACGCCTACTGTCCTGGCATTGTCAAAACGCCGATGTGGGCGGAAATCGACCGTCAGATTTCCGAGGCGGCGGGTAAACCGCTCGGCTACGGTACTGAAACCTATGCCAAACGGATCACTCTTGGCAAATTGTCCGAACCGGAAGATGTGGCTGCTTGCGTATCTTATCTCGCCGGGCCAGACTCCGACTACATGACCGGCCAGTCCCTGCTGATTGATGGTGGGATGGTGTTCAACTAAATACTAATAAGCTCTGACATGGGTTTTCCCCTGCATACGTGCAGGGGCTTTTTTGTTACTGTTGAAAATTGAAAAGCGGGGTGTCGGGCTTAACCCACACACGCGCCGCTGTCTGGACTGTTATCTCCCAAACTTCACGAAAAGGCTCGCCCCCGCCTACAACCACTGCCAGGACGTGACAGATACGCTGGCGGATAATCCCACCCGGATGCGAACGGTCTTATCTTCCGCAGGCGCGGAGTGGAGGGCCGATCTGTGATATACTACCCTTCCGTGAGAAATTTAAGATGAAATCTGAAGACACCCTCGACTGGTATCCGGCCCAGTTACCGCCAGTAAAAATCATTCTTGGTGAAGCCCTGCTGGCCGTCGGCAAACAGGGCAGACCGATTAATACCCGCACATTGCTTGATTACCTGCAGGTCATGCAGGACAAGCAAAAAAAAAGAGATGATAAAGTGGCGATGCAAACCGCGATTGATGTTCTGCGCGACAATCAGCGCGTTAACGGCAAACGTTAATGCGCGTTTTCAGCCCGTGTCGTCAGGCGGTCGTGCGTTATGTACGATCGGATGTCAGAATCTAGCGTGTTGGAATAAAAAGCGCTTTGCATCCAGGGCAAAGCATGGCCTGCTTCAGGCGAACTTTTGATAAAGGCTGCGATGATCGTAAGCTGCAATGGGGACAGGTCACGGTGGAAGTAGACTTGCCGCTGATTAGCTTCCTGGCGTAATCGATAACAAACATGATCATTAACCTTTCGGGGAGTGTGCTTCACTCTAACACGAATGGTTAAAATTTAATCGATTTAATTGTGGTTATCTCTGGCGCGTGATTTTACCTGACAGCGAAAAAGCAAACTTTATGAGCACAATCATTTTCAGTCTGCCAGCAGTTTTTCTAATCCAACGTTTAACTGTTCGATAACCTCAGTGACGTCCATTCCCATTTGCGCATGAATAATCGCGCCATCGATAAGCATCATTAATTGAGACATTACCGTTTTATCCGTAATACCGGTCAGCAACGTTATTGTTTTCTGCGCGTCAAGTTTATGGTTACGGCATAATTCTTTGATCTCCTCTGCGATATCTTCCGAGTCCGCTTCTGCGGTTGCGTTAATAAAGGCGCAGCCACGGAAAGAAGGGCATCTCAACCATTCATTAAGCGTGCCGGATAACGCAGCCGGTAATATGTTCTCTTCGCCGATCTTGCGGGCTAACGTATCGTGAAACCAGGTGATCCACAGATCGTGCCGATAGTGTAAATAGGCCAAAATGAGCGTGTTTTTCGCGGGGAAATGGCGATAAAAACTCACTTTTGTTACCTGGGCCTCCCTGATGATTTTATCAATTCCGGTAGCCCTGAACCCTTTGGCGTAAAATAAATCGTGTGCGGTTAACAGTATTTTTTCTTTTACGCTGCCTTTTTTATCGGTAATCATTTTTAGCAAAACCCCTGACAGATTTATTGACAGTGTCATTTTTCGCCACTAAATTAACACGAGTAGACAGATCTGTCTACATGACATTCATCAGAGGTCTTCCATATGAATACACGTCCCCCTTTACCGCCATTCACCCGGGAAAGTGCGATTGAAAAAATCAGACTGGCAGAGGATGGCTGGAATAGCCGCGACCCGGCAAAAGTCGCTCTCGCTTATTCCCTGGATACCCAATGGCGAAACCGCGCGGAATTCGCCAATAACCGTGAGGAAGCGCAGGCCTTCCTGGAGCGGAAATGGAAGAAAGAACTTGATTACCGTCTGATTAAAGAGCTTTGGGCATTTACTGAAAACCGTATCGCCGTAAGGTATGCCTACGAATGGCATGATGATTCGGGAAACTGGTTCCGTTCTTACGGTAATGAAAACTGGGAGTTCGGGGAGGACGGGCTAATGAAGCGTCGTTTTGCCTGTGTGAATGATATGCCAATCGATGAATCTGAACGACTGTTTCACTGGCCGCTGGGAAGACGCCCTGATGAACATCCCTCGCTTAGCGCGCTGGGGCTTTAAAAGCCCCGCCTGCCAGGAGGGGGCATTAGCTATTACGTAAGCCGCTTGCCAGCAGGGTAAACGCGTTAATCATTTTCGGCAGAGTCTTTTCAGGATCGTCGCTCGCCGCGATCCATAGTGCGGCATTCAATGCCGCGCCGTTGAGCAGATGTGCGGCGGCGTCAGCATCCACCGACTGGAGCACGCCGCGTTCAATCAACGTTGTAATATTCTGGCGGGTTGCGTCGAGGCAGCTATTCTGACTCGGCCACTGTGAGGGATCGCCAAGGAAAGCAGGGCCATCAAGCAGGACGATACGCCGCACTTCCGGGTCCAGAGCCATCCTGATGTAGGCGATCCCTTCAGCAAGCAGCTTTTCCCAGTCTTCGCCCACAGCTGCGGCCTCGGCCTTCGCGCGTTGCGCCATTTCACCATCCACCTGCTCGACAACTGCGGCGAGAAGCCCTTTTTTATCGCCAAAATTGTGATACAGCGCGCCGCGTGTCAGGCCCACGCTGGCCGTTAATTCATCCATTGAGGCGGCGGCAAAGCCTTTTTCGGCAAAGGCTTTTCGTGCGGCCGTAATCAGTTTGGCGCGGTTCTCTTCCATCTTTTCAACACGGCGTCTGGCGGTCATCGGGTTTCCTTTTTCATATACGCAGCGTATATTATTTGACATACGCCGCGTATGTATGATTAATTTAACATACACGGCGTATGTTAGATCATTTGTTCATGCCGTGCATCCCATATCCGACACTGTATGAACAACAGGAAACCCTATGAGCCAGCATGAACCCGTTTTCCCCGCTAACCGCCATGCTCTTTACGAGGAGCACGGCTATTCTGCCGCGATCCGTTCTGGCGATTTGCTTTTTGTTTCCGGTCAGGTGGGCAGCCGCGCCGATGGCACGCCGGAGCCTGATTTTGCCGCGCAGGTGCAGCTCGCGTTTGATAACCTGCGAGCCACGCTTGCCGCCGCAGGCTGTACCTTTGACGATCTGGTGGATGTCACCACCTTTCACACCGACCCGGAAAATCAGTTCCCGACGATTATGCAGGTGAAACAGTCTGTCTTCCCGCAGCCGCCTTATCCGAACTGGACCGCCGTAGGGGTAACCTGGCTTGCGGGATTTGATTTTGAAATTAAAGTGATTGCCCGAATCCCCGAGCAAAAGAAGTAACCCGGTAAGCGGGCGCAGAGGGCTTTATCGCCGGTATCATCCGATGCGCTGGTGGATTAATGGCGATGCCCGCTTCTGGTGTAATGTTGCCAGAGGCGGGTATTCCCCGCCTCAAAAAATAGCTCTCACTCACTTTGCCGCAAGTCAAATCAGATAGCCCCACAATGACGCCCACTCCCCGGCAAACTAAACCTGGCGCAAACCCATTACGGTTAATGCACCTCTGCGTTCCCAGCCCGACATATCCTCATTGTCAGTCCCGTCAGCCCGTTGTGAGCGGTCAGTGACCAACCGTGGGCGGTACAAATTTCCTGACAAATTGCCAGCCCCAGACCTGCGCCGGAATCCTGACGTAGCTTGCCTCGCCAGAAGCGCTCGAAGATGTGTGGCATCTGTTCCGGCGGCACGCCCGTTCCCTGATCGGATACGCTCACGCTTTCTGCCTGCACATGTATGTTAACCACCGTCCCCAACGGTGCATGTTGAACGGCATTCTCGATCAGATTTTTCAACAGGGTAAAGAATGCCCCATGATCGGCACGCCATTTACTTACCCCGTCATCGCAGGTGAGATGAAGTCTGACCCCGGCATCATCGGCGATTTTTCGAAGATAGGTGGTCACGTCGCGCGCAACGTCGCAGACCTCCACGTCGCGGAACTGATAGCTCAGCGGTTCACTCGCCTCGGCCAGTAGCAATAGCTGCTGCACCTGGCGGGACAGGTGAGATATCTGCAACAGAAGCGATTCACGAACTTCTGAATGCTCGCTCATCAACTCGACCTCAGCGCGCAGTAATGTCAGCGGCGTTTTTAGCTCGTGGGCGGCGGTAGCGAGAAATTCCTGCTGGCTGCGAAATCCTTTCTCCAGCCTGTCGAGCACCTGATTAAAACTGGCGATCAGCGGAACCAGTTCCGTCGGGACGTGCCCGGTTTGCAGCCGATCGCCCAGCGAGCGGGGTGAGATTTGCGTGGCGGCCTGCGACACGTTGCGCAGCGGTCGTAGTGCGTATTTCAGGCTGACGCAGGCGCAAACGGTAAAAATAACCAGCAGCACCAGGCTAAAGATAATGACCCCAAGGCGGATAAAGGGCAGGGCAAACCCCTGATGCAGGAAGTCGATCACCCGCGAGCTGACTGCCAGCTCGACGGTCCACGTTCGCCCGTTATGTCTCTGATCCTCCCGCGCCCCATCGTACAGCACGCCTTCGCGAGTAAAGGCAAAACGCCGTTCCGGCAGCGCGTGCCGCGCACCGCCCTCCGGCCAGTCTGCCGCGCCCGACGAGCGGAGCACCACGCGACCGCTGTCGTCCAGTACCCGCCACGCGGTTTCCTGACGCAGGCTATCGTAGATCCACAGCGGGTGCGCATCGCTGTCGGTAAATCCCGTTGGATTGCCCCGCGCGTCGAACTCCAGCCGCTCCGCCAGCGCCAGCGTGCGTTCGGCCAGATCCATTCCCGGCAGGCGTTCTTTCACCAACGCGCCCAACGTCACCAGCAGGCCGATACTCAGCAACGCACCCGCCACGTAGGCCAGCAGGATCCTTATCGACAGGCTATTCATCCGCGTCGGTTTTTTGCAGCGCATAGCCCTGTCCCCTGAGGTTAACGATATGCAGATCAGAGCCGATAGCCGCCAGTTTGCGGCGCATCCGGTGCAATGCCACATCCAGCGCGTTTGGCGTAACGGTGTCGCTAAGACCCCAACCGGCCGCCTCCATCGCGCTGCGGCGCACCACACCGCCCTGCTTCTGGAAGAGCGTCAGCATAATCTGCATTTCAGCCGGGGCGAGGGTAATGCTCTCCTCGCCGCAGCGCATCACACCCACATCCGACAGCAGCGTCACGTCACCGAATGCCGGTTCAAGCGGCTGGCTCACGGCGGGACGACGCAACAGCGCCCGCACGCGGGCGACCAGTTCCGCCATCGCAAACGGTTTGGGCAGATAGTCATCCGCTCCCGCCTCCAGACCTTCAACCCGATCGTGCAGGGCATCGCGCGCGGTGAGGATCAGGCACGGCAACATCAGGTTGCGCTGACGCAACTGCTGGAGCAGAAGCAGGCCATCGCCATCCGGCAGGCCGCGATCGAGCACCAGCGCCTGATACGCGACCAGTTTTAACGCGCTCAGCGCGGCCTCCCGGCTGCCGACGATATCGGTGGGGATCCCGGCGCTGGCAAGTCCCCTGGCAATCAGCCCGGCCAGCTGCGCGTGGTCTTCAATTAACAAAATTCTTCCCATCAGAAGTGGTACATATACCCCATGAAAATGCGATCTTTGCGTGAACGGTCAACCAGCGGGCTGTCCCTCACTTCGGAAGAGAGCCGCGTGGCTTCCAGATCGAGCATGACGGAATGGTGCGCGTTGAAGCGATAGACGCTCAGCAGGCCGAACTCTGCGCTGAACGCGGATTCTCCCCGGTAGGCGGGCCGCCCGTCGCGGGCCTCCTCTTCGCGCACGCCATAGTAATAATCGACATATTTTTTATCATGCCATGTGGTGACGACGCGCGGCGTAAGGGAAAAGTTACCCCACTGCCAGCGCCGCTCCGCGCCCAGATTCACGCGCTGCCCCTTACTGTTGCCGGAAAGATCGTGCGTCCAGTCGAGGCTTACCGTCAGCCAGGGATTTTGCCACTGCGCTTTCGCGCCGCCCCAGAAACCGCTTTTACGCTTCGCCATCCCGTCAAGAATATCGGCGTCATCGGCCTCGTAGCCCGAACCGTCATACCTGCCGATAAGACCAAAATCGAGGTGCTGAGTTTCACTGAACGTCACGCCAGGCAGTTTAATTTCGGCTCCGGTGGCGAAAAAATGCAGGTACTGATTATCAAAATAGAGCAGCGGTAGCGGCGTGGTATCGCGTGAAAAATCTTTGTAAGGCTTTTGCGCGCTGGCTACGCCAGCGCCTGCGCCCCATTCAGCGGAAAAAGCGGAGGTGGAACCCAGCGCAAAAGTGCAGACCATGGCCGCAATGGCGGCTCGTCCGGTCAGCAAACGATGATGCATGATAAGTCTCCCAGTCAGCAAAGAAAATGCGATTATCCTGACGGGAGTCTTACTGAGAACTTACCGGCACCTCTCGTCTTTAGAATTGTGGGGAAAGGCGCGATCCTGCTGAATAATTTTGCTGTAAGCGTCCAGTAATGTCAGGTCCGGCAAAAGGGTGGCAGCGCCGGTAAGCCCGGCCATCCTGTTAGCGTTTAACGGCGCAGTCCGACGGGGGAAGAGGGAGCGTCAGGCTGGCCTGAACTGCCCCGGCGTTTTGCCAAAGCGTTGGCGGAATACCTCGATAAAGGCGCTGACGTTACTGTAACCACTTAAGAATGCCACTTCGCTCACCGGCAGCCCTGCCAGCACCCACTGGAGCGAAGCCACCACTTTTGCCTGCTGTCGCCACTGACTAAAACTCAGGCCGGTTTGCTGATTAAACAAGCGGCTAAGATTTCTGACACTCAGCCCATATTGCTGGGCCAGCTGGCCTTGATTTAAGGTGCTTCCTGGATTTTTTAATAATTCACTGGCGATATTTCGCGCCCGGCGATCGGTTGGCAATGTTAATTCAAGCGGTAATTCAGAACGGTGCATGATTTCATAGCCTAATAGTTTCAAAAGCATATCCTGATAATCTTGCTGGTTTTGAAGATGACTCTTCTGGCAGCGCATCAGTAAAGCAATAATGAAATGATCGGCCGCATATACGGCTGCAAAATCAGGAAAATAACCTGCGACTATGGGATCAAGATACAGACTATGGCCCGTTGCCGTTCCGGGAACCCAGGCGCGGTGATACAAATCAGGGGGAAACCATCCGACGGAGCCAGGCGTCACCGTCCACTGTGCCCGTGCAGTTTCAATCACCATGATGCCCTGGCTAAGCCAGCAGAGCTGCCCGGATGAATGCTGATGCCACGGCGTGGCGTGCAGGGCGTGGTATTTGAATTGCTGCGTTTCCATCAATCTGGCCGTTTTACCGTAATAAATGTCTTTATACGGATATTACCCGCTTTCCGTTCTACCGTAGAGTGTTTCTTCTGCAACAGGAGAAGCCCATGAAAAACGCCAGCAAACTGGTCATCGAAGCATTAGAAAAGGTAGTCTGCACTTCAGTGCATGATGAGAACCCCATCGCCCGGTATTTTGACTCCAGTTATCAACAGGTCGTTGACGGGCATGAACTGGGATATAACGACTTCATCAAGCATATGGAAACGCTCAAATCACTCGCCGCGCGGATAAACCTCACCGTCAGGTCAGTGGTTTCAGAAGGTGATACGGTGTTTACCCATCATTTTGTCGAGGTGGAAAAACTGGAAGGCGAGAAAAGCGAATTTGAGGTATTAGCCCGTTTCACCGTATTATCAGGCAAAATTATCCGCTGCGAAGAATTAACCCGGATGATTACTGGGGGAATTAACGATCGCGATTTTGGCAGTAAAAGATAATTTTTAATTCCACATTGCAGGAAGGGATAATAGAATATTTCCCTTCCTGCATCCCCGCCCGGCCAGCCATGAAACCCATTTCATTACCCTTCACGATCCGATCATGAATATGACTCATGTTGTAATGAAATTAAGTCGCTTTCACTCCTTTGACTGCTCTGGCATAAAAGAAGCTTATTAACTTATTGGCAACATAAAGGCTGAAAAAGCAGTCATCTTCTGAAAATCAACGTGTGAATTCAGTTTTTATATCCGCATCCAGGGCAAATGATCATAATGAAGAAAGAATTTACATTTACTATTACCAGCAGTCTTTTTGACGAGAACTATAACCCCTCGGAAAGTACGCGTATTACCACTAACTTTGCGAATCTGGCCAGAGGCAAAAACCGCCAGCAGAATTTACGTAACACGCTGGTGATGATCGACAATCGTTTCAACAGTTTAGCCTACTGGGACAATCCTGAGGGCGATCGTTATTCCGTTGAACTTGACATTATTTCTGTTGAGATGACTGTTGACGTTGACAGCGATAGCTTTCCGGTGATTGAAATATTAAAAACCCATATCATTGATAAAAAAACGCAGCAGCGTATTGAAGGCATTGTCGGCAATAACTTTTCTTCCTACGTTCGGGATTATGACTTTAGCGTATTATTACCAGAGCATAATAAAAACCAGACCCAATTTAGCGTGCCGGACAGCTTTGGCGACCTGCATGGAAAAATCTTTAAGCATTTCGTTAACTCCGGCGAGTACCAAAGCCACTTTAAGAAATCACCGGTCATCTGTTTAAGTGTGTCCAGTAAAGATACCTATCATCGCACCGGGAATGAGCATCCGGTATTAGGCATTGAATATCAGCAACACGGTTCTTCATTGACCGAAAGCTATTTCAATAAAATGGGCCTGCAAGTGCGCTATTTCATGCCGAAGAACAGCGTTGCGCCGCTGGCATTTTATTTTACTGGTGATTTGCTCCGGGATTACAGCGATCTTGAACTTATCAGTACCATCAGCACGATGGAGACTTTTCAGAAGATTTATCGCCCGGAAATTTACAATGCCAATGCTGCGGCAGCGCAATTCTTTCAACCGAATCTGGATAACCAGGACCATTCATTAACAAAAATTGTTTATGACCGGGAAGAACGCAGTCAGTTAGCGATTGAGCAGGGAAAATTTACTGAGCAGCACTTCATCAAACGTTACAGGGATCGTCTTGAGCAGTGGTCTGCCAATTACCCTCTTTGATTTATAGAAAATAAAAGGTTTTGTGATATGAAAAAATTGCTCCCTACCTCGACGGCTGGCAGCCTACCCAAACCGTCCTGGCTTGCACAACCGGAGACGCTCTGGTCCCCGTGGAAACTGCAAAATGAAGAACTCATTGAGGGGAAACAGGACGCGCTGCGTCTGGCGCTGGATGAACAGCTGCGGGCCGGTATCGATATTGTCAGCGACGGTGAGCAAACGCGACAGCACTTCGTTACCACCTTTATTGAACACCTCAGCGGCGTAGATTTTGAGAAACGCGAGGTGGTGAAAATTCGTAATCGCTATGATGCGAGCGTACCGACCGTGGTGGGGCCGGTGGCGCGTCAAAAGCCCGTTTTTGTTGAGGATGCCCGATTTTTACGCCAGTTGACCACGCAGCCCATTAAATGGGCGCTGCCGGGGCCGATGACGATGATCGACACGCTGTATGATAATCATTATAAAAGCCGCGAAAAACTGGCCTGGGAATTTGCCAAAATATTAAATCAGGAAGCCAAAGAATTAGAGGCGGCGGGCGTGGATATTATCCAGTTTGATGAGCCTGCTTTTAATGTCTTTTTTGATGAAGTCAATGACTGGGGGATTGCCGCATTAGAAAGAGCCATTGAAGGGCTTAAATGTGAAACTGCGGTACATATCTGTTACGGCTATGGCATCAAAGCCAATACCGACTGGAAAAAAACGTTGGGCAGCGAGTGGCGACAATACGAAGAAGCGTTTCCTAAACTGCAAACCTCCGGTATCGATATTATCTCGCTGGAATGTCATAACTCGCATGTTCCGATGGATTTGCTTGAGCTTATTCGCGGTAAAAAAGTGATGGTCGGGGCCATTGACGTGGCGACCAATACCATAGAAACCCCGGAGGAAGTCGCGGAAACCTTACGTAAAGCGCTTCAGTTCGTCGATGCTGACAAACTCATGCCTGCCACCAACTGTGGCATGGCTCCGTTATCCCGCCAGGTCGCCAGAGGCAAACTCAACGCCTTAAGCGCAGGGGCAGAGATCGTCCGCCGGGAACTGCTGGCGAAGTAACGCTGCCCGCTGCCGATCGTAAAAAAACGGGCGATCCGACCGATCGCCCGTTCGCTTTTTCTAAACTAAAGCCTCGGATTATGCTGTTTTATGTCCTGCGCCCGGCGAGGTATACCTTGCGGGAAACCCACTCTTCAGGCAGGCAGACATGAGCACACATACACGCATCCGTAAATTCAATACCAAAGATACCTACCCGAACCAGGCGCTGGATAACGATCTTTGCCAGGCCGTTCGTGCCGGAAATACCGTCTACGTCCGTGGTCAGATTGGGACTGATTTCGAGGGCAATCTGGTCGGGCTTGGCGATCCCGCCGCCCAGGCCGAGCAGGCAATGAAAAACGTCAAGCAACTGCTGGAAGAAGCGGGCAGCGATTTATCCCACATCGTAAAAACAACCACCTACATTATCGACCCGCGCTATCGCGAGCCGGTTTACCACGTCATTGGCAAATGGCTGAAGGGCGTTTTTCCCATCTCAACCGGTCTGGTTATTTCCGGGCTGGGGCAGCCGCAGTGGTTGATGGAAATTGATGTGATCGCCGTAATCCCGGACGAATGGCCGTCGCAGGCGGGAGAATAAATTATGACGTTATCGATTATCGGACGCTGCGCGCAAACCGGTCAGATGGGGATCGCTATCAGTTCATCGAGCATTGCGGTAGGCGCACGCTGCCCGTGGCTGCGCAGCAAGGTCGGGGCGGTATCCACGCAAAACATCACGTTACCGGCGCTGGGGCCGCGCATTCTGGATCGCCTGGCGCAGGGCGACGCCGTCGACATCGCCCTGAAACGCGGGCTGGACACGGATGACTATGCCCTGTACCGACAAGTTACCGTCCTGACACCCGATGGCAATAGCGCGTTCTACAGCGGAGAAAAGACGCTCGGCATCAACAATGCCCTGTCAGGCGAAAACTGCGTGGCGGCGGGGAATATGCTGGCAAGCCCGGATGTCATTGCCGCGATGGTGAACGCCTTTGAACATCATTCAGGACATCTGGCTGATCGGCTCATCGCCGCGATGCAGGCGGGTTTAGGGGCAGGCGGCGAAGCGGGGCCGGTGCATTCGGCGGCGCTGTCGATTGTCGATTCTCCCGTCTGGCCGATTGTTGATCTCCGCGTTGACTGGACCGACGCCAGTCCCATCGATGAGCTTAACGCGCTCTGGCAGGCGTATAAACCGCAGATGCAGGACTATATCACCAGGGCGCTGGACCCTCGCAGCGCGCCGGGATACGGCGTACCGGGTGATGAGTAGGCGCGAGGAGAACTGATGAAAACCAGTCGTAAACTGCTGGAACAGCTGGTGGCATTCAACACCACCAGCCGCGAATCTAACCTCGCGCTGATTGAGTTTGTCCGGCGCTACTTAAGCGAGCTGGGCGTCCACTGCGAGCTGATCCACAATGACACGCGCAGCAAAGCCAATCTTTATGCGCGGCTTGGCCCGGCGGGTGGCGGTGGGGTGATGCTTTCTGGTCACAGCGATGTGGTGCCGGTTGACGGGCAGAACTGGAGCGTCCCGCCCTTTGCGCTGACGGAACGGGACGGCAAACTGTATGGTCGCGGCACGGCAGATATGAAAGGCTTTATCGCCTGTATGCTGGCGGCGGTGCCGCATTTCCTTGCCCGGCCACTCGCGCAACCGCTGCATCTGGCGATTTCTTATGATGAGGAAGTCGGGTGCCTGGGCGTGCGTTCTTTGCTGGACGTCTTATCCCGTTGCCCGGAGAAGCCCGATATCTGCCTGATCGGCGAACCCACTGAATTGCAACCTGTTATCGGTCACAAGGGCAAACTCAGCGTGCGCTGTGAAGTGCAGGGAGCCGCCTGCCATTCGGCCTATGCGCCGCAGGGGGTCAATGCCATCGAATATGCCGCGAAGCTTATCCATCATCTGACGAAAACAGGCCAGCGGCTGGCCGCGCCGGAACGTCAGGATGCGCGTTTTGATCCGCCCTTTACCACCGTGCAAACCGGCGTGATTCAGGGCGGTCGGGCGCTGAACATTGTTCCTGCCGAATGTCTGTTTGACTTTGAGGTGCGCACGCTGCCGCAGGACGACGCGCAGGAGGTGACGCGGGATCTGGAAGATTACGCCCGGCACCAACTGCTGCCGCAGATGCAGGCTGTGGATCGCAACGCCGCGATCCGTTTTCATCCCCTCAGCAGTTATCCCGGTTTATATACCGCTGCGCAAAGCGCCGCCGCGCGGCTGCTGGCTCATCTCACCGGGTCGGAAGCGTTCAGCACCGTTGCCTTTGGTACGGAAGGCGGATTGTTTCACCAGGCCGGGATAGCGAGCGTGATCTGCGGGCCGGGCAGTATGGCGCAGGGCCATAAACCCGATGAGTTCATTACTGTTGACCAACTGGACGCCTGCGATGCCATGCTGCGCCGTCTTGCCGCGTGGATGTGCCGGGAAGCCTGACCGTAACTGTCCCCGGAGGGCGCGCCCCGGCACCCCTCCGTTCCCGTCACACTCTGCTTTAACTTTTCCAAACGCCAGCTTCAGGAAGCACTAACCGCGCGATGAGCACTTAAGCCGTATGCTGGTGGTAAGCCTTTGATAGCCCGTTTCTGGAGATTCCATGGTAAGTGCAGAAATCACCACCTTCCCGCAGCCTGAAACGCTGCATCCGGTCGTAAATCACGCTAACGTTGCTGTTCGCCTTGATGGCGTACTGAAGCGCTTCGGCGATGCCATCGCCTTACACAAAATTTCCCTGACGATTGCGGAAGGGGAATTTATTACCCTGCTCGGCCCGTCCGGCTGCGGCAAAACCACGCTGCTGAATCTGATGGCGGGATTCGCTGAAGCCGATGGCGGCGAAATATTTATTGATGGCGAGCTGGTAACGGATATCCCGCCTTACCAGCGTGAAATCGGCATTGTGTTTCAGAACTACGCGCTGTTTCCGCATATGACGGTCGAAAAAAATGTCGGCTACGGCCTGCGAATGCGCGGCGTGCCAAAAGCGGAGATCGCTGAGCGCGTTGAGCAGGCGCTTGCGCTGGTGAAATTGTCCGGTTACGGCCATCGCAAACCGCGTGAGCTTTCAGGCGGTCAGCAGCAGCGTGTGGCGCTGGCGCGGGCGCTGGTGATCCGCCCCAAAGTGCTGCTGCTGGACGAACCCTTCTCCGCGCTGGATAAAAATCTGCGCCTGTCGATGCAGGTGGAGCTGAAAGCGATCCAGCGCAAACTTGGCGTGACGACCGTATTCGTGACTCACGATCAGGGCGAAGCGCTGAGCATGAGCGATCGCGTGGTGGTGATGTCGGCGGGGTATGTCCGCCAGATCGGCACCCCGGACGAGATTTATCGTCGCCCCCAGGACCCGTTTGTCGCGAGCTTTGTCGGTGATGTCAACATTCTGCCGGGACGCTACGCGGGTCGGGACGGCCTGGCGGTACTGGATTTGGGAGGCAACAAGCTGCGTCTGCCAGCGGAGCGCGTCCACGCGGTCATTGGCGAGCGTCTGAATGTCTACGTCCGCCCGGAAAACCTTCAACTGGCGCCGCTTGGCCCGCATTCGCTGTTCAGCGCCACGGTGATCGCCCACGTCTTTCAGGGCGATCACGTCGATGTACATCTTGATGTGCCCGCCCTGGGCAGCGCGTCGCTCTTTGCCCGCCAGTCAGGACTGCATTCGCTGACCCACTGGCCGGTGGGCAGTCTGGTCGGGGTGAATGTTGATGACGAAGGCGTGTGCGCGTTTAGCGCCGCAGAAAAGGAATAAGCGCTGATGATCCCTGAAATCATGAATGCCGTCATTGCGCGCCAGCCGGGCGGCCCTGACGTTTTAGACCTGGTTCAGCGCAGCGTCCCGCAGCCCCAAAGCGGTGAAGTGCTGATCCGCGTGGTCAGCGCGGGCGTCAATCGTCCCGATATCCTGCAACGTAACGGTATGCCGTTGCCGCCGGGCGTCACTGACGTGCTGGGGCTGGAAGTCTCCGGCACCGTGGTGGCGCTGGGCGCGGGGGTTGAATCTCCCGCCCCAGGGACGCCGGTTATGGCGCTGCTCAACGGCGGGGGATATGCAGACTACTGTGTGGCGCGGGCTGAACTGTGCCTGACCGTGCCGGAAAATCTGCCCCTTGCGCAGGCGGCGGGGGTGCCGGAAGCGGCATTTACCGTATGGCATAACCTGTTTGAGCTGGGGCGTTTGCAGCCGGGCGAGACCGTGTTGATCCACGGCGCGGCCAGTGGCGTAGGGACGTTTGCCATTCAGTGCGCTCAGGCATGCGGCGCGCGGGTAATAGCAACGGCAGGCGGTTCAGAGAAAATCGCGGCGCTGCGACAGCTTGGGGTATGGCGCGCCATCGACCGCCGCAGTGAGGATTTTGTCCCGGTCATTCTTGATGCCACCCAGGGACGCGGGGTGGATGTGGTGCTCGATAACGTCGGCGGCGATTACGTCGCGCGCAACCTGAGCCTGCTAGCGCCGGGCGGACGTCACGTCAGTCTTTCTTTTATGCAGGGCGCAAAGATTGAACTCGATCTGCAACTGTTAATGCGTAAAGGGCTGAGCCTGACCTCGTCAACGCTGCGTCCGAAAAGCGCCGCCGAGAAAATGCGGCTGGCGCAGTGCATCAGTAAGCATCTGCTGCCGCTGATCGCCGCAGGCAACATCGCCCCCGTCCTTTATCAAACCCTGCCGTTAGCGCAGGCCGCAGACGCGCATCGGCTCCTTGAAGCTAACGCCAACATTGGCAAAGTGCTGCTGGAGGTGGCGTCATGATGTCGCTTTTTTATGCCTCCACCTCCGCTTACGTGCGCAAAGTAATGGTCTGCGCAACCGTCCTCGGACTTGCGGATGAACTGGAACGGCTGGAGTCTGCCGCGCATCCGATCGCGCGTGATGAACGCATTGCCGCGTTTAATCCGCTGGCAAAAGTCCCGGCGCTGCGCAGCGAAAATGGCCTCTGTCTCTATGACAGCCGGGTCATTTGTGAATACCTCAACGCGCGCGGGCAGGGCAATTTATTTCCGCAAAACGGGGATGCTCGCTGGAGAAGCCTGGCGCGTCAGGCGCTGGGCGATGGGATCATTGATGCCGCTTTGCTGGCGCGTTACGAATTCAGCGCCCGTCCGCCAGAGAAGCAATGGCAGGACTGGGCCGACGCGCAGTTGAAAAAAGTCGCTGCCGGACTGACGGAGATTGAGGGGCAGGTCGGCGATTTCAGCGAATTTCCTGACGATATCGGCCTGATTGCCATCGGCTGCGCGCTGGGCTATCTCGACTTCCGTTTTGCCGAGCTCAACTGGCGTGCCAGCCATCCGCTTACCGCCGCCTGGTTTGCCGTCTTCGCTGCGCATCCGGCGATGGTGGCGACCCGCCCGCACCTTTAATCAGGAGTATGCATGTCACAGCAGATCTATTTTCTCAACGGGCCGAATGCTAATTTATACGGGCTGGATAAACACGGCACTTACGGCAGCGACAGTTTTGCCAGCCTGAGCGAACGCTGCCAGCAGCGTGCCAAATCGCACGGCGTGATTTTGCATTTCCGTCAGAGCAATCACGAAGGGGTTTTGGTTGACTGGATCCAGGAAGCGCGCCAGCACGCCGAGGGATTAATTATCAACGCGGCGGGCCTGACCTACAGTTCGGTACCGATCCTTGACGCATTGCTGATGTTTGAAGGGCCAGTCATTGAAACGCACATGAGCAACATCTGGAAACGGGAGCCGTTTCGTCATCACTCCATGGTGTCGAAAGCCGCGACCGGGGTGATTGCCGGACTGGGGGCGACAGGCTACGAGCTGGCGATTGATGCGGTGGTCAGCTTACTGGGAGCGCGCGCCGAATGAGTACCTTAGTGTTTTACAGTGAATTTGACAGCTTTGAAGAATGGTCAGCGTTGCTTGCACCGCATTTGCCCGGCGTGACGATTTGCCGCGCCGAAACGGTGCAACATCCTGATGAGGTGCACTATGCGCTGGCATGGAAACCGCCACGCGGTTTCTTTGCGCCCTGGCGCAATCTCCGATTACTGGTGAATCTTGGCGCGGGCGTCGATTCGCTGGTGGGGCGCGACGATCTGCCGGATATCCCGATTGTTCGTCTGTCCGATCCCGATATGGCGCGGATGATGGCCGGTTATGTCCTGTTTGCCGTGCTGCGCTACGCGCGCGATATCCCGGCCTTTGAGCGCGCCCAGCGTGAACAGCGCTGGCATTATCTGCATCCTCGTCCGCCTTCCGCTATCCGGGTAGGCGTCCTCGGTCTGGGGGAACTGGGCGCGTATGCGGCGCAGGAGCTGGCGCGGCAGGGCTTCGACGTGCGCGGCTGGTCGCGTTCGCAAAAGGCGCTGGCGGGTATCCGCTGTCATAGCGGGCTGGGATCGTTGAATGATTTTCTCAGCCAGAGCGACATTCTGGTCACCATGCTGCCTCTCACACCGCAGACCACTGGCCTGCTGAGCGCCGAACGGCTGGCGCATCTCCCGCCGGGCGCGGCGTTTATTAACGTCTCGCGCGGGGCCATCGTCGATCAGGCCGCGCTGACGCAGGCGCTGCGTGCGGGGCAGATTGCGCAAGCCACGCTGGATGTGTTTGACCGCGAACCGCTGCCGCCGGACGATCCGTTGTGGGGTATGGAAAACGTGCTGATCACGCCGCATCTGGCCTCCGTTGCGCTTCCTGCCAGCGCCGCCGCACAGGTGGCAGAAAACATCCGGCGCGCCGCACGCGGCGAGCCGGTAACGAATCAGGTGTTCCCGGAGCGCGGGTATTGAATTAGCCCCGCGCTAACGTCAGGCCACCCGAACCACCTGCGGATCGAAATAGCTTGGCGCGGCCATGCCGGGAATATACTGGTCGGAGATAAACATCCGGCACCGCTCGGCGAAGGCATTCACCACCATCGAATACTGGATGTGGGCCACGGTGGCGTAACCGAGTTTCATTGGCCTGTTCACCCCCGCCAGCCGCACGCGGATCAGCCGTTTGCCATCCTGAGACAGATGCGATTTCGGACGCACGTTGGCGATACCAAATCCCACGCCGTTTGCCACCATCGCGCGAACCACTTCCATATTGGCGGAGCGCATCACCACATTCGGGCTGACGCCCGCTTCGCTAAACAGGCCGAGGAAATATTCACGGCTCCACGGCATATCCAGCAATACCATCGGCATTGTCGCCAGATCCTGAATGGTCACCGCCGACTGCGCCGCCAGCGGATGATGCTCGCCGACCATCACATAGGGCGGCAACTGCGCCAGTGAGGTAAACGCGATGTCGTTGGCGGGCACTAAATCGTAAGTCAGGGCAATATCGATATCGGCGGCGCGCAACTGTTTCAGTAACTGTTCGTGATTCCCTTCCACCATCGTGATACGCACGCCGGGAAACGCCCGACCAAAACCAAACACCAGTTCCGGGGTCAGCATTGGTGCCAGCGTATCCAGACAGCCCACGCGCAGCGGGCCGCGCACATGGTTCATTGACTCTGAGGCAATTGTATAAAGATTCATCATTTGTTCCAGAATGAGCTTTGCCTCTTTCAGAACCTGATGGCCGATGGCGGTCAGCGAAACGCCCTGCGCGTGATGACGCACAAAGAGCTGTACGCCCAGTTCAGATTCAATATGAGTGATGGCCGCAGAAATCGACGGCGAGGAAACGTGGATACGTTCCGATGCGCCAATAATGCTGCCAGCCTCTCCGGAGGCGACAAAATATTCCAGCTGACGCTGGGTGATGCGACTGAGCATGCAGGTTCTCCTGAGATCGCTGACGCAATCATGTCGCGTCAGTCATTCTAATAGTGCTTTTTATCTTGCATTTATCATGCCAGAAGCCAAATAACAGCATAATCCTCTGAGCGCGTGAGCGTGCTCCTTCGCTTCAGCCTCATCTCTGGTTAAGAAAATCTGTTGCAAACGCGCGCCTTTTTTAGCGTCAGAAATTCTGATGCAACGACGAGGAAAAGGCTGTTTTACGCCATCCGCACGGCACGGCATTATCGATTTCACACCAGGGAACACCGTTTGCTCCGCATTGGCGCGCCGGGTTTCAGATTGCTACAACAGCCATTTCATCCATGGGGATTAGAATATGTTGCCAAAAATGTGTGCCTTGACGTTGTTGACCACCACGGTATTAAGCGCAGGAAATGTGATGGCCGCAGACAAGCTGATTGTCAGCACCTGGGGCGGCGGCTTTAAGGATCTGATCGATCAAACGATTGCCAAAGAGTTCACCAAAGAGACCGGCGTGGAAGTGCAGTTTGTTACCGGCGGGACCATCGATCGTCTGAATAAAGCGAAGCTGGCAGGCGGCTCGCCTGAAACGGACGTGACGTTTACCACGGCGCATGTCGGTTATCTGTATGCCAACAGCGGCCTGTTTGAAAAACTGGATATGAGTAAAGTCCCGAACGCGGCGAATCTGGTGCAGCAGGCGAAAGTCAGCCCTTATCACCTCGGCGTATGGGGCTATGTTTACACCATCGGCTATCGCCCGGATCTGGTAGCGAAGGGCGAAACCTTCGCGAGCTGGAACGATCTGTGGAAGCCAGAGCTGAAAGGCTCGCTGGCGCTGCCGGACTGGGACCCGAGCCATATTATTGCGGTGTCCGCCAAACTCTCCGGCAGCGATGCGGCGCACTGGCAGCAGGGTCAGGCGAAGCTGAAAGCGCTGATCCCGAATATCAAATCCTTCTATACCGATGATGCCAACAGTCAGCAACTGATGTCCACGGGCGAAACGCCGGTGCAGGTGATGCTGTCGATGAACGCCTACAACATGATGGCCGAAGGGGTAGACATCAAGCTGGCAATACCCAAAGAGGGGGCGATTCTGGGCGTCGATACTCTGGGGATCAATAAAGGCACCCGACACGCCGATCTCGCCTATAAGTTCCTGAACATCGCCCTGAAGCCCGAAATTCAGGAGCAGGTGGCGAAGATTTATCACGGCAGTCCGACCGTGACCAACGCCCATATCGATCCAGAACTGGCCAAACTGCCGGGTATGCTGACGACCCCTGAGCAGTGGAACGCCACGATCAACACCGATCCGCAACTGCGCGCTGAAAAAACCGCAGAGTGGCGTCAGTGGTTCTCTGAAAACATCATGTCTCACTGATTTACCGGGCGGCCTGCGGGCCGCCGTATTTCCACCGGCAATACTTTACTCAGGCCAACGTCTATGACGAGAAAACCGACATTTTTACCCTGGTTCATTATTCCCGCCATGCTGACCGCCACCGGGCTGGTGGTCGCCATGTTCGCCGTGATGCAGTTCAGCGTGCGGGCCTATATCCCCGGTTCGCTCGATGTGGGCGGACTGACGCTGGCGAACTTCAACGGCCTGTTTAAAAGCATCTATGCCGATGCCTTTATAAACACCGTCATGCTGAGCGCCAAAACCGCGATCTTTGGCCTGCTGATGAGTTATCCGCTGGCGTATGCCCTGGTGCGCGCCCGCACGGCGTGGGTCAAATCCACGATTTTGATCATCGCCATCACGCCGCTGTTTCTCGGTGAAGTGGTGCGCACTTATTCATGGATTATCGTGCTGGGGAATAGCGGTTTTCTGAATAGCCTGCTGCTGGCGTTGGGCATCATCTCTACTCCCATTCAGTTTATGTTTACGCAAACAGGGGTGGTGCTGGCGCTGGTACACGTCACCATGCCGATTATGGTGCTGATGCTGGCGACCGCGTTATCGCATATCAACCCTGATTACGAGAAAGCCGCCACCAGCCTTGGCGCAGGTCCGATCCGCACCTTGCTGACGGTGACGATCCCGCTGTCTATTCCTGGGATTGTCTCCAGCCTGACAACCGCCTTTGCCTGGACTTTTAGCGCCTTTGCCACACCGCAGCTCATCGGGGGCGGACGGGTCAGTACCGTGGCAACCATGGTCTATCAGCTGGGGTTCTCGTCGATGAACTTCCCGTTTGCCGCCGCACTCAGCATTGCGGGGTTGATCCTCACCATTCTGTTGTTAATCGCGCTGAAACGTATGACCCGATTCCTGCACGCGATGGGAGAGCACTGATATGACCCGTTCCATGAACGATAAACTGACGACGCTGGCGGGCCGCCTGCTGGTCGCCGCGATCCTGATCTTTGTAATGCTGCCGACCATCGTGGTGTTTATCTCCTCGTTCAGCAGCACCTCGGTACTGTTCTTCCCGCCCAGGGGCTGGTCGCTACGCTGGTTTGAACGGGCGGTGAATTACGATGATTTTCGCCACGGCTTTTATTCCGGGCTGATTGTCACCGCGTGGGCCTCGTCGCTGGCAGTGATCATCGGTGCGACGCTGGCGATTGCCATTGAACGCTATTCGTTTCCGTGCAAGCAAATCCTGGAAGGGATCCTGCTGTCGCCGCTGTTTATCCCGCATTTCACCATCGGGCTGGGCCTGCTGATGCTGGTGTCGCAACTCAGCCTGGGGCGGGGCTATCCGCTGGTGATTTTCTGCCACATCGTACTGGTACTGCCATTTGTGTTGCGCAGCGTATATGTGTCGCTAAAAAATCTGGAACAGCGCATTGAGCTGGCGGCGGCGAGTCTCGGCGCGTCACCACTGCGCGTCGTGTGGACCATCACCGTGCCGCTGATTATTCCGGGTCTGTTTGGCGGCTGGCTTTTTGCGGCGATCCTGTCCTTTAATGAATTTACCGCCTCGTTGTTTATTACCACCCAGGCGACTCAGACGTTGCCGGTGGCGATGTACAACTACGTCCGTGAATTTGCTGACCCGACGCTGGCCGCCCTGTCAGTAATTTATATTGCCGTCACCGCCACCCTGTTAATTATTGCCAATAAGTTTCTGGGGCTGGGGAAAATATTAAATGTCGAAACCCGGCATTAATAGCAAATGAAGTCATGCGCTTTGGATTTTCCGAAGCGCTGCATTTAAAAAGCCTGATTATCATTCATGTGCCACCCGATTACGCTTAGCGATAAGAATATCGAGGCCGCTTATATTTAGGGATTCAACATGTCAGTAGAAAAAATTAATACCGTAATTGTTGGGGCTGGTCAGGCCGGTATCGCCATGAGTGAACATCTGGCGCTGATGGGCGTCCCCCATGTGGTACTGGAACGTAGCCGGATCGCGGAGCGCTGGCGCTCTGAACGCTGGGATTCGCTGGTAGCGAATGGTCCTGCCTGGCATGACCGCTTTCCGTCGCTGAAATTCGACAATATTTCCCAGGAAGCTTTCCCGCCGAAAGAGCGGATGGCCCAGTATTTCGAAGACTATGCGCAGATGCTCAATGCGCCAGTGCGTACCGGCGTTGACGTGCATCGGGTTGAGCGGCTGGCGGGACGCAGCGGGTTCAGCGTGCTGACCTCCGCCGGTGAATTTGAGGCCGACAACGTGGTTGCCGCCACCGGCCCGTTCCAGAAACCAGCATTCCCGCAGATTGTGCCGGACACCGCCGGGGTGCAGCAGATGCATTCTTCCGCCTATAAAAATCCGCAGCAGTTGCCCGCAGGCGGCGTACTGGTGGTGGGCGCGGGCGCGTCCGGTACGCAAATTGCTGAAGAACTGCGAAAATCGGGCCGCGACGTTTATCTCTCGGTTGGCGAACACTATCGCCCGCCGCGCGCTTATCGCGATCGTGATTATTGCTGGTGGCTCGGGGCGCTCGGCCTGTGGGATGAGGTGAAAATCAAGCCGAAGAAAGAGCACGTCGCGTTTGCGGTGAGCGGTTATGAAGGCGGCAAAACCGTGGATTTCCGCCGCCTCGCCCATATGGGGATTACGCTGGTCGGCATCACCCAGCGCTGGGATAACGGCGTGATACGCTTTGCTGACGGGCTGGCGGAGAATATCGCGGCGGGTGATAAAGCCTATTTTGACGTGCTGCGCGATGCGGATGCGTATATCGAACGCAACGGTCTGGATTTGCCGCCGGAGCCGCAGGCATGGGAACTGCTGCCGGACCCGGAATGCCTGCTCAATCCGCTGACCGAAGTGGATATTGCCGCAGCGGGCATTACCACTATTATCTGGGCGACCGGGTTTAAATTTGATTTTAGCTGGCTACAGGTTGATGCTTTTGACGAAAAAGGATTGCCGTACCATAAACGCGGTATTTCCGCAGAACGCGGCATTTATTTTCTCGGCCTGCCGAATCTGGTTAATCGCGCCTCGTCATTTATTTACGGCGTCTGGCATGACGCTAAATATATTGCCGACCATATTGTTTTGCAGAACGCCTATAGCGACTACGTGAAGTCATAATTTTTACTGTCTGTTTTCTCCCCATCGTCCGTGGCTAAATACGCATTATTTAGCCACCTTTTATTGGATAACTGATGTGACCATCACCTGTATTGAAGAGCTACGGCAACTGGCGCGCAAACGGGTGCCAAAAATGTTTTATGATTATGTGGATGCAGGCTCCTGGACCGAATATAGCTATCGTGCCAATGAAGCTGATTTACATCGCCTCGAGTTTCGCCAGCGCGTGGCGGTCGATATTAGCGGGCGTAGCACGGCCAGCGTGATGGTCGGACAGGCCGTTACGATGCCGGTCGCCATTGCGCCCACCGGCTTAACCGGCATGATCCATCCCGACGGCGAAATCCTTGCGGCGCGGGCGGCAAAAAATTTCGGCATTCCGTTCACGCTCTCCACCATGAGCATTTGTTCGATTGAGGCGGTGGCGCAGGCGACGGAATACCATCCATTCTGGTTTCAGCTTTACGTGATGCGCGATCGGCGGTTTGTCGCGAGTCTGATCGATCGCGCAAAAGCCGCCAACTGCGGCGCGCTGGTCGTCACTCTGGATCTCCAGGTCTTTGGTCAGCGCCATAAAGACATTAAAAATGGCCTGTCGACGCCGCCAAAAATGACCCTGCGCAACCTGCTGAATATTGCCAGCAAACCGCGCTGGTGCCGCGCGATGCTCGCCACCCGTCATCGTAATTTTGGCAATATCATTGGTCACGCCAGCGGTGTGAATAACATTGATGCGATGGTCGAGTGGACCGCGCAGCAGTTTGATCCCTGTCTTTCCTGGCAGGATATCGAGTGGATCAAACGGCGCTGGGGCGGCAAGCTAATCGTCAAGGGCATTATGGATGTTGAGGATGCGCGACTGGCGGTCGCGGCGGGGGCGGATGCGCTGATCGTCTCCAATCACGGCGGGCGTCAACTGGATGGGGTGTCGTCGTCCATTAGCGTGCTGCCGGAAATTGTCGCGGCAGTGGGCGAGAATATCGAAGTCCATTTCGATGGCGGTATCCGCTCCGGGCAGGATGTGCTGAAGGCCATTGCGCTGGGGGCGAAGGGAACCTGGATTGGGCGCAGTATGCTGTATGGCTTAGGCGCGCTGGGGGAAGAGGGGGTCACGATGGCGCTGAATATCATTCGCAACGAATTTGATTTGTCGATGGCTTTTTGCGGCAAAACCGATGTGGCAGCGATTGACGCCGGGATCCTGCGTAACCGCCCGCCCGAGCCCCGTTTGCAATTTTAGCGGGACGATTTTGGGATATCTATTCTTCCAGTCAATGATTGTTGAATACCGCGTTGACCCTGCCCGAAAATAATATTCGGGGGGCGGACGGCCTGCGCAGCCCCGGAATTCGGTCGATCGCAAACAATTTCCGACCCTGCTGATCCTGAAGTAAAAGATGTTAGTGGTTTTTTATCGCGACCAAAAAAACATGAATGGCTGTTTTTATAAAATCGGTTTGTATTGATGACTGAGCATGATGCACGTCATCATTCCGGATCGCGGCTTTTCCAGGTAATCAGGGCAAATCACCCTGGGTCTTTTTTATGAATTTGCCGCAAATAATCCAGAGAGCACTGTTTATTATTCACCGAGCCTGTCCTCCTGACGTTATCAACACGACATCTTCTTTTCTCATCCCGGCGCGAGGAAACCTGGCGGCGATTGCGCGGCATAAAAAGAAGAACTGGAAAAGGTTATTGTTACGTTATAACATAACAATAACTGGAGGGGTGCCAATGTTTCTGTTACTGGAAGAAGCCCATGCGGGCGCGGTTTTTAAACTTGACGCTACCCGGATCAGCCGCACCTGGATACCTGAGGAGATGTAAAGCAATGTCAGAAGTCAGTGCAAATTTTCATGGCGATAAACGTCTGCCGGTTACCGTTCTGTCCGGGTTTCTGGGAGCAGGAAAAACGACCCTGCTTAACCATATCCTGAACAACCGGGAAGGACGTCGGGTGGCCGTCATCGTCAATGATATGTCAGAGGTGAATATTGATGCTGCGCTGGTCAGGGAAGGGGGCGCAGAACTTTCCCGCACGGATGAAAAACTGGTTGAAATGAGCAACGGGTGCATCTGTTGCACATTGCGGGAAGATCTTTTGCTTGAGGTCAATCGTCTGGCGAAAGAAGGGCGTTTTGATCAGCTGGTAATTGAATCTACAGGGATCTCGGAACCGCTCCCGGTTGCAGAGACCTTTACCTTTGCCGGTGATGACGGTGAAAGTCTGTCCACGTTGGCGCGCCTTGATACCATGGTCACGGTGGTCGATGCCTACAATTTTCTGAAAGATTACGCTTCCGAAGACAGTATCCGGTCACGCGGAGAATCGCTGGGTGAAGGTGATGAAAGGAGCGTTGTTGACCTGCTGATCGACCAGATTGAATTCTGCGATGTGCTGATCCTGAATAAAGTTGATCTCATCAGTGAAGCGCAAAAAGAAAAGCTGATGGCGGTATTACGCTCGCTCAATTCACGCGCCAGAATCGTCGTTGCACAGTTCGGCCAGGTTCCGCTGGATAACGTCCTCAGTACCGGACTGTTTGATTTCGATCAGGCTGCTCAGGCCCCCGGCTGGCTTAAAGAGCTGCGCGGTGAGCATATGCCGGAGACTGAAGAATATGGGATCACCAGTTTTGTTTTCCGCGCCCGTCGGCCTTTTCATCCGGCGCGTTTCTGGCAGGTGATGGCGCATGAACTCACTGGCGTGGTCAGATCAAAAGGTTACTTCTGGCTGGCCAGCCGCCCGGAATTTGCCGGTTCCTGGTCACAGGCGGGCGGGGTGGCGCGGGAGGGACTGGGCGGAATGTGGTGGGCCAGCGTACCAAAAGAACGCTGGCCGGAGGATGCCGAATCCGTCAATTTCATTATGTCTCACTGGATCGATGGCATTGGTGATGCGCGTCAGGAGCTGGTTTTTATCGGTATGGAAATGAACGAATCAGACCTGCGCGCCAGGCTGGATGCAGCCCTGTTAACGGATGCCGAAATGGCTGAGGGACCGCAACAATGGCGTAATTACCCCGATCCTGTTGAGCCATGGTTCGGGGAATAAAACCCAGGCACCCGAATTTATCGGGTGCCTGACGCTATCAGCAGGACTTCTTCCGGTGGCTTATCCGTGATGAAAGGCAGCAACGTGTCGATCATTTAGCTCAGATATTGCGGTGTCTGCTTTTATTCCTGTATGACTCTCAGGCGCTCAAGCCGCCGCGCCTGGCGGCTGGAAAACACAAACGCCACGACAAAGACCACCGCAAACAGCACGACGATGGTGGGCGCTGGCGCGCTATCAAGATAAAACGACAGACAGACGCCGCTTAGTGAGACAAGTGCCGAGACGGCCATCGCAATCCATAGCGCGACGTAAAAACGTTTTGTCAGCAGCACGGCAATGGCACCCGGCGCGATCAGCAGCGAAATGGAGAGGATGATACCCACGGCTTTCAGCGTCGCCACAATGGTCAGCGAAACCATACAGAGAAGCCCATAATGCAGCCATCGGGTGCGTAAGCCGCAGGCCTGTGCCTGTTGGTAATCGAAGCAGAAAAGTAAAAGATCGCGCCACTTCACCGCGATCGCGAGCACAATCAGCCCCGCGATCGCCCCGGTTTGCATGAGATCGTCGGGATTAATGCCGAGCATGTCGCCAAACAAAATGTGGTCGAGATGCACTTCCGGCTGCACGGCAATATATAAAATAAGGCCAGCAGCAAACATGCCGGAAAAAACGATCCCCATGACGGTGTCCTGTTTGATCCGGCTGTTATCTTTCAGATAACCGGTCACCACCGCGCAAAACAGCCCGGCGCTAAACGCGCCCACCGCCAGCGGCAGGCCCAGCATCCAGGCCAGCACCACGCCGGGAAAAACCGCGTGGCTCATGGCATCGCCCATCAGCGCCCATCCTTTTAACACCAGAAAAACGGATAACAGCGCGCAGGGGATAGCCACCATCAGCGAAATCAACAGCGCGTTATTCATAAAAGCGAACTGGAACGGTTCAAGCAGCAACGCGATCATCGATCATCCTCCAGGGTCAGCCGCGCGCGACGACGATTTGCCAGCAGCCCGTGGGTGGGCGCAAAGAAAAACGCCAGCAGAAACAGCAGGGTCTGCGCGACCACAATAATGCCGCCGGTTGCGCCGTCCAGGTAATAACTCGCCCAGGCACCAAGAAAGCTGGTCACGCTGCCAAGGGCGACGGCAATAATGAGCAGGCGCGAGAAGCGGTCCGTCAACAGCCATGCCGTCGCGCCAGGCGTGACCACCAGGCAGATCACCAGAAATGCGCCGACGGTTTGAAGCGCGGCAACGGTAGAGACGGCCAGCAGGGTAAAAAAGAGGAATTTGAGCCGTTCCGGGCGCAGGCCAATCGCGCGCGCATGGTTCTCATCAAAAAAAGTCACCATCAGATCTTTCCACTTAAAAAGCAGAATGAGCATGGAGGTCACGCCGATGATCGCCAGTTGAATAATATCCGCAGGGGCGATAGCCAGAATATTACCCAGCACGATGGTTTGAATATTCACGGACGTGGGATTGAGCGAGACCATAAACAGGCCCAGGCCAAAAAATGAAGAGAATATCAGCCCAATGATGGCATCTTCTTTCAGGCGGGTGCGCTGATTGAGAAAAAACATGCTGCCCGCCGCCAGACCGCCCGACAAAAACGCGCCCAGCGAAAAGGGCAGGCCGAGCATATACGCTCCCGCAACGCCGGGTACGATAGAGTGCGACAGGGCATCACCTATCAGCGACCAGCCCTTAAGCATCAAATAGCACGACAAAAAGGCGCACAGCCCGCCGACCATCGCCGAAACCCACATGGCATTGAGCATATACTCGTATCCGAACGGTTCCAGAATCGCGTTCATCAAAGCCTCCGCTGGCTAACGGGCAGACCGGGCGTGACCAGTGCTTGCGCGCGGTCATTGCTCGCTCGCGCGGGTGACCCGGTCAGGGCAACAGGGTGCAGCATACCGCTAAAGGCCCGCTCCAGATTTTCTGCCGTAAAGGTGGTTTCCGTAGGACCGCTCGCGAGGACGGTGCCTTTAACCATGACGGTGTAATCACAAAAATCGGTGACGGAGGCCAGATTGTGCGTGGAGACCAGCATGGTTTTTCCTTCATTGCGCAGCTCGGCGAGCAGGCTGATGATCCTGGCTTCGGTTTTCATATCCACGCCGGTAAAAGGCTCATCCAGCAGGATCACTTCCCCTTGCTGGGCAATTGCCCGCGCCAGGAAGACGCGCTTCTTCTGCCCGCCGGAAAGCTCACCGATCTGGCGATGGCGGAAGTCCTGCATATCTACCCGTTCCAGCGCGTCGGTGACGATGCGGCGATCGTGCTCTTTGGGAATACGCAGCATCCCCATATGACCGTAGCGTCCCATCATCACCACGTCTTCCACCAGTACCGGGAAAGACCAGTCCACCTCTTCCGCCTGGGGTACATAAGCGACAAGATTGCGTTTCAGGGCCTGACGCGTGGGCATTCCGGCGACTGAAATTGTCCCGGCGGCCAGGCGCACGAAGCCCATAATCGCTTTGAAGAGGGTGGATTTACCGGAACCGTTCACCCCGACCAGCGCGGCGATGGAGCCTCCCGGAACGCTGAAAGTGGCGTCTCGCAGTGCCGTATGGCCGTTGCGCCAGGTGACCGTCACCGCTGAAACCACAATACCTGGACCCTTGCTCATCAGTTACTCCTTCTGACCATCTTTAATACCCTGAACCAGCGTGCGGGTGGTGACGTTAAGCAGGTCAAGGTAGGTCGGCACCGGGCCGTTTTCCGCGCTCAGCGAATCGACATACAGTACGCCGCCGTAGTGGGA
Organism: Superficieibacter sp.; assembly: GCF_032071645.1. Lineage (NCBI taxonomy): Bacteria > Pseudomonadati > Pseudomonadota > Gammaproteobacteria > Enterobacterales > Enterobacteriaceae > Superficieibacter > Superficieibacter sp. The sequence goes on from NZ_DAMAPU010000003.1 coordinate 459,010, forward strand.
ACCGGTTTCACGCGCCACCTGCCGGGCAGGTTTATCGGATACTGTGCTTTCGCTAAAGATGGCCGGAATATGGTTTTTTTTCATCAGGTCGATGACCTTGCGGATTTGCTGCGGCGTTCCCTGCTGATCGGCATTGATCGGCCACAGATAAAGTTCTTTCAGCCCTAAATCGCGCGCCAGGTAGGAAAACGCGCCTTCGCTGGTGACGATCCAGCGCTGGCTTTCAGGAATTTCAGCCACCTGCTGACGCAGCGGCTCAAGCGTTTCTGTGATTTTTTTCTTATAGGCGGCGGCATTGCGTTGATAAATTTCGGCGTTGACCGGGTCGTATTTCACCAGCGCGTCGCGGATATTATTCACGTAAATCAGCGCGTTATCCGGTGACATCCAGGCATGGGGATTCGGTTTACCGTTATAAGGCCCTTCACTGATGCCCATCGGTTGGATACCGGTGGTGACAATGACTTCCGGCACGTGGTTAAGGCGCTGGTAAAAGCGCTGAAACCATAGCTCAAGATTCATGCCGTTAGCCAGAATGAGCTGCGCGCTCTGGGCGCGTTTGATATCGCCGGGCGTTGGCTGATACTCATGGATCTCGGCACCAGGCCTGGTGATGGAGATGACGTCTGCCGCGTCTCCCGCCACGTTCTTAGTCATATCGGCGATAACCGTAAAAGTGGTCACGACTTTAAATTTCTCCGCCGCGCCAGCGCTGGTGGTCGCGGCGGCGAGCAGAACGCTGAACAATGCGAGCGTCATCTTTTTTATTGCCTGCATAGCGAGATCTCCTGAGGTGATTAAATTAAGAGCAAAATTAGCCTGTGCTATTTTTTATAGCACAGGCTATGTTTTAATGAAAATAATTATCTTTATCACTTAATGGTCATCCCCGGCGCAAACCTGCCTGGCGGAGCGCGATAACAGCAGCCTCTTTTTTAATGCAACACGCAGATCGTGCGACGCAACCATTACGCGCCGCTAAAGAAAACATCATCGGCAATTTTCACCATCATTATGGTGCGCAAACCCAGACCATTAGCCTGGGCACCTGTGCCGCCGTCCCGGTAGCCGGATGCGGTTGCCCCTTCTGTTCAATGTTGCGCAGCCAAAAGAGTTAAGCGTCAGGTCATCAGCATGATTTCGCGCCATTTTTGTCACAGGTCGGCGTTGCCGGGGATTTTTAGCGGGAACTGCGGGAGATCAGCAACAAAAAGACCTGAACGCCGAGCATCGCTGTCAGCATAGTTCGTATGAATGTAAAGCGCGCTTGCCGGGGAGGGCATCAGTTATTCGTCAGCACGATTTTGCCCTGAATACTGCCCATTGCCGCGCGCTGATGGGCCGCGGAAGCCATGGCTAACGGCCAGGTGCTGTCGATAACGACCCGGACAGTGCCTGTATCCAGAAGGCGACCCGCTTCAGCGAGTTGCGCCCCGCTGGAACGCACCTGGGTCGATGACACCGTGATGCCTTTTCTGGCGGCCTCATCCCATCCGTTAAACCCTAAAGGATTCACCAGAAACAGCGCGCCGCCTTGCCTGATACAGCTCAGAAAGCGCGCCATATGCGCGCCGCCCACGGCATCAAGAACAAGATCAACATTGTTCACCACCTGCTCGGCAGCCGTTTTGGTGTAGTCAATAAACTCATCGGCACCCAGCTCGTATAACAGCGCCTCATTGCGGGAAGAGGCCACCGCAATGACTCGCGCCCCTTGCCATCGGGCAATCTGTACCGCCAGGTGTCCAACGCCGCCACCGGCACCGTTAATCAATACGGTCCGGCCTTTTAATGGCACGGCGGTATGGGGGAATGACTGGAAAGGATTGGCGGCGTTATGGCCCGGTCCGATCAAAAACTGCCAGGCCGTGAGCAGCGACATCGGCGCACCCGCAGCCTGAACATGGTCAATTCCCTGCGGTTTCAGCGCCAGTTCGCAGGAAGGCACGCTGACGTAGTCGGCACAGGCACCGCTGCCCTGCATAACCCTTTCAGGAAATCGTACCATTGAATAGACTGCATCTCCCACGCTGAATCCCGCAACATTCTGGCCGACCGCAGCCACCACGCCTGAGACATCTGTACCCGGAATGAGCGGAAAAGCGGGGTCCGGCCACCATTCTGGCGGAAGGGTCCGATAACCGTCACGCAGATACCAGTCAGGCGGATTAAGACTGGCGGCATAAACCTTAACAAGCACGTCATCGCTGCCGACAAAAGGCCGGGGCGCGTCTTCATACAGCAGATTCTCTGGCCCACCAAACGCATGGAGCCGTACGGCTTTCATTATTTCAGTCATCACTCTCTCACTTTAAAAAAACACCGGAGAGAAATAATAGATCTGTTATCCGGCATTGATAATGTGGCTGAATGTCGCTTTAATTATGCCATGAAGGAACAACCCGCTTTTGAAAGACTGACCGGTCTTATTGCCTTTGCCCGTGCGGGCGCACTTGGCAGTTATACTGCCGCTGCCCGCTCGCTTGCCGTTTCACCTTCCGCGATCAGCAAAAGTATTCAGCGGCTGGAGAAACAGCTTGGCATAGTGTTATTCACCCGAACCACACGTTCGCTGGTGCTGACCGCTGAAGGCCGTGAGCTACATGAACGCGCTTTACGTCTGTTACGTGATGCGGAGGAGATTGAGCAGATAGCCAAACGCTCGCGTGCGGAGCCCGCCGGGACGTTACGCATTGCGGCATCGTTACCGACAGGCATCCATATCATTGCGCCTGTACTGGCAACCTTCTGCGCACGTTATCCGAAAATCACGATTGACCTGCGCCTGAGCGATCGCGTGATCAATATCGTCGATGAAAGCATTGATATTGCCATTCGCATCGGTGATCTTGCGGACTCAAATCTTCTGGCGCGTCGCCTTCCGGCGTATCAGATAAGTTGTTATGCCTCGCCGGACTATTTAGCGAAAAACCCCGCCCCGGAACATCCCAGTGCGGTAATGCAGCATCAAACGATTAACTTGCGTTATCAAAATACAGGGCAGCTTTTTCGCTGGCCGTTTCGCATTGGGGAGCGGGAAATTGAAATGGTGCCTTCATCAACGGTGATCGTCGATACAAGCGAAGCGGTTATCGCGGCAGTGGTTGCCGGAGCCGGAATTGGCATGGCGCCGACTTTTATGGCGGATCGCCTGGTGCGGGAGAAAAAATTAATCCCTGTGCTGGCCGATTTTGCGGTAGAGCGACGGAACATTTCGGCCGTCTGGCATGAAAGCCGCCGGTCCAGTCCGGCGGTCCGTGCTTTTCTCGATCATCTGCCAGAGCGTTTTTAACGCTTTTCCCCGGCAGCGCCGGGGAAAGGGTATCAGGCAAATATCGTCATCAAATAAGCAATAAATAACGCCAGATGCGCCGCGCCATTCAGCACGTTGGTACGGCCGGTCGAGAACGAAATCTGGCATAGCACCAGTGATGACACCATCACCACCATTTCCGGCGCGCCCAGCGCAAACATCAGGTCATTACCCGTGGCGAAAGCGATGAGCGTCACCACCGGCACGGTGAGGGAGATGGTCGCCAGCACCGAGCCGAAGAACAGGTTCATCGCCCGCTGAACCTGGTTATTGAGTACCGCCTGCATCGCCCCCAGGCCTTCCGGGGAGAGGATCAGCAATGCGACGAGGAAACCGGTAAAGGCCACCGGCGCGTTCAGTTCGGTGAGCAGCGCTTCCAGCGGCACGGCATTCATTTTGGTAACCGCAATCACCGCAATCAGATGCACGATCAGCCAAACCGTATGCCAGATATTGCTGTGCGCGGAGGGCTTGCCGTGGTGCGGATCGTCGCCTTCATCTTCGTGCTCATAAACAAACAGGCTCTGGTGCGTTTTGGTCTGGATCAGCAGAAACACGCCGTACATCGCCGCTGAAAGCAGCGCTACCAGCAGGGCCTGACCGGTGCTGAAATTCGCGCCCGGCAGCGCCATCGGGAAGACGAGGACGATAATCGCCAGCGGAAACAGGGCGATTAAATACTGTTTGATGCCGAACAGATTTACGTACTGGGTGGCAAATTTACGTCCGCCGAGCAGCAGGGCAAAACCGACCAGCCCGCCAGTGACGATCATAATGATGGAATATAAGGTGTCGCGCATTAACGTCGGCGCGGCGTCTCCGGTCGCCATTAATGCAGAAATAAGGCTGACTTCAAGAATAACCACCGAAAGGCTTAAAATCAGAGAGCCGAAGGGTTCGCCGAGGCGGTGAGCAAGAACATCTGCATGTCTGACGACGCTAAATGCACTGGCGAGGATACCGACTAATGCCAGGGCATTAATACCGATAACCACTGGCAGCGACTGGCTGTTTCCCCAAAACAGCAGCACCGCCAGCGCCAGCACCGGGAAAATAAGGGTCGTCTCCTTGTGGCGGGTTTTCACCGCCTCTTGATTGTGAGGCATAAACCATCTCCGTATTTGCAGGTATTGTAATTATAGATAACCAAAGTCCATAAAGTAGCAGAAAACCGGCTTTTTTGAGTGAATTTTTACTTTTATTTACTGCTGGAGTGAAAAAGCGTTTGAAGAGGTTTATTTTGCTATTTATGGCTAATTTATTAATTATTACAGTCAATTACGTCTTCTGGTTTTGCACTTTATCCGCTGGCTGGCACGGTGGCTGTTCTTGCTCCACACTTACTCTTTACCCATCATGAGGAGGATATTATGCCGTACAAGAACAAAAGCGATCTGCCGGACAACGTCACCAACGTGCTGCCCGCTCACGCGCAGGATATCTACAAAGAAGCGTTCAACAGCGCCTGGGATCAGTATAAAGATAAAGAAGATCGGCGTGGCGATGCCAGCCGGGAAGAAACCGCGCACCGCGTGGCCTGGGCGGCGGTGAAAAATGATTATGAAAAAGGCGACGACGATAAGTGGCACAAAAAGAAATAACCCCGCTGCGTGCTATTCCGCCGCTGTTTACCGTCGCCCGGTTGCATCCGGCCTGCGTTTTGCATATCGTTGAACGCAGGCTGGGTAATAAAGCACCAGCAGGGAATCGGTAAACGTGGCGGGAGGCCGGAGTGGTGGAGGTAGAGTAACGTGTTAACCCGTGATTTCTTGCTGAATGCGGACTGCAAAACAGCATTTGGTACGATTGAGGAATCGCTGTTGTGGAGTGCCGAACAGCGGGCGAGATCGCTGGCCGCAACGCTGGCCTGCCGACCCGATGACGGACCGGTGTGGATTTTCGGCTACGGCTCGCTAATGTGGAACCCGGCGCTGGAATTTACCGAGTCCTGCACCGCAACGCTCCCCGGCTGGCATCGCGCGTTTTGTTTACGCCTGACTGCCGGGCGCGGAACCTCCTGCCAGCCGGGGCGAATGCTTGCCCTGAAAGAGGGCGGGCGCACCACCGGCGTGGCCTACCGGTTGCCGGATGCGCTGCTGGAAGACGAGTTAACCCTGCTGTGGAAGCGCGAAATGATCACCGGCTGCTATCTGCCCACCTGGTGCCGTCTCGATCTCGACGATGGCCGCACGGTCAACGCGCTGGTGTTTATCATGGACCCGCGCCATCCGCTGTATGAAGCGGATACCCGTACCCAGACCATCGCCCCATTGATTGCCGCTGCCAGCGGTCCGCTCGGCACCAATGCGCAGTATCTTTTTTCGCTGGAAGAGGAACTGGTAAAGCTGGGGATGCACGATGACTGTCTGAACGAGCTGGTGGGAAAGGTGCGCACGCTGCTGGGCGGCACCGGCACCCGGCTGTCCGGGCTGGCGTAAAAGAAAGCCCGGTGAAGATCACCGGGCCGAACGTTATGCTGCAACGTAGCTGATAGAGTGTTCCAGCGACTGGCTGTGGCTGTCGATCAGCACGTTCCATGTCCCGCTGTAGGGCACGGTCAGATACGCATTTTCGCGGTTTTGCACGCTAAGAATATCTGACTGCGGATCCTGGGTACGTTCTTTTGCACTCATTAAATGAATATGGCAGCGTTCAGAACAGCGAACGACGACCGTATCTCCACCAAACAACTTCAGGCTTGCTTTTACCAGCGCCATTTTTCTACCCCGTCTAAAGTTTCAACACTTCCCTGCCGGAAAATCCTGTCTGTGATGTTGTTCACAAATACTTATTGCATAACACCAAATGGGGAGACGCTGAATGCTGATTTTGATCAAAAAATTGTATAAAGGTTAAACAAAAATGACATTATTCCTGAAAGCATTCAGCCGACGCGCAAATTAAGGGCAAAAGCGCGTCGGCAGAAAATTATATGCGGAAATGTCCGGCAGTTTCAGCAAGGTCGCCCGCCTGACCCTGAAGCGCGCCTGCGGCAGCGGCGGATTCCACCACCAGTTCCGCATTCTGCTGCACCATCCGATCCAAATCATTCACCGCGTGATTAATTTCGCGAATGCCACGCATCTGCTCGCCGCTGGCGGTGCTGATTTCCTGCATGATGCCGGAGACGCTGCCGATGCTGGTGAGGATCTCCTGCATACTTTCGCCTGCCAGCCGCACGTAGCGCGAGCCGGTTGCCACGCTGTCAGTGGTGGAGTCGATCAGCGATTTGATCTCCTTCGCCGCCTGGGCGCTGCGGCTGGCAAGATTGCGTACTTCGCCTGCCACAACCGCAAAGCCGCGACCCTGTTCCCCGGCGCGCGCCGCTTCCACCGAGGCGTTGAGGGCGAGGATATTCGTCTGGAACGCGATGCCGTCTATGACGCTGGTGATGTCGGCGATTTTGGTCGACGCGGATTCGATGGTCTGCATCGAGCTAATCGCGTGTGACACCACCTCACCGCCGCGCGATGCGGCCTGGCTGGCTTTTTGCGCCTGCTCGTTGGCATCCACCGCTGATTCGGTGGACTGGGCGACCGACGCGGTGATCTGCTCCACGGCGCTGGCGGTTTCCCGCAGGCTGGAAGAAGCCTGCTCGGTGCGCGATGAGAGATCCTGATTACCTGCGGCAATTTCCCGCGCCGCCGTCTGCACCGAGGCGCTGGCATCGCGCAGTTGCACCATCACCAGCGCCAGCTTGTCGCTGAAGGCATTAAAGGCGTGGGCGATTTGCGCAATTTCATCATTGCCGCTTTCCGGCAGGCGTTGGGAGAGATCGTTAGTCCCGTTGCCGATCGCCAGCATCGCATCGCGGATGGTGATCAGCCGCTTCAGCAGCGTGGCTACCACAAAATGCACCACCGCGCCGCCGAGAAGCACCAGAATAACCAGCGACAGGGCGGAGGCTTTCAGCAACGCCGACATCCCGCTGGTGGCTTCATTGCGATCCAGCGCCACCACCAGCAGCCAGTGGGTGCCTTTGATCGGCGTTGCCGACAGCGTTTTGCTCTCGCCGTTGAGGGTGCCGTCAACCGTATCGCCCGCCGCCAGCGCGGAGAAATCCGCGCCGCTTATCGCATCGGCGAAAGGTTTCAGGGTCAGCGCCGGATTGCTGGCGGCAATAATGCTGCCGTCGCTGTCAAGAAGCAGACCGCTGCTGGCAGGCGTCGGCCTGATCTCCCGGACGTTGGCGACGACGTTATCCATCGAAACGTCTCCGGCGACCACCGCTTTCAGCTCGCCGTTCTCGCTGACCGGTACCGCAAACGTCACCACCAGTTTCCCGGTACCGGCATCAACGTAGGGCGCGGTGACAATCGGCGTATTTTCTTTCGCCGCCTGCTGATACCACGGGCGAATGGTCGGATCGTAATCCGCCGGAATGCCGTTGGCATCGGAGAATTTCGCCGTATGGCTGGCGTAGCCGACGTAAACGTTGATAAAACCGCCCGCGCGGGCGATTTGTCCCAGCGCCGGAAGCGGATCGTCATTCAGCGCCACAGGTTGCAGGGAAGCGATCATCGCCAGTTTGCTGCTGGCCCAGTCGGCGATAGCCATGCCGTGGCTGGCTTTCGCGCTGGTCAGCATTTCCTGCTGCGCCCGCTGATTATCGTGGCGGGTGACCTGGTAGTTAATCACGGTGTTGAGAAGCAGCGCCAGCGCTAAACAGGCGGCCGTTGCTGCAATGATACGAGTGCGTACTGACCTGAACATAATGAGTGTACCTGCTGTGTTGTTTGAGAATATATCGGCAACACGGCAGGTAAACTTGATGTGGCAGGTTAAGCCATAAGAAAAAAATATGTAGCGCGGCTAAAAACTCAAAAGGTTAATACTTTGTCGGCCGCCAGCGTCCACTGTGCCAGCTCCACCAGGGTGCCAATCTCCACGCCGTCAATCAGCGGCAGGGCGGAAATGCCGCGCCCGTCAGTACAGGTTTTGCACAGCTTCACCGGCACGTTCTGTGCGGTGAGGATTTCCAGCATTTGCTGGATGTTATAGCCTTCCGCGGGTTTTTGCCCGCGCAGGCCCGCCGTCACTGCATCGGACATCAAAAACAGGCGGAGATCCAAATCTGCTGGCTGCTCGCGCAGGGCAATCGCCAGGCGCAGGCTGTTAAAAAGCGATTCGCTGCCGTAGGCAGCACCGTTGGCGATAATCACAATACGTTGCATCGTTACTCCTCAATAAGGATACGGGAAAGCACTATGCTACCGCGCGAGCGGTCTGCCGGAAACTCAAACTATTGACCAAACCGGCCTACCAGTCCGGCGGCGGCCAGCGTTTTGCCCTTCAGCTTTTCAAACAGCTGTTCACGCGTCAGCCCGGCGGGGAGGTCAGGGGGCTGAGAGGTGGCAATCAGGGTAAAAGTATAATGATGCGCGCCGCTGCCCGGCGGCGGGCAGGGTCCGTGCCAGCGGTCGTTACCGGGGGTATTTTTACCCCCGGTGAAGCCTTTGCCATCGCGCAGTGCGTTCGGTGAAAAACCGGTTGCCGAGGCGGGGATGTTATAGGCCACCAGATGGGTCACGCCCAGCCCTTTCGCGCCTTCGGGATCGTGAACCACCAGCGCCAGGCTTTGCGTCTCCTGCGGCTGATTGCTCCAGACCAGCGGCGGAGAATGATTCTCCCCGGTACAGTTCGGGTTACCGCTGGCATTACCGGCAAATTTTTTGTCCATCATGCCGTTGTCGGCAAAAGCGGGCGATTGCAGGATAAAAAGATCGTTCGCCGCGACCTGACCGCCATAAATCAGCAGCGTCGCGCACAGGGCTCGTTTAATGAAAGCGGACATGGTGATGTTCTCCAGAGGATGACGCATTAACTGTAGTTAAACCGCAGCGGCGCGGTTAGGGATTTTCCTGAAAATGCGTCAGGAGATGAAACAGAGAGTGAAAAACGCTAAGGTAAACCTGTGCCATCGTCCCTTTTTACACCTGCGAGGTTAATGTTCAATTATTCCCGCTCCCCATTTCCCGCGATGTTACTCTGGTTGTTTACCGGAGGTGCTGCCCTTGCGCAGGGCAATTTTGTCCAGCAGGCGGCTAATCCCTTTGATAATAATCAGGACGGACTGCCGGATTTAGGGATGGCTGCCGAAACCCGCGAAGGGGAAAAAAGCCTTGCTGAAATGGCGAAAGCCTTCGGCGAGGCCAGCATGACCGATAACGGGCTGGATACCGGGGAGCAGGCGCGATCCTTTGCGCTGGGACAGGCCCGCGACGCCATCAGTTTCCAGGTCAATGACCAGTTGCAAAACTGGCTGGCTCCCGGCACCAATGCCAGCGTGGAGTTGAAAGTCGATGATGACGGTAATTTTACCGGCAGCCACGGCAGTTGGTTTTTCCCGATTCAGGATCGGGAACACCGTCTTAGCTGGAGTCAGGTGGGCGTGACCCGTCAGCAGGAGGGGCTGGTCAGCAATGCGGGCGTCGGGCAGCGCTGGACGGCCGGAACGTGGCTTCTGGGCTACAACACCTTCTACGATAATCTGCTGGATGAACACCTTTCCCGCGCCGGACTGGGTGCCGAAGCGTGGGGCGAAAACCTCCGTTTATCGGCGAACTTTTATGAGCCGCTGCAAAGCTGGCACGACAGCGCTGAAACTCTCCAGCAGCGGATGGCGCGCGGGTATGATCTCACCGCCCAGGCGCGGCTGCCTTTTTATCAGCATCTGAATACCAGCGTCAGCCTGGAGCAGTATTTTGGTGAAAGCGTCGATCTGTTCAGCAACGGCACCGGGGAGCATAACCCGCTGGCGGTCAAGCTGGGGCTGGACTACACCCCGGTTCCGCTGGTGACGGTGAGCGCGCAGCACAAGCAGGGCGAGAGCGGTACCAGCCAGAATGACATCGGACTGAAGCTCAACTATCAGTTTGGCGTGCCGCTGAAAAAACAGCTGGCGGCCAGTGAAGTGGCGACCAGCCGTTCGCTGCGCGGCAGTCGCTATGATGAAGTCCAGCGCACCAACCTGCCGGTGCTCCAGTCGCGTCAGCGTAAAACGCTGGCGGTGTTCCTCGCCACGCCGCCCTGGGATCTTAAGGCTGGCGAGACGGTGGCGCTGAAAATTCAGATCCGCAGCCGTTATGGGATCAAAACCCTCGACTGGCAGGGAGACACTCAGGCGCTGAGCCTGACGCCGCCCGCTTCGCAGAATTCCGCCGACGGCTGGACGATCATTATGCCCGCCTGGGACGCGACGCCGGGGGCGGAGAACCGCTGGCATCTGGCGGTGACGGTAGAGGATAACCGGGGGCAGCGCGTCTCATCCAATGAAATCGCGCTGGTGTTGACCGAGCCGCTGGTGGCCTTCAAAAGTGAAGGTATGCGCTAAACATCTGTCCCATCAGGCTATTTTAAAAAATACGTTCCTGATGCACCCACACCGCCGCTTCCACCCGGGATTTGAGCTTCATTTTCTTCAGCATGTGCTTCACGTGAACCTTCACCGTGCTTTCGGTGATATCCAGACGGCGGGCGATCATTTTGTTCGGCAGCCCCTGGGCGATCAGCTTCAGGATGTCGCGCTCACGCGGGGTAAGCTGGCTGACATCGCGGTCGGAGGTGGCCCGGTTAGCGCGCAGGCTGGCCGCCAGCACCGGGGTTAACGCTTCGCTTAACACCATTTCGCCTGCCGCCGCCTGCTGGAGCGCTTTCAGCAAATCTTCCGGCTCCATATCCTTCAGCAGATAGCCGTCCGCGCCGCGCTTCAGCGCCGTGACCACATCTTCTTCATGATTCGACACGCTGAATACCACGATGCGCCCGGACAGCGTTTTCTCGCGCAGTTTGTCCAGCGTTTCAAGACCGTTCATGCCGGGCATATTAAGGTCGAGCAGGATGAGATCCGGGTCCAGCGACTCCGCCATTTCAATGCCCTGCGCGCCGTTGCTGGCTTCGCCAACGACCTGAATATCCTGCGCCATGCTGATCAATTGTTTCACGCCGGTGCGTAGCATCGGATGATCGTCAATGAGCAGGATTGTGGCCCGTTCCTGATGACTCATCGGTATCTCCTTGTTGTAATGAAAAGGATTTTTCGGGGATAAAAGTGACAATCACTTCAGTACCGCCCGCCTCGCGGCGGCGAACCTGACAGTCTCCGCGCAGGCTTTGCGCCCGGTCGCGCATGATAATCAGGCCATAATGATTGATCCGTTCGGCGCTATCCGGCACGCCGCAGCCGTTATCGGTAACGACCAGTCTGACCTGACTGTCTTTCTGCGTGACGGACACCTGGATCGCGCTGGCCCCGGCATGTTTCAGGCAGTTGCTGAGCGCTTCACGGGCGATTTGCAGCAGGTGAATGGCCTGATGCGACGGCACGAAGCGCGGCGGGAGCTGGTAATCCAGCTGAACGGTAAAACCGAATCGGGCGCTGTATTCCTGGCAGCTGGCTTCCAGCGCCGGGCGCAAACCCGGCTCGGCAAGCTGAAGCCGGAAGGTGGTCAGCAACTCGCGCAGTTGTGCCCACGAGGTATTCAGCTCATGGCGGATCTGCCCCAGCAAATCGCGGCTGTTTTCCGGCAGGCTCTCGCCCTGCATTTGCAGGCAGCTGACCTGCATTTTCATACAGGAAAGCGACTGGGCAATCGAATCGTGCAGTTCGCGGGCGATGGTCGCGCGTTCTTCCATCACGATAAGCTGCTGCTGGCGCTCCTGATGGCGGTCCAGCGCCAGCGTCGCGGTAATTTGTTCGACCAGCGTATCCACCAGCTGTTGCTGGTCGTGGCTCAGGTGGCAGCCCGACGGCAGCGTGGCCAGCAAAATACCGTACTGGGTGTGTGCATCCGTCAGACGCCACTTAAGCGTGGTGCCGCTGCCGGGCGTGATGGCAAGATCGCGCGGGCAAAGGCGGCAACCGATGTCATCACACGTGATCCCGGCATGGCAGGTAAATTCCTGATGATTCTCTTCGTCTTCCATATCATAGACCCGCACTTCAATATCGCGCAGCAGCGTCAGCCCCTGGAGGCCATTGAGTACCGGGGAGAGACGTTCGCACAGCGAAGCCTGCGAGTGCAGGCGGCGGTTGGCCTGCCATAAAAAGGAGAGAATTTGATTTTTTTGCTCCAGCCCGGCGGTTTTCTCCCGCACCCGCTGTTCCAGCACGGCGTAGCTTTCTGCCAGCTCCGCTGACATATTATTCAGCGAGTTGCCGAGGGTCGCCATTTCATCGCGTCCGCTGATCGCCACCCGCTGGGTAAAATCCCGCTGGCTGATGGCGCGCGCCATGTGCAGTAGCTGCCGCCACGGGCGCAGCAGGCGGGCGCGCAGCCAGACGATGGTAAATACCAGCAGCAGCGCCATAAACACCGCCATCGCCCGCTGAAGCCAGACCACGCGCTGGATGCGCATTTCGGTGGTGTGGTCGAACGACGTGACTAAATCATCAATGCGGGCGACGAAATCCACAATATCGCCTTTCACCGTTGCCGGATTTTGCGCACGCTGAATCGCCGGAGCCAGCTCGCTCTGCCAGTAACGTTGCAGGGCGCTAAGCTGTTCGACCTGACCGTCACGCTGCGCGGCCGCGTTTAACTCAGTGCTGAAGGCGGTCTGCTCCATTTCAGTCAGCAAAGGGCGATCAGAAGGCCGCAGGGGGATCGCCGACAGCAGGCGATAGCTTTGCATTCGCAGCGAGCCTGCTTTATTAATCGCGTGCGCGCTCCCCTGAACGCCCTGGATCAGCCAGCCGGAAATCGCCATGCTGGTAATACCAATGGCGGTGGAGAGCAGGACAATCAACGCCAGCTGGTTGACCAATGTCAGCGGCGTGAACAGGCGTTTAAACATTCGGCTAAGGCTCCTGACCGGTTTTATTCCCGGAATGCGGCTATTCTGGGACATCGCCTGGAGTATACCCATACCCCTAAAGGATTACCTCTTTATTGCCAGCGGTGACGCAGTCTGGAGAAGGGGAGGTATAAAAGCGAACAGTACCGTGAAAAACCACATCTTTTTTGCTGTTTTCCACTACCTATAAAGAAGGATGATGAATTTCTCGTAATTATAACGCTGACTTTTCCTTTGATTTATATCAACTTACCGCCGGGGATAAACCCTATGGTGAGTGGCGTTAATATTGATAATCAGAGGTGTCTATGAGTCACTCCACTGTCCCGTCCAGGGCAACCGGCTCTGTCATCACCGACTGGCGTCCTGAAGATCCGCAGTTCTGGCAGCAGCACGGTCATCGTGTGGCAAGCCGTAACCTGTGGATTTCGGTTCCCTGTCTGCTGCTGGCATTTTGTGTATGGATGTTATTTAGCGCAGTTGCCGTCAATCTCAATAAAGTCGGTTTTCATTTTGAAACCGAACAGTTGTTTATGCTCACCGCGTTACCTTCGGTGTCCGGTGCGCTGCTGCGCGTTCCGTACTCCTTTATGGTGCCTGTCTTTGGCGGACGCCGCTGGACGGCCTTCAGCACCGGCATTCTGATCGTTCCCTGCGTCTGGCTGGGCTTTGCGGTGCAGGATACGACGACGCCATTCACTACCTTTATTATCATTGCGCTGCTGTGCGGTTTTGCCGGGGCGAATTTCGCCTCCAGCATGGCGAATATCAGCTTCTTCTTCCCTAAACAAAAACAGGGTGGGGCGCTCGGCATCAACGGCGGCTTTGGCAACCTCGGTGTTAGCGTGATGCAACTGATTGCGCCGCTGGTGATTTCGCTGTCGATGTTTGCGGTTTTTGGCGGCACCGGCGTTGAACAGGCGGACGGCACGCGAATTTACCTGGAAAACGCGGCGTGGATTTGGGTGCCGTTCCTGGCGGTGTTTACCGTTGCGGCCTGGTTTGGCATGAACGAACTGGCGACCTCAAAAGCCTCGCTGAAGGCGCAGCTTCCGGTGCTGAAGCGCGCGCATTTGTGGATTTTGGGTTTCCTGTACCTCGCGACTTTTGGCTCGTTTATCGGCTTTTCAGCCGGGTTTGCGATGCTGTCGAAAACCCAGTTCCCGGACGTGAACATTCTGCACTTTGCTTTTTTCGGTCCGCTGGTGGGCGCGCTGGCCCGCTCCGTGGGCGGGGCGATGTCTGATCGTCTGGGCGGCATTCGCGTCACCCTGATTAACTTTGTCTTCATGGCGATTTTCAGCGGGCTGCTGTTCCTGACGCTGCCTTCGGCGGGCAGCGACGGTAACTTTATTGCCTTCTTCGGCGTGTTCCTGCTGCTGTTTCTCACCGCCGGGCTGGGCAGCGGCTCCAGCTTCCAGATGATCGCCTTTCTTTTCCGCAAGATGACCATGGAGCGGGTGAAAGCGGCGGGCGGTACAGAAGCGCAGGCGATGCGCGAAGCGGCCACCGACACTGCGGCGGCGCTGGGCTTTATCTCAGCGATTGGCGCGATTGGCGGCTTCTTCATTCCGAAAGCGTTCGGCACCTCGCTGGCGCTGACCGGCTCGCCCGCCGATGCAATGAAAGTCTTTCTGGTGTTCTATATTGCCTGCGTGGCGATCACGTGGGTGGTATACGGACGTAAAAAATATAATAACAAGTAACGTTTGATTATCCTGGCGCGGTGTCTCGCGCCTTTTTTTTAATACCTGGTTAGTTACAACATACTTTTTGCGGGCTTTATTTTTCCCTGACCCTGGCCCGCTAATTAACGGCCTGGCAGGAGGAGCTACCCCCTAATACCTCACGGGCAAAATAGCTTTGCCGGTATTGCGTTGTTTGTGGAAAAACATATTTAAAAACATGGCGTTAAAAAATAATTTTTTATGCCACTTTAGAGGTATCTGCCTGTTTTTACGCCGAGGTTAACCCTGCGCATCTTGATCGTTATCAATTCCCCTGATGTTTCAGGGCATTAATTTCACGCCATATGCAGCAATGTCGATTTATCAGAGAGCCGTCAGGCTCCATACAGGAGACACCAGATGAGTAAATTCCTGGATCGGTTCCGCTACTTCAAACAGAAGGGCGAAACCTTTGCCGATGGGCACGGCCAGCTTCTCGAAACGAATCGGGACTGGGAAGATGGCTACAGAAGCCGCTGGCAGCACGACAAAGTGGTGCGTTCTACCCACGGCGTGAACTGCACCGGCTCCTGTAGCTGGAAAATCTACGTTAAGAATGGGCTGGTCACCTGGGAAACCCAGCAGACCGACTATCCGCGTACCCGTCCTGATATGCCGAACCACGAACCGCGTGGCTGCCCGCGCGGAGCCAGCTACTCCTGGTATCTCTACAGCGCTAACCGCCTGAAATATCCGCTGATGCGTAAACGGCTGATGAAAATGTGGCGCGAAGCGAAACAACACCATACCGATCCGGTTGAGGCCTGGGCGTCCATTATTGAAGACGCCGATAAAGCGAAAAGCTTTAAGCAGGCGCGCGGGCGCGGCGGCTTCGTGCGTTCCTCCTGGCAGGAAGTGAACGAGCTGATCGCCGCATCCAACGTTTACACCGTCAAAACCTACGGCCCGGATCGCGTGGCGGGCTTCTCACCGATCCCGGCGATGTCGATGGTTTCGTATGCCTCCGGCGCGCGTTATCTGTCGCTGATTGGCGGCACCTGCCTGAGCTTCTATGACTGGTATTGTGACCTGCCGCCCGCGTCGCCGATGACCTGGGGCGAGCAGACTGACGTGCCGGAATCCGCCGACTGGTACAACTCCAGTTATATCATCGCCTGGGGATCTAACGTCCCGCAGACCCGTACCCCGGACGCCCACTTCTTTACCGAGGTGCGTTACAAAGGGACCAAAACCGTGGCCGTCACCCCGGACTACGCCGAAATCGCCAAGCTGTGTGATTTATGGCTGGCACCGAAACAGGGCACCGATGCGGCAATGGCGATGGCGATGGGCCACGTAATGCTGCGCGAATTCCACCTTGATAATCCCAGCCAGTATTTCACTGATTACGTGCGTCGTTATACCGACATGCCGATGCTGGTGATGCTCGACGCGCGCGACGGCTACTACGCCGCAGGCCGGATGCTGCGCGCCGCCGATCTGGTGGATGCGCTGGGCCAGGAAAATAATCCGCAGTGGAAAACCGTCGCCGTTAACGCCAACGGTGATCTGATTGCGCCGAACGGCTCGATCGGTTTCCGCTGGGGCGAGAAGGGCAAGTGGAATCTCGAACAGCGTGACGGCACCTCCGGCAGTGATGTCGAACTGAACCTGAGCCTGCTGGGCGGTCATGATGATATTGCCGAAGTTGGTTTCCCGTACTTTGGCGGCGACGGCACCGAGCACGTCAACAAAGTCGAACTGCAAAATATTCTCCTGCATAAACTGCCGGTAAAACGTCTGCAACTGGCTGACGGCACTTCCGCGCTGGTGACTACCGTTTACGATTTGACCCTCGCCAACTACGGCCTGGATCGTGGTCTGAATGATGAAAACTGCGCCAGCAGCTATGAAGAGGTGAAGGCGTATACCCCGGCGTGGGCCGAGAAAATTACCGGTGTGCCGCGCGCGCATATTATCCGCACCGCCCGCGAATTCGCTGATAACGCCGATAAAACGCACGGTCGCTCGATGATCATCGTCGGTGCCGGGATGAACCACTGGTATCACATGGATATGAACTACCGTGGCCTGATCAATATGCTGATTTTTTGTGGCTGTATCGGTCAGAGCGGCGGCGGCTGGGCGCACTACGTCGGCCAGGAAAAACTGCGTCCGCAGACCGGATGGCAGCCGCTGGCGTTTGCCCTCGACTGGCAGCGTCCGCCGCGGCATATGAACAGCACTTCGTACTTCTATAACCACTCCAGCCAGTGGCGCTATGAATCACTGACGGCAAAAGATCTGCTGTCGCCGCTGGCGGATGCATCGCGCTATACCGGGCATCTGATCGACTTTAACGTCCGCGCCGAGCGGATGGGCTGGCTACCGTCGGCACCGCAACTAGGCACCAACCCGCTGCGCATTGCCGCTGAAGCGGAAAAAGCGGGCATGAGCGCGGTAGATTACACCGTTAAGGCGCTGAAAGAGGGCACGATCCGTTTCGCCGCCGAACAGCCGGAAAACGGCAAGAACCACCCGCGTAACCTGTTTATCTGGCGCTCCAACCTGCTTGGCTCGTCCGGTAAAGGTCATGAGTACATGCTGAAGTATCTGCTCGGCACCGAAAACGGCATTCAGGGTAAAGATCTCGGCAAGCAGGGCGGCGTCAAGCCGGAAGAGGTGGAATGGCACGATAACGGTCTGGACGGCAAACTGGATCTGGTGGTAACGCTGGACTTCCGTCTGTCGAGCACCTGCCTCTATTCCGATATTGTGCTGCCGACCGCCACCTGGTATGAAAAAGACGATATGAATACCTCGGATATGCATCCGTTTATTCATCCGCTGTCTGCGGCGGTCGATCCAGCGTGGGAGTCAAAAAGCGACTGGGACATTTATAAAGGCATCGCGAAGAAATTCTCTGAAGTGTGCGTCGGGCACCTGGGTAAAGAAATCGACGTGGTGACGCTGCCGATCCTGCACGACTCCGCCGCTGAACTGGCGCAGCCGCTGGACGTGAAAGACTGGAAGAAAGGCGAATGCGATCTCATCCCCGGTAAAACCGCACCGCATATTATTCCGGTGGAGCGTGATTACCCGGCGACCTGGGAGCGCTTTACCTCTATCGGCCCGCTGATGGAAAAAATCGGCAACGGTGGCAAGGGCATCGCCTGGAATACCCAGAGCGAAATGGATCTGCTGCGCAAGCTCAACTACACCAAAGCGGAAGGCCCGGCGAAAGGCCAGCCGATGCTCAACACGGCGATTGACGCGGCGGAAATGATCCTCACGCTGGCCCCGGAAACCAACGGCCACGTGGCGGTGAAAGCCTGGGCCGCGCTGAGCGAATTTACCGGGCGCGACCATACGCATCTGGCGACCAATAAAGAGGAAGAGAAAATCCGCTTCCGCGATATTCAGGCCCAGCCGCGCAAAATTATCTCCAGCCCGACCTGGTCAGGTCTGGAAGATGAGCATGTCTCTTATAACGCCGGTTACACCAACGTTCACGAGCTGATCCCGTGGCGCACCCTGTCGGGTCGCCAGCAGCTGTATCAGGATCACCAGTGGATGCGTGATTTTGGTGAAAGCCTGCTGGTTTACCGTCCACCCATCGACACCCGTTCGGTGAAAGCGGTGATGGGCGAGAAGTCCAACGGCAACCCGGAAAAAGCGCTTAACTTCCTGACACCGCACCAGAAGTGGGGCATTCATTCCACCTACAGCGACAACCTGCTGATGCTGACCCTGTCGCGCGGCGGTCCGATTGTCTGGATGAGTGAAACCGACGCCAAAGAGCTGGGCATTGAAGATAACGACTGGATTGAAGTCTTCAACAGCAACGGTGCGCTGACCGCCCGTGCGGTGGTCAGCCAACGTGTGCCGTCCGGGATGACCATGATGTATCACGCGCAGGAACGCATCGTGAACCTGCCGGGATCGGAAATCACCGGACAGCGCGGCGGTATCCATAACTCCGTGACCCGCATCAGCCCGAAACCGACCCATATGATCGGCGGCTATGCGCAACTGTCCTGGGGCTTTAACTATTACGGCACCGTTGGCTCTAACCGCGATGAGTTCGTGGTGGTCCGCAAAATGAAAAACATTAACTGGCTGGATGGCGAAGGCAATGACCAGGTACAGGAGAGCGTAAAATGAAAATTCGTTCACAAGTCGGCATGGTGCTGAATCTTGATAAATGCATCGGCTGCCACACCTGTTCCGTCACCTGTAAAAACGTCTGGACCAGCCGTGAAGGGATGGAGTACGCGTGGTTTAACAACGTCGAAAGTAAACCCGGCACCGGCTACCCGAACCAGTGGGAAAATCAGGATAAGTGGAAGGGCGGCTGGATCCGCAAAATCAACGGCAAACTGCAACCGCGCATGGGCAACCGCGCGCTGCTGCTGGGGAAAATCTTCGCCAACCCGCATCTGCCGGGCATCGACGATTACTATGAGCCGTTTGACTATGACTATCAGCACCTGCACAACGCCCCGGAAGGCAAGCATCAGCCGATTGCCCGTCCGCGCTCGCTGATCACCGGTCAGCGGATGGATAAAATTACCGGTGGGCCAAACTGGGAAGAGATCCTCGGCGGCGAATTTGAAAAACGCGCCAAAGATCAGAATTTCCAGAATATGCAGAAGGCGATGTACGGCCAGTTTGAAAACACCTTCATGATGTATCTGCCGCGTCTGTGCGAGCACTGCCTGAACCCGGCGTGCGTGGCGACCTGCCCAAGCGGAGCCATCTACAAGCGTGAAGAAGACGGCATCGTGCTGATCGACCAGGACAAATGCCGTGGCTGGCGGATGTGCATCACCGGCTGCCCGTACAAGAAAATCTACTTCAACTGGAAGAGCGGCAAGTCTGAGAAGTGCATTTTCTGCTACCCGCGTATTGAAGCCGGTCAGCCGACCGTCTGCTCCGAAACCTGCGTGGGCCGTATTCGCTACCTCGGCGTGCTGTTATATGACGCGGATGCCATTGAGCAGGCGGCGAGCACGGAAAACGAGAAAGATCTCTACCAGCGTCAGCTGAGTATTTTCCTCAATCCGAACGATCCGGCAGTGATTGAACAGGCGCTGAAAGACGGCGTTCCGCAGAGCGTGATTGACGCCGCACAGCAATCGCCGGTCTACAAAATGGCCATGGACTGGAAGCTGGCGCTGCCGCTGCACCCGGAATACCGCACTCTGCCGATGGTGTGGTACGTGCCGCCGTTGTCACCGATTCAGTCCGCCGCCGATGCAGGGGAGCTCGGCAGCAACGGCATTCTGCCGGACGTGGACAGCCTGCGCATTCCGGTGGAATATCTGGCGAATATGCTGACCGCAGGCGACACCCAGCCGGTACTGCTGGCGCTGAAGCGGATGCTGGCAATGCGTCACTACAAACGCGCGGAAACCGTCGATGGCGAAGTGGATACCCGCGCGCTGGAAGACGTGGGGTTGAGCGAAGCGCAGGCGCAGGAGATGTACCGCTATCTTGCCATCGCCAACTATGAAGATCGCTTTGTGATCCCCAGCAGCCACCGCGAGCTGGCCCGCGACGCCTTCCCGGAGAAAAGCGGCTGCGGCTTTACTTTCGGCGACGGTTGCCACGGTTCAGACAGCAAATTCAATCTGTTTAACAGCCGCCGCATCGATGCGATTGATGTGACCACCAGAACGGAGCCGCACCCGTGATTGAACTCGTCATTATTTCGCGCCTGCTCGAATACCCGGATGCTGCCCTCTGGCAGCATCAGCAGGAACTGTTTGATGCCCTGGCCTGCGCTGAAAACATCAGCAAAGAACAGGCCCACACGCTGAGCATTTTCCTGCGCGATTTAACCGCGCAGGATCTGCTTGATATGCAGTCGGCATACAGCGAACTGTTCGATCGCGGACGCGCCACTTCGCTGCTGCTGTTTGAACACGTTCACGGCGAATCCCGCGATCGCGGTCAGGCGATGGTCGATTTGCTGGCGCAATACCAGCGGCAGGGGCTGCACCTCGACAGCCGCGAGCTACCGGACCATTTGCCGCTGTACCTGGAGTATCTGGCGCAGTTGCCGGTGGCGGAAGCGCTGGGCGGATTGCAGGATATCGCGCCGATTCTGGCGCTGCTGAGCGCTCGTCTGCAACAGCGTGAAAGCCGCTACGCGGTGCTGTTCGATCTGCTGCTTTCGCTGGCGAATACCGCGATTGATAACGCCAAAGTGGCGGAGAAAATCGCCGATGAAGCTCGCGACGATACCCCACAGGCGCTGGATGCGGTCTGGGAGGAAGAGCAAATTAAATTCTTTGCTGAACAGGGCTGCGGTGAGTCGGAAATCTCCAGTCATCAGCGTCGTTTTGCCGGAGCCGTGGCCCCGCAATATCTGAATATCTCCCCCACCGGAGGACAGCAATAATGCCATTTCTGAATATGTTCTTCTTCGACATCTATCCCTATATTGCGGGCACGGTATTCCTCGTCGGGAGCTGGCTGCGCTACGACTACGGGCAATATAGCTGGCGCGCAGGCTCCAGCCAGATGCTGGATCGCAAAGGGATGAATATGGCTTCTAACCTGTTCCACTTTGGTATTCTCGGCATTTTCGCCGGGCATCTGCTCGGTATGCTGACCCCGCACTGGATGTACGAGGGCTTTTTGCCGATTGACGTGAAACAGAAGATGGCGATGATTGCCGGTGGCGCGTGCGGGCTGATGACGCTGGTCGGCGGTCTGCTGCTGCTAAAACGCCGCCTGTTCAGCCCGCGCATTCGCGCTACCACCACCGGGGCGGATATTCTGATCCTCTCTCTGCTGATGGTGCAGTGCGCGCTGGGGCTGCTGACCATTCCCTTCTCCGCACAGCATATGGATGGTAGCGAGATGATGAAACTGGTTGGCTGGGCGCAGTCGGTGGTCACTTTCCACGGCGGCGCGTCGGCGCACCTCGACGGGGTGGCGTTTATTTTCCGCGTCCATCTGGTGCTCGGCATGACCCTGTTCGTGCTGTTCCCGTTTTCACGACTGGTGCATGTCTGGAGCGCGCCGGTGGAATATCTGACGCGTAAATACCAGATTGTCCGCGCCCGTCGCTAATTAAAATAGCAAACCGGTACAAAACCCAGGGGCTAAAATTCCTGGGTTTTTTTTGCCTTTTAATTCTATATCATGAATAAATTTCCTGGCTAAATAAGCGAACTCTGAATGGATGCTCCCGCACGTCCCGGTGTGACCAGCGCAGTAAAAATCATCGCTACCGGCATTGCGCTGCCGCCGGATCGCATCAGCTCCTCGTCTCTGGATATCAAACTCGGCAAGCCGCCCGGCTATGTGGAAAAACGCTCGGGCATCGCCTGGCGTTATCATGCGTCGGATGACGCCAGCCAGGCGGAACTGGCGGCGCAGGCGCTGCACAACGCGCTGCGCGCAGGCTCGCTGGCGCCGTCGTCGGTCGATCTGCTGATCTGCGCCTCAGCGATTGCGGTTCAGGCGCTCCCGTGCAGCGCCATTCATATACTGAAAGCCGCCGCCATGCCTGCGGGGGTGGCAGGTTTTGATATCAACAGTAGCTGCGTAAGTTTTATCTCCGCGCTGGAGGTTGCCGCCGGTCTGCTGAACAGCGGGGCGTACCGGCGCATCGCGATTGTCTCAGCGGATCTCGCCTCGCGCGGTATTGACTGGGCGCATGAGGAGTCCTCGCTGATTTTTGGCGACGGCGCGGCCTGTGCGATTGTTGAGCGCGGCGACGGCACCTGCGGCATTCTGGCGAGCCTGATTGAGATGTATCCCGACGGCAGTGACCTGTGTGAAATCCGCGCGGGCGGCACCCGGCGTAACCCCAGAGCGGGCATCAGCGATGCCGATTTTTTGTTCCATATGCAGGGCAAGCCGCTGTTTCGTTATGCCTCGTCGTTGATTGATGATTACTTTGCCCGTCTGCTGGCAAAAAGCGGACTGCGGCTGAACGAGATTGCGACGGTGGTGCCGCATCAGGCCAGCCATCTGTCGCTGGAGCATATGCGCAGGCGGCTGAACGTGCCGGAGTCGGTGCTGATAGACGTGTACCGGCATTACGGCAATCAGGTGGCGGCGTCGATCCCGACCGCGCTGCATGAGGCGATCATCGGCGGACGGCTGATACCCGGTCAGCCCGCGATGCTGATTGGCACCGCGGCGGGGCTGACCCTGGCGGGGCTGGTCTTCCTGCCATGAAAATTTTGCTTACCGGCGCGACCAGCGGACTGGGGCGCAATGCTGCGCAATTTCTTCTGGAAAGCGGGCATGAGGTCATCGCGCTCGGGCGTAATCTGACGGAAGGCGAATGCCTGAAACGGATGGGCGCGATGTTTGTCGCCCGCGATCTCACCCTTGCCACGGTCGATGAGTGTCAACGGCTGATGACGGGCTGCGCGGCGGTCTGGCACTGTGCGGCAAAATCTTCGCCGTGGGGAAGCCCGACGGCGTTTGACGCGGCGAACGTCGCCGTCACCCGGACGCTGGCGCAGGCGGCGGGCAGGGCGGGCATTCCGCGCTTTGTGCATATTTCTACTCCCGCGGTCTATTTTGATTTTCAACACCATTACGATCTGCCGGAAAGCTATCTGGCCCGCCGTTTCAGCAGCCACTATGCTCGCAGTAAATACGCAGCAGAGCAGGTGATTGCCGGGGCGGTGGCGCAGTTCAGCGCGACGACGTTTGTGATTTTACGTCCGCGCGGGCTGTTTGGTCCGCATGACAACGTGATTGTCCCGCGCCTGCTGTGCCAGCTTCAGCGTGACGGCGGTGTGCTGCGTTTGCCGCGCGGCGGCGAGGCGCTGCTGGATTTAACCTTCGTGCAGAATGTGGTTGATGCCATGATGCTGGCGACGGAGGCGGCGCTGCGCTCCGGCAGTCTCTATAACATCACCAACCACCAGCCGCAGCGGCTGAAAGAGATGCTGGACGCGCTGCTGCGCCAGCAACTGGGGTTGCGCTATACCCTGCGCGCGGTGCCGTGGCCGGTGTTGTCGCTGGCGGCACGCGGGATGGAACTTGTCGGCCATTGCTTTCAGCGGGAGTCGCCGGTGACGCGCTATAGTGCGGGCACGGTCTGCTTTGACATGACGCTCAGCGCGCAAAAAGCCATTGACGAACTGGGCTATCGACCGCGCTTCTCAATGGGTGAAGGCATTGAACTGACCGGAAAATGGATGAGGGAACATGGCAAAAATCACCGCTTTTGAGGTGGGTTACTGCACTCATATTGGCTGTATGGCGCTGAAGGGGGCGGGGCTGCGGGTGTGTAAATTTCCCTCGCGGGCCTGGCTGCTGGAAGTGGGCGATCGCCGCTGGCTGTGGGATACCGGCTACGCCTCGTGGTTTGAGCACTACACCCGCCGTGGCGTGTTTCAGATTTACCGCCAGGTGACGCCGGTCTGTTTTGATCCGAATGAATCGCTGGCCCGGCAACTCTACGCACGCGGAATGGTCGGCGGCGATATCGACGCGATTATCCTCTCGCATTTTCATGCCGATCACGTAGCCGGGCTGCGCGATTTTCCTCAGGTGGCCTGCATTTGCTCCGGCGAAGGCTGGGCGCAGGTACGCTCACTGCGCGGGGTTGCCGCCTTGCGCCAGGCGTTCGTGCCGGGGCTGTTCCCGGAGGATTTCGAATCCTCTTTGCGTTTTATCGAAAGTTTTGATGCGCTGACGTTGCCCGCCGCGCTGGCGCCGTTTACCCACGGCTATGTGCTGCCCGACAGCGACGGGCAGGTGATCCTGGTCCCGCTGCCGGGCCATGCCGCCGGGCATATCGGCGCATTTGTGCTGACCGATGATGGCTGGACGCTGCTGGCGGCCGACGCCGCGTGGTCGCCGACCAGCTACCGCGAGCTGCGCGGTCCGTCGCGACTGGCGCATCTGGTGATGTCCGATCCCCCGGCCTGGTATCGGACCCTCGAACAACTCAACCGGCTGTGGCAAAACGGCGTGGTGGATATCCGGCTGTGCCACGAGGGCGATTTATGATCCCGTTTACTCTGTTGTGGCGCTATTTTCGCATCCGCAGACTGCGCTTTACCCGGCGCGAGGATCTGGAGGTCTGGCAGGCCCGGCGGCTGAGACGTTTTCAGCGCAATGTGCTGCCGAAAAGCCCGTGGTTCCGCCGCTTTCAGGCGCTGGACGTTGACCAGTGGCCGACGATGGACAAGGCGCTGATGATGGCGCATTTCGATGAGATGAACACCGCCGGGCTAAAACGCGAGGCACTGCTGGCCTGCGCGTTACAAAGCGAGCAGAGCCGGGACTTCACTCCCAACGTCGGGCGATTCAGCGTCGGGCTTTCTTCCGGCACCTCCGGGCGGCGCGGACTGTTTGTGGTCAGCCCGCAGGAGCAGCAAATCTGGGCGGCGGCAGTGCTGGCAAAGGCATTGCCCGACGGCCTGCTGGCGGGAGAGCGGGTGGCGCTTTTCCTGCGGGCGGATAATAACCTCTACCACAGCGTTAATAACCGCTGGCTGAGCCTCACGTTTTACGATCTGCTGGCCCCTTTTCAGCCGCAACTGGCGCAGATTCAGGCACAGTCGCCGACGCTTATCGTCGCGCCCGCCCAGGTCCTGCGCGCGCTGGCGCTGGCGGTGCTTTCCGGCACGTTACGGCTCAGGGTTAAAAAGGTGATTTCGGTGGCGGAAGTGCTGGAAGAGCAGGACCGCCAACTGCTGCGCCAGGTATTTGGCGAAGTGGGGGAAATTTATCAGGCTACCGAAGGATTTCTGGCGGCGACCTGCGCCTGCGGCACCCTGCATCTCAATGAAGAATTTATTTACGTCGAGCCGCAATGGCTGGATGAAAAACGCTTTATCCCGCTGATCACCGACTTTACCCGCCGCACACAGCCGATTGTCCGCTACCGGCTTGACGACGTGCTGGTGGCGAGCGACATCCCGTGCCCCTGCGGTAGCGCCACGCGCGCCATTGCCCGTATTGAGGGGCGGCAGGACGATCAACTGCTGTTACCCGGCGTGGCTGCACAGGCGCAGACGGTGTTTGCCGACGCCTGTAGCCGCGTGCTGGCAATGACGCTGCCGCTTACCGCCGATTACCGGCTGGTACAGACCGGGGCAGAAACGCTTTGCCTCACCGCAGACTGCGAGCAGGCGGCGCTGGACGCCTGCCGCGAGGCGCTGAATGGGTTATTCGCCCGCCAGGGCATCGATACCGCGCGGCTGCGCTGGACGCTGCAAGCCCGGACGGTACTGACCTCGTTCGGCAATAAGCGGCGGCGCATTATTCGCCAGTGGGGACGCGAATGAAAGCGCGGACGATGCAGCTGGCGGCGCTGAACGATTCGCTGTCTCTCCAGTCGCGTGTTCTTCAGCGTAGGGAAAACCCGCAGTGAAGGTGCTGGTGACCGGCGCATCCGGTTTTATCGGCGGGGCTTTTTTACGTCGCTTCGCCTTACGCGAGGGCGTGACGCTGTACGGCGTGGGGCGACGAGCGCGGTGTGATTTTCCGCCGTCGGTCCGCTACCGCGCGCTGGCGCTTGACTGTCTGGATGCGCTGGATTTTCGCCCGGACGTGGTGATCCACGCGGCGGGACGCGCATCGCCGTGGGGCACCGCGCGGGAGTATTATCGCGATAACGTGGAAACTACCGTCCAGGTGCTTGAATTTTGTAGCCGGAATTCGTTTCCGCGGCTGATTTTCCTGTCCAGCGCGGCGGTGTATTACCGCTTTGCCGATCGTTTTGCCCTGCGCGAGAGTGAGGTTATCGGACCGGCGTTTACCAGTGAGTACGGGCGCAGCAAATATCTGGCGGAACAATACGTGGCGCAGTATGCCGGTGAGAAAACGATTTTGCGCCCCTGCGCGGTGTTTGGCGATGGCGACCAGTTGCTGTTGCCACCGCTGCTGGCGGCGGCCCGTAAAAATCAACTGGTCAATCTGCAAAGACCGGGCCGCGCGCAGTCTGAGATGATCCACATCGACATGCTGTGTGACTACCTGATGCAGGCGGCGGTCCATCCCCGGCTGAGGCCGTGCTATAACATTTCGGCCGCGCATCCGCTGGATACGCAGCGTCTGCTGGGCGAGGTATTACGCGAGCTGGATCTGCCGCGGCCACAGCGCACTATGTCGCTGACTACCGCGCTGCGCATAGCCGGGGCGCTGGAGTGGCTGTGGCGCATCCTGCCGCTTCCCGGCGAGCCGCCGATCACCCGCTTTGGCGTCGGCGTTTTCGGCTATAGCGCCACACTTGATGTCAGCCTCATGCTGGCCGATTTTGGCCCGCCCACGGTGCCGTTTTCCGCGAGCCTGAGCCATTTCCTGCAACGCCATAAGGTGCAACAACCATGATAACGATGGCCCTGATCTGGCTGGCGATCCTGCTGTTTAAGCTGTTTTATACGCTGAAGAGGCTGGGGGTTTCTCCGTGCGCGTCCGCGATTAAACCCGCCGACGTCACCATTATGCAGCCGATACTGAGCGGTGATCCGGCGCTGGAATCAGTGCTGGGATCTAACCTGCACCATTTGTCCGGCGTGTGTTTTTTGTGGCTGATCGATGATGACGATGACGAAGCTGCGCGCATTACCCGGCAACTGATGCTGCGCTATCCGCAGTGCGCAATCGCCATTCAGCGTTACATCGCCGCGCCGGAAGGGGTGAATCCGAAACTGTTCAAGCTGGAGCAGGCGAGGGCGCAGGTCACAACGCCCGTGCTGCTGGTGCTGGACGACGATGCCACCCTGAGCGCCAGTTCACTTTGCAGGATGTTAAGCGGGCTGAATGATAATGCGCTGGTGACGGCGCTGCCGTGGTATCGGGCGGCGGGCAATACGGCATCGCGCCTGCTGGCGCAGTTTGTGAATGATAATTCGGCGATGACCTACCTGCCGCTGCTGCCATTTACTCGCCCGCTGACGCTCAACGGGATGTGCTATGCGCTGAAGACACAGGTGCTGGCGCGGGTGGGGGGATTTGCGCCGATTATGCGGCATCTGACAGACGATCTGGCGCTGGCGACCCTGCTGGTGCGGGCACGGGTGGAGATTGTTCAGTCAACCGCCACGGTCAGGGTGCAGACCAGCGTGCCGGACTTCAGGCGCTACTGCCGTCAGATGCACCGCTGGTTTTTGTTTGCCACCCTGCTGATGCGGGAAAAAACGGCGGCGGTTAACGCGGCGATTTTTATGCTTCAGGGACTGCATCCGCTGTTGCTGTGGGCAATGCTGGTGTTGACGCTATATGGCGGCGTGGCGGAGGCGATTATCCTGGTTGCCGTGCTGATCGTTCGCTATGCCGCGCTGCGGCGGGTGCAGGCTCGGGTTTCTGATGAGATCCCGGCGCATCCGTTGCTTTCTGTGCTGTCAGAACTGCTTCAGCCACTGCATTTGCTGCACGCAATGATTAACCGCACTATTTACTGGCGTTCACGACGCTATCGCATTTTCAGCAACGATCGTTTTACTTCACTATGACGCTACAGGTGGCTTTTATTACCGGCCGCAGCCAGCCGGATAACTCGGCATTAAGCCCGGCGCAGCGGGCATTTATTGAAGCGCTGGATCTGCCAGGGGGGGCGGTCAATTTTCCATGGCCTGCGCAGACTCAGTGCTGGACGCAGACGCCGCTGATACGGGCGAGCCTGAATAATGCGCGCGACTATTTATACTCGCGCAGGCCCGCGTTTGCCCGGACTTATCAGGATGAGGCACTGGCGTTGCTGGCGTCGGCGGATCGGACGCTGCTGCTGGCCGGGAGCTGCGGGCTTGAGCTGTTTAATAATTTGCAGCTTCCGGCGATGCAGCTGTCGCGCGTCAACGTTTTCGCCTATGGTCCGGTGGCCCGCCGTCGCCCGGACTGCCGTCATCTGCTGGTGCAGGGGCAGCAGGACTGGATTTCCCGCCTGTGGTTTCCAAAGGCCGACGAGCGCATCCGCTGCGGACATATGAATTATCTCGCGCAGCCAGAGCTGGCAGCGCTGTGTCGCCGCTTTATCAGGACGTTTTAATGCAGCGTTTACGTGATCTTATCCCGCCGGGCGTATCCCGCATCGATCTGCTGGCTCCGCCGTTTTCAGGGCATTTGCATCCGGTGCTGGCACTGGGCAGGGCGTTATCCTCGCGTTATCAGGTACGGATCGTTAGTACCCGTGGCGCGGTGACGCGTATTCATGCCGCCGGGTTTACGGCGCTGGCATTGCCCGGCGACTATGACGGGCCGTTGGAGGCGGTGGCGAATCCGCAGTATGCAGTGAAATCTCACCCGGTTCGCCTCTGGCGACAGTTTCGCGGCGTGGTGGGATTGCTGAAACAGTTCGCCGACGAACTGGAAGTGCTCTGGCGACATGAGGGCAAGCCGGATCTGGCGATTGCTGACTTTACGCTGCCTGTGGTCGGCGAGGTCTGCCGCAGGCTGGCGATCCCGTGGTGGACCAGCCTGCCATCGCCCTGCGTGCTGGAAACGCCGGATGGCGCACCCGCTTATTGTGGCGGGCTGATGCCTGCGCAAAACCGCTGGCAGCGGGTGGGGCATTTCATCCAGCGCAAAAAGGTGAGGTTTTTTAAGCAGGCGGTATTCTGGCTTTTTCGTGATGCGATCCGCCAGGCGGGGATTGATCATCTATACCGGGCTGACGGGAGCGAGAGCGTCTATTCGCCGACGCGGATCCTGGCGCTCGGCGAAGCGGATTTTGAATTCCCCCGGCGCTGGCCTGCTGCGGTGAGGTTTATCGGTCCCGCTCTGTACACCCCGCCGCTCGACGCTCCGGCTCCGCCTTTTAAGGTCGGGAAACGGCATGTACTGGTCACGCTGGGGACGCATCTTGACTGGCATAAGGACCGGGTCGCGCAGGCGGTTTCAACGCTTGCCGCCACGATGCCGGAGTGGGAGTTTCATTTTACCGATGGCAATCTCACGGGCCAGAGCGTTCAGCAAAACGGAAATTTTAGCCGTATTGCTTGGGTCGATTACGACCGCTGGCTGGGACATTATGACGCGGTGATCCACCATGGCGGCGCGGGGATCCTCTGGCACTGCCTGACGCGTCATATTCCTGCGCTGGTTTATCCGGTTGATTACGATCAGTTTGACCATGCGGCCAGGCTCGAATATAGCGGAAAAGGGGGCTGGTTACGCGGCGGGATCGCTGCGCTGGAGCGGGCAGGGGAGAGGCTGCGTCAGACGGTGGAGAGATAGGGAAAGCGCCGGGCGAAGGTTTTTGTGATTTCCCTTCGGGGATCGACATGAGGCAGAAGATTTTTGTCACCGGGCGGAAACATGGAATTTGGTGGTGGGGGAAGGAT